>JBIQKK010000042.1:0-6301 GCA_044506585.1 Hyphomicrobiales bacterium
CAGCTGGGCGGCGATCGCGGCGGCCAGTTCCTTGAGCTCGGCCTCGTCGGCCTTGCCGCCGCCGTGGCGCGCGAGCTCGATGCCCTCGTAAACCGGGATCAGGTGGAAATGCAGGTGGAAGACGCTCTGGCCGGCAGGCGCTTCGTTGAACTGCACCAGCCGGATTCCGTCGGCATGGGTGGCCTGCTTCACGGCGCGGGCCAATCGGGGCAGGGACGCCGCGACCCTGGCGACGACCGCGGGGTCGGCGTCGAGCAGGTTCCGCGAGGCGGCCTTGGGGATCACCAGGGTGTGCCCTCGCGACTGGGGGAAGATGTCCATCATGACGAGCATGTCTTCGTCCTCGAAGACCTTGATGCTCGGGATTTCGCCCACAAGGATCCTGGCGAAGATGTTGGAGGGATCGTAGCCGGTCACGGAAGGACTCCCAGCGGCGAGAGAATTGGGCGGGGCGTGGGCACGCGGTAGTCCGCGATGGTCTCTTCGATCACGTCGACCGCACGGTTGGTGCCGTCCTCGAGCCGCATTTTCTCGCCGATGGCCTCGGCGGTGCGGGCGTAGGAGGGGATGGAGACGAGATCGTCGAGCGCCGAGGCAAGGATCTGCGGCGTCAGCTTCTTGATGCGTACGGGCGGGGGGCCGCAGCCCAAATCGTAGATCAGCTTGCCCCAATAGGGCTGGTCGAAGAACTGCGGGACCGCGAAAGTCGGCTTCCCGGCCTCGAGCCCGGTCTGCGTCGTGCCTGCGCCACCGTGGTGGACGACGGCCCTGACGTGCTGGAACAGCTTGCCGTGCGGCGCCCGGTCGATGACGTAGATGCTCTTGGGCAGCTCCTCGGCGCGCACACCGCCCCAGCCCTTCGAGACGACGGCCCGGCCGCCCCACATATCGAGGGCCTTGGTGATGATCTCGGTGTTTCGCTGGGCGCCCCAGGGCATCGAGCCGAAGCCCAGGTAAACCGGCTTGTCGCCCTTGCTGAGGAACTCCTGGAAGTCCGCGGGGGGCTCCCAGCCGGTGATGTCGTCGAGCCGCCAGAAGCCGGTGACCACGCTGTTGCCGTCCCAGTCGCCGGCCGGCGGGGACACCGTCGGCGAATAGGCTTCGAGCACCGTCAGCCGCTCGCCGCGGGAGTTCTTGAGGAAGCCGCCACGGGGGCGGGTCTTGAGGCCCATGAGGCGCCGCCGGAGGCGGTCGCGCGGCAGGTCGTAATAGGTCTGGTGCGCCCGCTGGACGACGTAGCTGAGCTTGTTGATCATCGGATCGATGCCCGGCACCTGTCCGAAAGGCTCGCGGCTGAATTTGTACATCAGCGGGCTGACCGGGGTGACCTCGTACTGGAAGTACGGGAACTCGGTCGTGGGATTGAGCGGCTGGAAAGCCGTCATGATGGCCGGGATGTTCAGCGCCTCGGCCATGTCGATGCAGAACGTGGTCGTGCTGGCAAAAATCAGCAGATCCGCCTCCTGGGCCGCTTCCCAGGTGCGCCGCGCCGCGTTCTTGAGCATCCGCTGGCCTTCGCGGAGGAGGCTCGGCGCGTAGAGCAGCAGACGAAGCGCGGCGGCATCGTCCATCTGGGTGCGCTTCATCAACTCGCGCATGTCACTGCCGACGCCGACGAATTCGATGCCGTGGCTGGTGACGAACCCCTCGAAATCGTCGGTCGTGCAGATGATCGGCCGGAAACCGCGTTTGCGCAGGGTGACGCCCAGCGCGACGTGCGGCTGCACATCGCCGTGGGTGCCCAGAACGGCCGTGACGACGGTCTTGGTCATGACCGCCGCCTCCTGGTCATTGGGAAGGTGCCCTGGGCCGGCGCCGCCGCTATGTCGGCCAGAAACATCGAAAGACCACCTGTCACACGGTATCGGCCGGCGCCATGGCCGGGGCCGGCGCCTGCCGGATGAATCGGAAATAGTTCCACAATGCGAGGGTCGTAAGGGTCACCGGGACATAATGGAGGCCCCGGCGGATGAAAAACAGTGTCATTCGCACCGCGACGTCGGCCGACATCGCCCCCCGGCCCATCGCCGAAGTGAACGAGGAGGGCACGATGTGCCGGTAGAGCAGGTCGCCCGAGCGGTAATACGCCAGCGCCCGCTGGGCGAAGGCCCGCTTGGAGGCGGCATAATCGCGCAGCTCCTCGAGGCCCAGATCGCCGTGGAATTCGGCTTCCGAGCCCAGGGCCCAGACCTCCGGCGGGGTCAGCCGCGATCGTCCGGTCTCGATGTAGAGCTCGATCAGATCGACGAATGTGCGGTAGTTGGCGTCCCAACAGCCCTCCGACTTGGCGCCGTGGGCGAGGATCAGGACATCCGCCCGCTGCAGCTTTTCGTGCATGCCGCCATAGTCGCCCGCGGTGAAATCGTGCCCGTGCCTGGCGGTCTCGACGATGCCGCCCAGTTCCTCCAGCCGCGCTTTCATGGCGCTGCCGAAGGCGCCGCTCGCGCCGGTGATCAGAAAGCGCCGGCCGTCGATCTGCGTCGCGGTGCCGAACAGCAGATCGAACCCATTGGTGAAGGACGAAAAGAAGTTGTTCGGATGGACATGGTGCATCGCGTGGTAGCTGGGATTGACCCACAGCAGCCCCTGCTGGCCGCTGATGCGATCCATGCTCATGTGGTTGAAATCCATGCCTTCTTCGCGAATGGTCTGGATCAGCATCCAGGTGCGGACGAGAGCGACGACGGCGACCGGCGGCCAGGGGAAGACCAGCAGAAAAGCCAGCGTTCCCGCCATACCGGTCAGATATTCCGGCAGGACGTGATAGAAGAGGTTGGGCCAGACCAGCTCCGGATGGACCCGCATCTTGCGGTCGAGGAAGCGGTGGTGGACCCAGTGCCAGCGCGAGAAGGTCCGCAACAGCCGGTTCCTGGAGCGGCCCCAGCGGTGGAGCAGCCAGTGGAGCGTGTCGAACAGCAGGGTGGAGGCGAAAAACACCACGGCGGCCTGCAGCGCCCAGACAGCCAGCGTCGCCAATCCGCTCCAGAAGACGTCCATCATCACCCTTAGCCGGTCAGGGCCGGCCTACCGCCCGGTTGCCGCCCGCCGCCAACTCGTCTATCCGCACATGCATTGAAGCGCAGAGGCCCCGAGATGAAGCTTGCGTTCGTGATCCCCGCTTATAACGAGGAGGCGCTGATCGGCCAATGCGTCGAATCCGTCGTCGCCGAGGTCAGGCGGAGCGGGCGGGACTGCGAAATCGTGGTCGTGAACAACAATTCGACCGACCGCACGGCCGAAATCGCCGCCAGGGCAGGCGCCCGGGTGATCGACGAGCCGCAGAAGGGCATCGTTTCGGCGCGGGACGGTGGGTTCCGGGCCACCACCGCAGAACTGGTCGCCAACATCGACGGCGACACGATGGTGCCGCCCGGCTGGCTGGACGTCGTCTTCGAGGAGTTCGAGAAGAATCCCAGGCTCGTCTGCCTCAGCGGGCCGTACGTCTACTACGATCTCGGCCTCGGACACCGCTTCATCGTGGGCATGTTCTACGGGCTCACGACGCTGATCTACTGGATCAACCATTATTTGCTGCGCGTGGGGTCGGTGGTGCAGGGCGGCAATTTCGTGCTGAAGCGCGAGGCCTGGATCAAGGCGGGCGGCTTCAACCGCGAGATCAAGTTCTACGGCGAGGATACCGACGTCGCCGTGCGGCTGAGCAAGGTCGGCAAGGTGAAGTTCACCCATCGGCTCAAGATGAAGACCTCCGGCAGGCGCCTCGCCGAGGAGGGCGTTTTCCGCACCGGCCTGACCTATACGCTCAACTTTTTCTGGGTGACGTTCGCCGGAAAGCCCGCAACGCACGAGCACACCGACATCCGGCCGGGCCGCTAGGCGGTCTTCTTGAACGGGGTCAGCTCGCCGAGCGCGGCCTGCTCCCGGCTCACCGCCGCGCGTTCCTGACGGAGGAACCGCGCGATGGCGTCGCGCAGGCCCGGATGGGCGATCCAGTGGGCCGAGTGGGTAGTGGTCGGAACATAGCCCCGCGCCAGCTTGTGCTCGCCTTGCGCGCCGGCTTCGACGACCGCCAGCTTGTGCGCGATGGCGTAGTCGATCGCCTGGTAGTAGCAGAGCTCGAAGTGGAGAAAGGGCACGTGGACGGTGGCCCCCCAGTAGCGTCCATAGAGCCGATCGTTGCCGACGAGGTTGAGCGTGCCCGCGATGGGCGTCGTGCCGTCATAGGCGAACATCAGCACAATGCGATCGGCCATCGCCTGCGACAGCAGCGAGAAAAAGCGGCGGTTGAGGTAAGGCCGGCCCCATTTGCGGCTGCCGGTCTCCTGGTAGAACTCGAAGAACGAATCCCAGACGCTTTCGTTGAGATCCGGGCCGGTCAGCCAGCGGATTGTGAGGCCCTCCACCGCATCGCGGCGCTCCCGCCGGGTGGCCTTGCGATGGCGTGACGACATCGTCTCGAGATAGGCCTCGAAGCTGTCGAAGCCGTCATTGTGCCAGTGATACTGGGTGTCGGTCCGGGTGAGCCAACCGGCGCCGGCCGCGAGGCTGGCCTCTTCTTCCGGCACGAACGTTGCGTGGACCGAGGAGACGTCGCGCTCGCTCGCGAACGCCTGGGCAGCCGCGAGCAGGGCCGTGCGTTCCGCGCCGGTGCCACGCGTCAGGAGCTTGGGCGCCGTTACGGGCGTGAACGGCACCGCCGACTGCAGCTTGGGATAGTAGCGGCCACCGGCCTGCTCGAAGGCGTTGGCCCAGCCATGGTCGAAGACGTACTCGCCTTGCGAATGGGCCTTTTCGTAGAGCGGCATCAGGCCGACAATTTCCGGTCCGTCGCGCAAGACGATGTGGCGCGGCGACCAGCCCGTGCGGCGCGTCGCGCAGCCGGACTCCTCGAGGGCGAGGAAGAAGGCGTGGTCGAGAAACGGATTGGCGTGCGGATCGGTCGCGGTCACGAGCGCGTTCCAGGTCGCCGGATCGATCTGCGATACCGCATCGACGATCTCTGCTGTGAACTGGTCAGCCAATTGCCGGCAGGTATCCTTCGAAGACGATTTGATCCGCCGCGGCGAGGGCCGCGGATGCAGCATCGGGGGAGCGGATGGTCCAGGCGGTCACCTCCATGCCGCGCGCACGGCACCACCGGATCGCCGGCAGCGCCAGATCGTCCGCATTGCAGGAGACGAAGTCGAACCGCGTGAACGGCCAATGCAGGAGGTGGCGCAGCGCGAAGCGGCGGGCCGGCGACAGTCCATCGTCGCCGGCGGCGTAGGCCTGAGTGATGATGCCGATGGGCACGGCAATTTTCGTTCTGCGCAAAGCCATCAGGATATAGGGATCGAAAGACTCAAGGACGATGGGCCCATCGTAGGCGCGAAGTGCGGCAGCCACGCGTTCGGCGAGAGTCCGGTTGTGCTGTGCGGAGGACTGCCGCTTCAGTTCGATCTGCAGCAACACGCGGCCGTCCACCTGCGCGAGCAATTCGTCCAGGCGCTGCGGCGTGTCGCCATCGGCACTGCCGGTCAGGACGAGGGTCTGCACCTCGGCCATCGGACGGGCGGTTGAAGGGCCCCGCGCGCCGGTCAGGCGATCGAAGGTGTCGTCGTGGAAGATGAAGGGGATGCCGTCGCTCGAGAGCTGGACATCGCATTCGATGGCGTAGCCATGAGCGATGGCGGCGGCGAACGCCGAGCGTGAATTCTCGATGATGCCACGCGAGCGGTCGTGCAGGCCGCGATGGGCGATCGGCCGCTCGAACAGGCGGGTCATTCGACCTCGACGACAGCCTCGATCTCGACGGCCGCGCCGAGCGGCAGTGCGGCGACGCCGAATGCCGCCCGCGAATGCTTGCCCTTGTCGCCGAGCACCCCGACGATCAGGTTGGACGCGCCGTTGGCGACGAGGTGCTGCTCGGTGAAATCGGGGGCCGAATTGACGAGCACCGTGAGCTTCAGCACGCGCTTGACGGCGCTGAGGTCGATCCCCGCCGAATAGACGATTTCGCTCAGGATCTTGACCGCGCAGAGTTCGGCGGCGTTGCCGCCCTGGACGACATTCATGGTGTCGCCGAGCTTGCCCTCGACGACGCCATTGTCGTCGGACGAAATCTGGCCGCTGACGTAGAGGATGTTGCCCGTGCGGACGACCGGCACGTAGCTCGCGACGGGCGGTTTGGGCTGGACCAGCTCGTAGCCATATTCGCGCAGCTTTTCGACCGGAGTGCTCATTTCGTTTTGCCTTCTTCTATCTCGACGTCGCTCGGGCGGGACTTGCCCCGCCCATATAGCTTGCCACGAATGACCGCGTCGCGTCCAAACCGCGTTCGTACCCGGTCCATCGCCCGTTCGGC
>JBIQKK010000042.1:6401-14136 GCA_044506585.1 Hyphomicrobiales bacterium
GCCGACGATGCCCTTCGCCTTCACCCGGTCGGCGAGCCGCTCGGACAGGGCCAGCAGGTGGGTCGAGAGCTCGCCGAAATCGGCGATGTCATTGTTGAAGGTCGTCTCGGCCGAAATCGTCTTCATGTCGCCGTCGCTGCTGACGGCGCGGGCATCCTCGCCACGCGCCAGCCGGGCGAGGCGCGCGCCGGATTCGCCGTAGCGGCGGATGAGGTCGGTGGGATCGGCCTGCTGCAGCTGGCCGATGGTCGCATAGCCGTCCTTGCGCAGGGTCTCGGAGAAGACCTTGCCCACGCCGTAGATCAGG
This sequence comes from Hyphomicrobiales bacterium, assembly GCA_044506585.1. Lineage (GTDB taxonomy): Bacteria > Pseudomonadota > Alphaproteobacteria > Rhizobiales > Devosiaceae > Devosia_A. The sequence goes on from JBIQKK010000042.1 coordinate 6,709, forward strand.
CTCACGGGCTGCCCGGCGAGAAAGCTCAGCGTCTCGGCGCGGCCGATGATGGCGAAGCCGCGGGGCTTGTCGAGGTCGGACGCGATCTTGGCGAGGAACTTGTTGTGGCTGAGGCCCACCGAGATGGTAACGCCCACCTGCTCCTCGACCTCGCGGGCGAAGCGGGCGAGCACTTCGGCAGGGCTGGCGCGGTGGAGGGCCGCGGTGCCGGAGAGATCGAGAAAGGCTTCGTCGATCGAGAGCGGTTCAACCAGCGGCGTCATGCGGTCCATCAGGGCGCGGATCTCGCGGCTGACGCCGACATATTTGGCCATGTCGGGCGGCATGATCACCGCGTCGGGGCAGAGCTTGCGGGCGGTGAACATCGGCATGGCGGAGCGCACGCCGGACTGGCGGGCGATGTAGCAGCAGGTGGAGACGACGCCGCGCTGGCCGCCCCCGATGATCAGCGGCTTGTCGCGCAGGGACGGGTCGTCGCGCTTTTCGATCGAGGCGTAGAACGCGTCGCAATCGACGTGCGCGATGGTCAGGGTGCGCAGCTCGGCATGGTCGACGAGCCGCGGCGAGCCGCAATCGGGGCAGCGCGCAGGGCGGGCGGCGACGCTTTCGCACCATCCGCATTTACGGCAAAGGGCGTCGAGCGGGCCCATTTCATCCCGCCGGGTTGAGCCTGGCCCAGACGCGCATCACGGCCTCCGGACTGAGGGACGCGCCCTGGCAGATGGCGAGCAGCAGCGGCTCGTTCTGGACGACGTAGTCGAGCAGGCCCCGGGCGAGGGAGCCGTCGGCCGCGGCCCCGCGCAAATCAGCCGGGCTGAGGCCCGATATCGCCATGAATTCAGCGAGCTGGTCGGGATCCTGCGCCAGATGGTTGAGGCAGAGCGCGGTGAGCTCTTCGAGGGTCGGCTGGGGCGCTTTGAGGGCCAAGGCGGCGGGTCCGTTACGGCTTTCGTAAGCGATTGATGTTACCCGAGCCATGGGGCAGAACACAGTGCCCATCAGCGCGGCAATGGATTCTATGCCCAAGACAGTCATGATCGTCGAAGACAACGAGCTCAACATGAAGCTCTTCAACGATCTTCTGGAATCGCGCGGCTATTCGATCATCCAGACCCGCAACGGCATGGAAGCGATCGGGCTGGCGCGGGCGCATCATCCCGACCTCATCCTGATGGACATCCAGCTGCCCGAAGTTTCGGGGCTGGTCGTCACCAAATGGCTGAAGGAAGACGACGAGCTGCAGTCGATCCCGGTGATCGCCGTCACGGCCTTCGCCATGAAGGGCGACGAGGAGCGGATTCTGCAGGGCGGCTGTGAGGGTTACATCTCCAAACCCATCTCCGTGCCTCACTTTTTGGAAACGATTGCCCGCTACATTGGGCCGGCCAATTAGGGGTCCCCTGGACCCCGCACTCCCGGTTTAAGTTCAAGCGTCGAAGGGGCGGCCGGTCTTTGACAGCGCGCGTGCTGATCGTTGACGACATTCCGACGAATGTCCGCCTGCTCGAGGCCCGTCTGACCGCGGAGTATTTCGAGGTCAAGACCGCGTCGTCCGGCCGCGAGGCGCTGGCGATTCTCGAGCAAGGCGCGATCGATATCGTCCTGCTCGATGTGATGATGCCCGAGATGGACGGCTTCGAGGTCTGCCGGCACATCAAGGCGGACGTTGCGACGGCGCACATTCCGGTCGTCATGATCACCGCGCTCGACCAGCCCTCCGACCGCGTGAAGGGGCTCAGTGCCGGCGCCGACGATTTCCTCACCAAGCCCGTCGACGACGTGCAGCTCATGGCGCGCGTCAAGAGTCTGGTGCGGCTCAAGGCGCTGACCGACGAATTGCGGGCCAGGGCGCAGACCGGCCAGGAAATCGCCATCGAAGATGCGATGCGCGCGATGGACGCGGCCAACAGCGAAGGCGGCCGCATTCTCCTCGTCGATGACGATCCGCGCAGCGCCGAGCGTATCGGCGGGTATCTCACGATGCATAAGCTCGATGTGCTGGCCGATCCCGCTTCGGCGGCACTGCATGTCGCCGAGGGCGATTTCGAACTGGCCATCGTCAGCATGGCGCTGAGCGGGTTCGATCCGCTGAGGGTCTGCTCGCAGATGCGCACGATGGAGCAGACGCGCGGCTTGCCCATCCTGCTGATCGCCGACGATGCCGACCGGGCGCGGGTGGTGCGCGGACTGGACCTCGGGGTCAACGATTTCATCATGCGGCCGGTCGAGCGTAACGAGCTCGCGGCGCGGGTGCGCACGCAAATCCGCAGGCACCGCTATTCCGCCGAACTGCGTCAAAGCGTGACGCAGACGCTGGCGCTGGCGGTCATCGACGAACTGACGGGGCTCTACAACCGGCGCTATTTCGACCGGCACCTCTCGCTGCTGCTCGAGAAGGCGCGCGAGCACGAGCGCGACATGGCCGTGATGCTGATCGACATGGATTTCTTCAAGGCCGTCAACGACAATCACGGCCACGATATCGGCGACGCCGTGCTCAAGGAGTTCGCCCAGCGGCTGCGGCGCAATATCCGCGGGGTCGATCTCGCCTGCCGGTTCGGCGGCGAGGAGTTCGTGGTGCTGATGCCCGATACCGACTACCAGCAGGCGCAGGGCGTCGCCGAGCGCGTGCGCATGGCGGTGGCCGAGCGCGGGTTCGAGACGTCCGGGCTGCGGCCGCTGACGGTGACGTGCTCGGTCGGCGTGGCGCTCAACGAGCACGAGTCCGATACGCCCGAAATGATCCTCAAGCGCGCCGACGTCGCGCTTTACCGGGCCAAGCGCGAGGGCCGCAATCGCGTCGTCTTCGACGCCGCGTAACTCGTAAGCATTTGATTCAAATGCAGTGCTGGTAAGGTTACCGTTTCACTAACGAAACGGGCAATTGTTGAAACCCGGGCCGGGACGGCTAAGGGTGATCGCCATAGACGCGGCGCATGCCCGTCACACGATCCCTACGGGTTACCTCAGGTCCGCCGCAACTCCTGAAGTCCGTAGGGCGGCTGGTCCGGAGCTGCAGCGAGCCTCTTCGGCACCCTCTCCGGACCGGCCACTCATTCTCTCGAAATCGCCGGCAGGTGTCCCGTCACAGCGCCGTTAAACGCACGCGATCTCAGTCGATTCGGCAGGAATCCTCATCCGTTGCGGCAACAAAAAAGCCCCGCGAAGCGGGGCTCTTGCATTCGGTTCGGAGGCCGATCTTACTTGATCTTGGCTTCCTTGAACTCGACGTGCTTGCGCACGACCGGATCGTACTTCTTGAAGCTCAGCTTCTCGGTCTGGGTGCGCGAGTTCTTCTTGGTCACGTAGTAGTAGCCGGTGTCGGCAGTCGACACGAGCTTGATCTTGAGCGAAACGGCTTTTGCCATGGCGGTATCCTTGGAGCGAGGCCGCCGGGAGGCAGGGCCTTGAAATTTGGGCGCAACCTACGGATTTGCGCCTTGTTGTCAAGCAGTCACGGATAGTCGGGCAGGGCCGGATCGCGGCCGTCGGCGGCAAAGCCGTGCATGCGCCGCGCCCACTGGAAACCGACGACTGCGCCCTTGATGGAGGGCAGCATCAAGAGCGGCAGGATCACGGCTGCCGGAACCATCGTCGCGACATAGACCCAGGGCGCAACGTCCGCATAGGTCATCTCCAGATGCAGCATCAGACCCACGATCAGGTGGCCGGTGATGAAGATGGAGATGTAGGGCGGGAAATCGTCGGCGCGGTGATGGTGGAATTCCTCGCCGCAGACGTCGCATTTGTCCGCGACCTTGAGGAAGGCGCGGAAGAGGTGGCCCTCGCCGCAGTGCGGACAGCGCAGCCTGATGCCATTCCAGATGGCCCGGCCCGTCCGGCGGTCGCTGGTGTCGGTCTCAATGGTGACAGCCACGTCTATCTCCGTCGGCCCTTGGGACCGTAGCTCCGAGATGGGCGCTTTGCGGCCCGTTTCACAGATGACGGTTTGACGCGGGTTCCCTCGGAAAGCAGCTCGAACCGCAGGGCGCCGGCGACCGGAGCGGCCTCGAGCAGGCGCACCTTCACGGTGTCGCCGATGCGGAACATCTCGCCCGTACGGTCACCGACCATGGCCTGCATGGCCTCGACATAGCGGAAGTAATCCTGGCCCAGCGTCGAGGCGGGAATGAAGCCGTCGGCGCCGGTTTCGAGGAGGCGGACGAACAGCCCCGACTTCACGACGCCCGAGACGCGGCCCATGAACTCGGCACCGATTTTGGATGCGAGGAATTGCGCCAGCAGCCGGTCGGAGGTCTCGCGTTCGGCGAGCATCGCCCGGCGCTCGGTCTGCGAGATGTGCTGGGCGATGGTCGGCAACCGCGCGATCTCGCCGTCCGTAAGGCCGCCCTCGCCGAGATCGAGCGCCGCGATCAGCGCGCGATGGACGATGAGGTCGGCATAGCGGCGGATGGGCGAGGTGAAGTGCGCATAGCGGTCGAGGTTGAGACCGAAATGGCCGTAGTTCTCGTGCGCGTATTCGGCCTGCGCCTGCGAGCGCAGCACCATCTCGGACACCTGCTCGATCTTGCTGCCCTCGCGCGCCTTGGCCAGCACGCGGTTGAAGTCGGCGGGGCGTACGGCCTCGGACTTGCCGAAGCTCAGATCGAGCGAGGTCAGGAATTCGCGCAGCGCGTCGAGCTTTTCGCGGCTGGGCGTGTCGTGGACGCGATAGAGGAGGGCCGTCTTGCGCTTCTCGAGCGTTTCGGCGGCCGCGACATTGGCGGCGATCATCATCTCTTCGATCAGACGCATGGCCTCGAGGCGCTCGGGGATGCGCACGTCCGCGACCATGCCCTTGTCGTCGAGGATGATCTTGCGCTCTGGCAGGTCGAGATCGAGCGGTCCGCGCCTGTCGCGCGCCTTCGCCATCGTGCGGTAGGCGGCCCACAGGGGATTGAGGATCGGGCCGAGCAGCGGGCCGGTCTTGTCGTCGGGCCTGCCGTCGATGGCCGCCTGCACCTGCTGGTAGCTGAGCCTGGCGGCGGAGCGGAAGACGACGCGGTGGAAGGAGTGCCGCTTCTTGCGGCCGTCCGCGTCGAACACCATTCTAGCGGCGATCGCGGGCCGGTTCTCGCCTTCCTTCAGCGAGCAGAGCTCGTTGGAGATGCGCTCGGGCAGCATCGGCACGACCCGGTCGGGGAAGTAGACCGAATTGCCGCGCAGATACGCCTCGCGGTCGAGCGCGCTGCCGGGCCGCACATAGGCCGCGACGTCGGCAATGGCGACGGTGACGATGTGGCCGCCCGGATTCTTGGGATCGGTGTCGGGTTCGGCGTGGACGGCGTCGTCGTGGTCCTTGGCGTCGGGCGGATCGATGGTGATGAGCGGAATGTGACGCCAGTCCTCGCGGCCCTTGAGCGAGACCTCGCCGGCCTCCCCGGCTTCGCGCAGCACGGAGGCGGGGAAACGGTAGGGGATTTCGAGATTGTGGATGGCGATCATCGAGATGGCGCCTTCCGACTGCGGATTGCCGATCACCGAGGTGACCTTGGCCTTCTGGATCATCAGCCGGCCGGAGACCTTCACCGACACCTCGACGAGGTCGCCGTCGCGCGCATCGCCGAGATCGGCGCCGTCGATGCGCATCTCTTTTGTCTTGCGATCGATCGGCACGAGCCGCGCGCCGCCATCGTCGATCCGCACGATGCCGATCTGGCCGCGCCGCGGCTTGTCGAGGATCTTCATCGGCTTGGCGGTGTAGGCCGGCAGCGGACCTTCGCCGGCATCGATGCGCGCGAGGATACGGTCGCCGGGCGCGGGCACGATACGGGCGTTCTTGCCCACGAGCACGCTCACGCGCGGCGGCTCGCCCTCGGCCTCGTCCCAGCTCGCGGGGAAGGCGTGGAGGTGGTCGGGATCGGCATCGGCGGGAATGTCGAGCGCGGTGACATGCGGCAGTGCCGAGGTCCGGCGGATCGCCTTGCGGCTGCGCGACAGGAAGCCTTCGCCCTCCATCTCCTTGAGCAGGAGCTTGAAGGGCGTGCGCATGTCGCCGTGGATACCGAAATGCTTTGCGAGTTCGCGTTTGCCGTCGAGCTGCGGATAATCGCGCATGGCTTCGATGATGGCTTCGCGGGAAGGGAGCGTCCCGACCTGATAGGGCCGGGACGGTTTGGATTTGGTTTTGGTCTTTGGCGCTTTGGCCATCTGGTCTTTCTAGGCGGACGCCTCCGCCTTCGTCTTCTTTGCGGCTGCCTTGGCCGCGGGTTTCGCTTTCGCCTTCTTTGCCGCCGCCTTCTTGGCGGGGGCTTTCTTCGCAGGCGCCTTCTTTGCAGCGGCCTTGCGGGCGGGTTTCTTGCCGCCGGTCTTGCCGCCGGTCCTGGCGGCGCGCTCGGCGATGAGTTCGAGTGCCTGCTCGAGGGTCACGTCCTCGGGCCTGGTGCTCTTGGGAATGGTTGCGTTGATCTTGCCCTGGTTGACGTAAGGACCGTAGCGGCCGTCGCGCACCGAAATCACGCCGTCGGCGTGCTCGAAGGTGTTGATCGCCGCGACCGGCGCGGCCCGGCCGAAGCGGCCGCCGCCGGCCTTCTTCTGGGCCAGCAGATCGACCGCGCGGTTGAGACCGACGCTGAAGACCTCCTCGACATCGGGCAGGTTGGCGTAGGTGCCATCATGCAGGATGAACGGGCCGTAGCGGCCAATCCCCGCGCTGATCGGCTTCCCCGTCTCCGGGTGAAGGCCGACCGCGCGGGGGAGCGCCAGGAGCTGAAGCGCTTTGTCGAGCGTCAGGCTTTCAGGTGTCCAGCCTTTGGGCAGGGAGGAGCGCTTGGGTTCAGGTCCGTCGCCAAGCTGCACATATGGGCCGAAACGACCGGACTTCAAGTGGACCTCAAGGCCGGACTCGGGGTCGGTGCCCAGGATGCCATCGCCGGGCGCAGCCTCGGTGGCGCCGGTCGCGGCGTCCGACAGCTGCATGGTGTATTTGCATTCGGGATAGTTGGAGCAGCCGATGAAGGCGCCGAACTTGCCCAGCTTCAGCGAGAGCTGGCCGGTGCCGCAATTGGGGCAGCGGCGCGGATCGGACCCGTCGGCCTTGGGCGGGAAGATGTGGTCCTTGAGACTCTCATTGAGCGCATCGAGGACTTCGGAGACGCGCAGATCCTTGATCTCGTCGGTCTGCCGCGTGAAGTCGTTCCAGAAATCGCGTAGAACGTCCTTCCAGCGCAGGTCCCCGGCCGAGATGTGGTCGAGCTTTTCCTCAAGGCCTGCGGTGAAACCGTATTCGACCAGCTTGTTGAAGAAGTTCTCGAGAAAGGCCGTGACGATCCGGCCGCGGTCCTCGGGGATCAGCGCGCGCTTTTCGAGCCGCACGTAATTGCGGTCCTGCAGCACCGAGATGGTCGCCGCGTAGGTCGACGGGCGGCCGATGCCGAGCTCTTCCATCTTCTTGATGAGGCTGGCCTCGCTGTAGCGCGGCGGGGGCTG
>JBIQKK010000042.1:14236-17614 GCA_044506585.1 Hyphomicrobiales bacterium
GCGAGGAAGCCCGGGAAGGTGACGACCGAGCCGACCGCGCGCAGGGCGATGTCGCGGCCGGGCGCGTTCACCGCGATATCGGCGGTGGTGCGCTCGATCTCGGCAGGGCGCATCTGCGAGGCGAGGGTGCGGCGCCAGATCAGGGCGTAGAGCTTGCGCTGGTCGGCATCGCCCACGGCGTCCGGCTGGCGGAACATGTCGGTGGGCCGGATGGCCTCGTGCGCTTCCTGCGCGTTCTTGGCCTTGTTCTGGTAGATGCGCGGGGTGGGCGGCAGGTAGGGCGAGCCGAAATGCTTCTCGATGGCGCTGCGGGCGGCGGCGATCGCCTCGGGGGCCATGTCGATGCCGTCGGTTCGCATATAGGTGATGATGCCGTCCTCGTAGAGGCGCTGGGCGAGCTGCATGGTGCGGCTGGGCGAAAAGCCGAGCCGCGAGCTCGCGTCCTGCTGCAGCGAGGAGGTCGTAAAAGGCGCGTAGGGGTTGCGCTTGGTGGGCTTCTTGTCGACCGAACGCACCTCGAAGCGGCCCGCTTCGATGGCGGATTTGAGCGCTGCCGCTTCCGCGCCGGTCTTGATGTCGAGCTTGTCGGTGACCTTGCCGTCGACCGAATAGAGCCGGGCCTCGAAGCTCTTGCCCTTCTCGTTGAGCCTGGCTGCAACCGACCAGTATTCGACCGGCTTGAACTTCTCGATCTCGGCTTCGCGGTCGCAGACGAGACGGAGCGCGACCGACTGCACGCGCCCGGCCGAGCGCGAGCCGGGCAGCTTGCGCCACAGGATCGGCGAGAGCGTGAAGCCGACGAGATAATCGAGGGCGCGGCGGGCGAGATAGGCATCGACCAGCGGCTCGTCGATCTGGCGCGGATGCTGCATCGCCTCGGTGATGGCGGATTTGGTGATGGCGTTGAAGACGACGCGGCTGACCGGCTTGTCCTTGAGCAGCTTCTTTTGACGGAGCACGTCGAGCACGTGCCAGGAGATGGCTTCGCCCTCGCGATCGGGGTCGGTGGCGAGGATGAGCTCGTCGGCCTGCTTGAGGGCATTGCCGATCTCGGCGAGGCGCTTGCGCGACGCGGTGTCGACTTCCCACGACATTGCGAAATCTTCGTCGGGCAGAACCGAGCCGTCCTTGGGGGGCAGGTCGCGCACGTGGCCATAGCTGGCGAGGACCTCGTAGTCCTTGCCCAGATATTTGTTGATGGTTTTTGCCTTGGCCGGGCTTTCGACGACGACCAGCTTCATAAAGTGCCGCTTTCGGAGGGTCTTAAACGCGGCGCAAAATGGTGAAGGGCGCGGGACGTGTCAACCTGCGGCCAATGGCGCCATTGGCCTTCCCCTTTAGGGGAAGAGAGTTTGGGCTCACTGCCTGAGCGCGACCAATTGGCCGCTCGACCACTCGATGCGGCCGGAAAGATCGAGCTCCAGCAGCAGCGTTTGCATGGCCGAAACCGAGAGGCCGGTTGCCTCAAGGAGGTCGTCGACGGAGGTTGGCGTGACGCTCAGTGCCTCCATGAGCAGGGCACGATCGTCGGCGGTGGGCTCGTCTTCATCATCGTCCTCCGGCTCGTCCGGAAGCCAGTCGGGCTCGAGCAGCGTGATGCGGCCATAGGAGTCGAAGCGGCCGAGGCCGTCGACGATGTCGTCGGCGCCGGTGACGAGGCGCGCACCCTGCTGGATCAGGTGATTGCCACCTTCGGAACGCTGGTCGAGCGGCGAGCCGGGGACGGCGAAGACCTCGCGGTTCTGTTCGAGCGCGAGGCGCGCGGTGATCAGCGAGCCCGAGCGCTTGGCCGCTTCGACCACCACGACGCCGAGTGCAACGCCCGCGACAAGGCGATTGCGGCGCGGGAAGTCCTGCGCACGCGGCTGCCAGCCGAGCGGCATTTCGGTCAGCAGCATGCCGCCATGCTCGACGATGCTGCGCGCGAGCGGAATGTTCTCGTCGGGGTAGATCTGGTCCATGCCGCCCGCGAGGACCGCGATGGTGCCGGTTTCGAGCGAGGCGTGGTGAGCGGCCGCGTCGATGCCGCGCGCAAGGCCGGAGACCGTCGTGAAGCCGCGCGCGCCGAGCTCCCTGGCGAGCACTTCCGTCATGCGCCGGCCGGCAGCGGATGCGTTGCGAGCGCCGACGATGGCGACGGTCTGCTTGAGGTCGACGCGCTCGCCGCCACAGATCGAAACGATCGGCGGCGCGCCCGAGATGTGGGCCAGCAGTTCGGGGTAATCGGGCTCGCCCATCGCGACCATTCGCCCGCCGAGCTTTTGCAGCGCGGCGATCTCGTCCTCGGCGGCGGTGACGGAAGGGACGGGCGCCGTCGCGCCCGCGCGGCGGGCGAGATGGGGCAGGGCATCGATCGCGGCGTCGGCCGAGCCGTTGCGGTTGATGAGCTGGCGGAACGTCTGCGGCCCGATGCCGGGCGTGCGGATGAGCCTGAGCCAGGCCACCTTCTGTTCGGGCGTGAGATGCTTGCCTGTCGCCCGGGCCATCAGGCGGGCTCGGAGGTCTTCTTTTCCGATCCGATCCTGGGCTCAGTGCCAGCGAGAAGGCGGGCGATATTCGCCCGGTGGCGCACAATAAGCAGGACCGAGAGGAGTGCAACGACGGCGGCGAAAATGACGCCCTCGGGCACCCAGCCCATCAGAAAAGCAACATAAGCAAAAATAGGAGCCGTGACGGCCGCGGTGAGCGCCGAGACCGAGGAAATTTTCTGCGTGAGTGCGATCAGAAGCCAGACGAGGCAGAAGATCGCGCCCACCTGCCAGGCCAGCGCGAAAAGAACGCCGATCATGGTGGCGACGCCCTTGCCGCCCTTGAAACCGAGCCACACCGGAAAGCAGTGGCCGATGAAGGCGGCGACACCCGCGATGTAGGCGGCGTAAAGGGCGGTGGTGGGGTCGGCAGGAAAAAACGATTGCAGGGCCGTGCGGGCCAGCATCACGGCCGCAAACCCCTTGAGCGCATCGAGGACCAATGTCAGCGCGGCGAGCTCACGGCGGCCCGTGCGCAGCACATTGGTGGCGCCGATGCTGCCCGAGCCGATGGCGCGGACGTCCCCCAGGCCGGCGGCGCGCGTCAGCAGCAGGCCGAACGGGATCGAGCCCAGCAGGTAGCCGACGATTGCCGCGATGGCGTAGTTGATCACTTGCGCCCCTCCGATACCGCAGCATGGCTGAACACGGCCTCACCCGCAACGAATGTGTGCATCACCGCGCCCTGCATGCGCGCACCCTCGAAGGCGGTGTTGCGCGACCGGGAGCGGAGTTCCCCCTCAGCCACCACCCAGGGGAAGTCGGGATCGACGATGATGAAGTCGGCAGGCGCGCCGACCGCGAGCCGGCCCGTGTCGAGGCCGAGGATTTCGGCCGGGCGCTGCGTCAT
>JBIQKK010000042.1:17714-19856 GCA_044506585.1 Hyphomicrobiales bacterium
TGGCGACCAGGGTGATGCTCGCGGCGGTCGAGATCTGTGCGGCGTGGTAGCGCGCGCCGGTGAGTGCGGCCAGCTGGAGATCGCGGGCGAGCGGAATGGTTTCCGCCTCGACCGGGATGCCCTTGAGGCCCGAGATGGTCGCGAGCGTGCCTTCGTTCATCACGCCGTCGGCAGCGAGCGAGCGATCGACGGTGTGGTGCAGGATGGGCAGGTCGAAATTGGCGGCGTAGCTCATGGCCGCGCGCATGACAGCGGAGGACTGGATGGACTGGCGGCCATCGGTGAGGCAGGCGGCGCCGGCTTCCTTGAGCAGCCCGAACTCGGTGATGTCTTCGCCGCGCAGCCCCCTGGTGATGGCCGCGGACGGAACGACGCGGACTTTCGAGGTCGCCCCGGCGCGGCGGATCAGGAAATCGACGATGGCACCGTCATCGACGACGGGCATGGTGTCGGGCATCAGCAGAATGGTGGTGACGCCGCCCGCCGCAGCCGCTTCGCCGGCGCTGGCGAGAGTCTCACGATATTCGTGACCCGGCTCGCCGGTGAAGACACGCATGTCGATGAGGCCGGGCGCGACGATGAGACCCCTGGCGTCGATGGTCCGGGCCCCTTCGGGGATGCCCTGCGGCGCGCCGGACGAGACGCCGGCGATCTTGCCGGCTTCGACCAGGAGCGCGCCGTTGCGGTCGGTTTCGGAGGCAGGATCGACGATCCGGGCATTGGTGACGACGAGGGGCCGGGTCATGCCGCCACCTGCGCGGGGTCGGCCAGCAGCGCGTCGAGGACCGCCATGCGGACGGCGACGCCCATCTCGACCTGTTCGGTGATCACCGAGCGGGGGCCGTCGGCGATGGCGGGATCGATCTCGACGCCCCGGTTCATGGGGCCGGGGTGCATGACGATCGCATCGGGTTTGGCGTGGGCCAGCTTTTCGGCATCGAGGCCGTAGAAGCGGTAATATTCGCGGACGGAGGGGATCAAGCGGCCGGCGGCGCGCTCGTGCTGGAGGCGCAGCATCATCACGACATCGGCGCCGTCGAGGCCCGAGGCCATGTCGGTATGCACCTCGCTGGTCAGCGCCTCGATGCCGCGCGGGAGAAGCGTTTTGGGCGCGACGACGCGGGTGCGCACCTGCAGCGCGCCGAGCAGCAGCAGGTTGGACCGTGCGACGCGCGAATTGGCGATGTCGCCACAGATGGCAACCGTGAGACCGGCGAGGCGTCCCTTGTGCTGGCGGATGGTGAGGGCATCGAGCAGCGCCTGGGTCGGGTGTTCATGCGCGCCATCGCCGGCGTTAATCACGGCGCAACCCACCTTCTGGCTGAGCAGTTCCACCGCGCCCGCCGCGCCGTGGCGCACGACGATGACGTCGGGCTGCATGGCGTTGAGCGTCGCCGCGGTGTCGACCAGCGTTTCGCCCTTGGTGACCGAGGAGGTCCTGACCGCCATGTTGGTGACCTGGGCGCCGAGCCGCTTGCCGGCAATCTCGAAGCTCGACTGGGTGCGGGTCGAGGGCTCGAAGAAGAGGTTGATCTGGGTCTTGCCCGACAATGTGGGGAGGATCTTGCGCGGCTGGCGCGAGATCGGGATCATCGCCTCGGCGCGGTCGATCAGATCGAGGATTTCGTACTGGTTGAGCTGGGAAATACCGAGGAGATTGCGGTGGGGGAAAGGCCGCCTGGAACCGGTACTCGTCGGATTGTTCATCCCGCTCCGTCCTCGATGCGGCGCGGGTCTAGCCCAGCGCCGCCGAGGGGGCAAGACGGGTCAGGGGTTTATCCTTAGCCGGTCGAGAAAACCCTGCAAAATGTAGGACGCGGCGAGCTTGTCGACGACTTCCGCGCGCCGGTCGCGGCGGGTGTCGGCCTCGATGAGCATGCGCGTCACGGCGGAGGTCGAAAGCCGCTCGTCCCAGAAGTGGATGGGGAGGGGCGTCTTCTGCGTGAGGTTGCGGGCGAAGGCGCGGGTGGACTGGGCGCGGGGCCCCTCGGTGCCGTCCATGTTGAGCGGCAGGCCGAGGATCAGCGCGACAGCGGCGTTTTCGGCGATGAGCTCGAGCAGGCGAGCGGCATCGGCGGTGAACTTGGTTCGCTGGATCGTCTCGAGCGGGGTCGCGGTGAGCCGGAGGCCGTCGGAGACGGC
>JBIQKK010000042.1:19956-22167 GCA_044506585.1 Hyphomicrobiales bacterium
GGACGGCGCTGCGGATTTACGTGGGCGGGCAGATTGTGGTGGTCGATCCGGACGCGGCGCCCGCCGAGGTCGATCGTGGTGAATTGCTGGCGGGAGCCGATCGGATCGTGGCGCGCGGGGACACCCTGCAGCAAGTCGATCCAGTGACATGGCGGGCGAAGCCCATGCCCCGGTTGCTGGAAGAGGCGCCGCCGGCCGAGGTGGCGCGGATCGGGGACGGACTGCTGGTGGCGGCGGCAGGGGAGCCGGCACTGGTGATCGTGGGCGATGGACCGTTGCCGCGCCCGGGACGATGGGCCGAGGGGGCGGTGATCGTGCTGACCTCGGCGCGCGAAGGGCTTGTTGCGGAAATGACCGCCCTGCTGGATATCGCGCGGCCGCGGCTGATTGCGCTGGCGGTGGACGACCAAGTGCTGGGGCGCGTTGTGGCTGCGTTGCGTGAGCATCTCGACGGCACGGGATTGACCTCGCTGGAGCCGGGGCTTGCCGTCGAGGTTTAGGACGGTGTAACCGACGGCGAGCAGGAGTTTTGCATGTCCGTCGACGCCGCTACCGTCAAACGCATCGGCCGCCTCGCCCGGATCCGGGTGGAGGACGACGAGGTCGAGAAATACCAGGGCGAAATCAACGCCATATTGGGGTTTGTGGAGCAGTTGGGTGAAGTCGAGGTCGAGGGCGTGGAGCCCATGACGTCGGTGACGCCGATGCAGCTGCGCCGGCGCGACGACGTCGTGACCGATGGCGGATACCCCGAGAAGGTGGTCGCCAACGCGCCGCTGACCGAGGACAATTTCTTCATGGTGCCCAAGGTCATCGAGTAGGCCATGGCCGTCACGATCGCGGTCGAGACCCCGCTCCAGGACGACGTCCGCGAGCTGGTGAGCGAACTCAATGCATACCTCAACCCGCTGTCGCCTGAGGAATTCCAGTTCCAGATGACGGTCGAGCAGATGGCCGATCCGGCGACGACGCTATTCGTGGCGCGCGATGAAGCCGGGCGGGCTGTCGGCATGGGGGCGCTCAAGATCGAGTCACCGGACCTGGCCGAGGTGAAACGGATGTTCACACGGCCACAGGTGCGGGGCCAGCGGGTGGGGTCGGCGATCCTCGCGGCGGTCGAAGAGCTGGCGCGGAACCGCGGGATTGCCGAGCTGAAGCTCGAGACCGGGGAGGGCGCCGGGTTCGAGCCCGCGCAACGGCTCTATACGAAAGCCGGGTTCAGCCGCTGCGGGGCGTTCCTCGACTACCCGGACAGCGGGTATTCGGCGTTCTTTGCCAAACGCCTCCGTTGAGCGGCCATGTTGCGATAATCGCGCTGCCCCGTTAGGACAGGCAAAACTCTCAGACCGAGCCCGAAATCTTGACCGACCTGACCAAGCTGACGCTTGCCGCCGCCCGTAAGGGGCTCGCGGACAAGAGTTTTTCCTCCGCTGAGCTGACTGGTGCCTATCTCAAGGCGATCGAGGCCGCCAACCCCAAGCTCAATGCCTATATCGCGGTCACCGCCGACAAGGCGATGGAGATGGCCGCGGCGTCGGACCGGAAGCTCGTCAGCGGCGATGCGTCCCCGCTCGAGGGTGTGCCGCTCGGGATCAAGGATCTGTTCGCGACCAAAGGCGTCCACACGCAGGCAGCGAGCCACATCCTCGATGGCTTCAAGCCCGAATACGAGTCGACGGTGACGTCCAACCTCTGGCGCGACGGCGCGGTGATGCTGGGCAAGCTGAACATGGACGAGTTCGCCATGGGCTCGTCCAATGAGACCTCCTATTACGGCCCGGTGGTGAACCCCTGGCGGTCATCCGGCTCAAACGCGCAACTCGTGCCCGGCGGCTCGTCGGGCGGGTCCGCGGCGGCGGTGAGCGCGTGGCTCTGCGCCGCGGCAACGGCGACCGATACCGGCGGCTCGATCCGCCAGCCGGCGGCGTTTACCGGCACTGTGGGCATCAAGCCGACCTACGGCCGCTGCTCGCGCTGGGGCGTGGTGGCGTTTGCGTCGTCGCTCGACCAGGCGGGGCCGATCGCACGCACGGTCGAGGATGCCGCGATCATGCTCACCTCGATGTCGGGGTTCGATCCCAAGGATTCGACGAGCGTCGATGTCGCCGTCCCGGACTTCGCTGCGGCGGTCGAGCGCGGGGTGAAGGGGCTGACCATCGGCATCCCCAAGGAATACCGGATGGACGGCATGCCCGGGGAGATCGAGACGCT
>JBIQKK010000043.1:0-3458 GCA_044506585.1 Hyphomicrobiales bacterium
CCCGCCCCTACGGCTTGCCCGCCGGATACACGCCCAGCACGTGGAAGTGGTTGGTATAAAACTGCAGCTCCTCGAAGGCGAGTTGCACCGAGCGGTCGTCGGGGTGGCCTTCGATATCGGCGTAGAACTGCGTGGCGGTGAACGAGCCGTCGATCATGTAGCTTTCGAGCTTGGTCATGTTGACGCCGTTGGTGGCAAAGCCGCCCATCGCCTTATAGAGCGCGGCGGGCACGTTGCGCACGCGGAAGACGAAGGTGGTCTTGACCGGCCCCTTGCCCCGCTTGGGCGTGTTGGGCGTCTTCGAGATCACGAGGAAGCGCGTCGTATTGTGCGAGGCATCCTCGATATTGCTCGCCAGCACGTCGAGCCCGTAAACGTCCGCGGCAAAGCGCGAGGCGATGGCGGCCACCGATTTGTCGCCGCGCTGGGCGACTTCGTGGGCGCTGCCGGCCGTGTCGGCACCGTTGATCGTCTTGAATCTGTGCTTGCGGATGAATTTGCGGCACTGGCCGAGCGCCACGTTCAGCGACTGCACGGACTTGATGTCCTTGAGCGTTGCGCCCTTGACCGCCAGCAGGTTCATCTCGATGCGCAGGAAATGCTCGGCATTGATGAACAGCCCGCTCTCGGGCAGCAGGTGGTAGATGTCGGTGATGCGTCCATAGAGCGAGTTCTCGACCGGCACGACGCCGTAATCGGCCCGGCCCTGCTGCACCGCCGAAATGGTGTCCTCGAAGGTCACGCAGGGCACGGGTTTGCCGCGCGGGAAAAGCTCGTGCGCTGCCGCATGGCTGAAGGCGCCGGGTTCGCCCTGGAAGGCGATGTATTTGACCATTGCATGCCCCAATCGAACGCTGGGCGCGTCTATGAACCCGGCCGGACGGCCAAGTCAATCAAACCCCTCGAATCCCAATGGAATCGCCATGGGGAGACAATTGTCGCAGGGCCCTCTGCGGCGTTGCGGCGAACGTCCCGGGGGACTATGGTCCGCCCGTCTTGCTATGGGGGCTGATGGCGCAAAAGCGGGTAATTGCCGCGATGCGGCCCCTCGTCTATACGCGAGGCGGACAAGCTGAGAGACCACGATGGATTCGTTCGAACTCAATAAGATCTTAGGCGCCATTCTGGGCACGCTGCTGTTCGTGATGGGCGTCGGCTTCCTCACCGAAGCGATCTATCACCCCTCGGCCACCGGGCCGGGCTACGCGCTGGCCGAACCCGAGGGTGGCGGCGAAGGTGGTGACGGGGGCGACGAACCGGCAACGATATCCATCGGCACGCTGCTCGCGTCGGCCGATGCCGCGCAGGGCGCCGACCAGGCCAAGAAATGCGGAGCCTGCCACGATTTCAGCGAAGCCAGCGTCAACAAGACGGGTCCGGGCCTTTACGATGTCGTCGAACGCGTCATCGGCAGCCATCCGGATTTCGCCTACTCGCCCGCCATGCTCGAACACCAGGCGGCCGGCGACACCTGGACCTACGAGAATCTCGACCACTTCCTGGCCTCGCCCAAGGGCTTCATCCCGGGCACCAAGATGACCTTTGCGGGCGTCAAGAACGACCAGGAGCGCGCCAACATCATCGCGTATCTCTCAACGCTCTCGGCCTCGCCCAAGCCGTTCCCGCCGGCCGATGACGCTGCCTCCGATGATGCCGCGGCCGGCGATGCGTCGGACGAGCCCGCCGCTTCCGGCGAAGAGGCTCCGGTCTCCTCGGTGGAGCCCACCGAAGCCGTCGAGACGCCGTCGGGCACCGATACGGGCAGCCCCGACGCGCCCGCGGGTGGCGCGATGACGGACACGCCGCCGGGCGCCGACGAGGGTGCCGCGAGCGAACCTTCGGCCGAGCCGTCGGCTGCTCCTTCCGCCGAGGCTCCTTCGGCGGCGCAGTGAGCGTTGCCGCTTCCCATTCGAGCCGCGTCCCTCCGTGTGACGCGGCTCTTTTTTTGAGGCGCCGATGACCACGCTCCTCCTTCACCTGTCCGACGTCGACGAAGCGGGCTGGGCCAGGCGCTACGCCGAAGCCCTTCCCGGGGTGAACGTTCTCCGCCAGACCGACAGCTTCGATCCGGCGGCCATCGACTACATCTTCGTGTGGAAGCCCAAGCCCAACGCCTTCGACGGCCTCACCGGCCTCAAGGCCGTCCTCTCACTGGGCGCCGGCGTCGATGCGCTGCTCAAGCACCCCGCCCTGCCGGACCGGCCGATCGTCCGCTTCGTCGATTCCGATCTGACGCAGCGGATGACCGATTACGTCGTCGCGCAGGTCACCATGCACCAGCGCCAGTTCACGCGCTTCAAGCGCGACCAGGCGGCGCGCAACTGGAAGCAGCTCTATCCCCCCGCCGCGTCGCAGACCAATGTCGGCATCATGGGGCTGGGCGAGCTCGGTGCGGACGCGGCCGGCAAGCTCAAGGGGCTCGGCTTTACGGTCCTCGGATGGAGCCGCACGCGCAAGCAGATCGAGGGCGTGCGCACCTTCGATGCCGACGGCCTCGACGATTTCCTGCGCGAGACCGACATCCTCGTCTGCCTGCTGCCGCTGACGCCCGACACCACGGGCATCCTCGACTACGCGCTTTTTTCCAGGCTGCGCCGCAGCCTCGACGGCGGCCCGGTGATCGTCAATGCCGCGCGCGGCGGCCACCAGATCGAGACCGATATCGTGCGCGCGCTGGGCGACGGCACGCTCGGCGCCGCGAGCCTCGACGTGTTCCAGGTCGAGCCGCTGCCGGCCGACAGCCCGCTCTGGGCCCTCGACAATTGCTACATCACCCCGCACATCGCGGCGATCAGCAACATCGATGCGGGCGTGCGCTATTTCAGCCGGATCATCCTTGACCACGAAGCGGGCAAGGCACTGCCGAACGTCGTCGACCGGGCGCGCGGCTACTAGGCCGGCGTTCTACAGATCGAGTTCCCAGAACTCGCTGATGAGGTCCTTGCCGAAAGAGTGGTGCGGCGCGGACTCGACCATCCTGAAACCCTCCGCGGCGTAAATCCTGCGCGCCGAATTCAGGCTCTCCTGCGTCCACAGCCGCATGCGGCGATAACCGCTCTCGCGGGCAAAGCGCACCGCCTGCTTGACCAGCACCGTGCCGATCCCCTGCCCCCGAGCTTCGGGCTCGACATAGAGCATGCGCAGCTGTGCGGTCTCGGCACTGCGCTCGAACGGAATCACGAAGACCGAGCCCAGGATTTTCCCGTTCCGCTCCGCGATCCACAAATCCTTGGGCGGGCTCTGGGGCAGCTCGTGGAACTCCTTGTAGATTCCGGCGGCCAGCGCCTCGAACCCGCCATCCCAGCCGAATTGCCGGTTGTAGAGAACGCCGTTCCGGTGCGTGAGCCAGCCGAGATCGCCCACGCGCGGGCCACGCAGCAGGATCGGGGCAACCGGCGCTACCTCCTGATCGTCACCGAGGATCAGCTGGATCGTCTTCATCGCGGCGACGAGCGCTT
>JBIQKK010000043.1:3558-8821 GCA_044506585.1 Hyphomicrobiales bacterium
GCGAGAAGGCCAAGCCGCAGCAGCTTTTGCAGGATGCGGCTCACATAGGCTGCGTCGACGCCCAGCAGCTGCACCAGCTCGATGCCCGTCGTGTGACCCAGCCGCGAGATCTCGTAGAGCACCCGCCCCTCGGCGAGACTGAACTCGCTGCGCGCGACATGCTCGTTCAGCAGCCCGATCTGGCGCGTATAAAAGCGGTTGAAGGCGCGAATATCGGCGATGTGGCTGTCATCCATGATAGATGACATCGTCCATCAATTCCTTGACTTCGTCAACTATACCGCGCTTTGAGCACCCCATAAATCGCGCGGATGCCCTGGTCCGTCCCACCGGCCGGCCGGCCCGCCCGCGCTTCCGGCGCCCAGCCATAGATATCGAGATGCGCCCACGCCTTCGCCGCCTTGACGAAGCGCTTGAGGAACAGCGCCGCCGTGATCGAGCCCGCAAAGGGCGTCGACCCGGCATTGTTCATGTCGGCGATCTTGGACGTCATCATCGCATCGTAGGGCGCCCAGAGCGGCATCTGCCACAGCGGATCGTCCGACTCGCTGCCCGCCGCCACGAGGTCCGCCGCGAGGGCGTCGTCGGTCGCATAGAGCGGCGGCAGTTCCGGGCCGAGCGCCGTGCGCGCCGCGCCCGTGAGCGTCGCCATGTCGATCAGCAGCTCCGGCTTCTCCTCATCGGCCAGCGTCAGCGCGTCGGCGAGGATCAGCCGCCCCTCCGCATCGGTGTTGCCGATCTCGACCGTCTGCCCCGAGCGCGAGCGCAGCACATCGCCCGGCCGGAAGGACGAACCCGAGATCGCGTTCTCGACGATCGGGATCAGCACCCTGAGCCGCACCTTGAGCCTGGCGTCGACGATCGCATGCGCGAGCCCCAGCACGTTGGCCGCGCCCCCCATGTCCTTTTTCATGAGCAGCATGCCGGCCGACGGTTTGATGTCGAGCCCGCCCGTGTCGAACGTTACGCCCTTCCCCACGAGCGTGACCCTGGGGTCGCCCGCGCGGCCCCAGCTCAGATCCATCAGCCGCGGCGCTTCCGTCGCGGCCCGCCCCACCGCATGGATCATCGGGAAATTCTGCCTGAGCAGCTCGTCGCCGGCGACCGCCCTCACCTTCATCTTGTGCCGGGCCGCGAACGCCCGGATCTCCCTCTCGAACGCGGCCGGTCCGAGGTCGTTGGCGGGCGTATTGATCAGATCGCGCGCGAGGTACGCCGCCTCCACCAGCCGCGCCACCTCCGCCCGGTCCGCGCCGGCCGGGTCGATCAGTTCGGGCACAGGCTTCGCGCTCCTGTACCGATCGAACCGGTACGCCCCGAGCCGGAAGCCGAGCGCCGCATAGGTCGGATCGTCGATCGTCCCCGCGAGCCGGTAGCGTCCCCCCTCGAGCGCCGCCGCTGCAAGACCGGTCGTCATCCTCGACCGTCCTGCCTTGCTTCCCAACCCAAAAAGATACCCGCCGAGCGCGCCACTCTCCCCCGGCACCGGCACCAGCTTCCCGCGCTGCCCGCTGAACCCGATGCCCGAAGCCCAGGCCTGCTGGGCCTTGCCGAGGCCCGCGGCCTTGAGCCCGCCCTCCTCGACGAGAATGAGCGGGAGGATTTTGGGCTGCGCCATGCTGTCACCGAGTCGGAGGGAGGCCGCATCTTAACGGCCCATTAGGGTTAATCAATTATTGCTGCCCCGTTGGCGCTCATGCGCCGGACGATGGTGAGTGCTCTTGGTTGTGCGTGTCCACCCTGCTCTGAAATCGATGCGCGTGCTGCTTCTGGCCGGCGTCGCCGCGCTCGCGCTGAGTGCCTGCGCCTCCAATCGCGCGAGCATGAGCGAGCCCGATTTCTCCGGCCGCGGCATGGACGGTTCGCAGGTGACGCTCGCCAAGCTCGACGCGCGCTACAAGGCGCACCCCAAAGACAAGGCCACCATCATCTATTACGCAGCGGCCCTGCGCGCCGCGGGCCAGCCCGATCAGGCGGTCAGCGTCATCGAGGCGGGCCTCGCCGTCCATCGCAGGGATCTCGACCTGCAAATTGCCTATGCCAAGGCGCTGACCGCAGCCGGGCGATTCAGTCAGGCGCTCAATGTCGCCGACGACGCCATCGATCCCGCTTCCCCCGACTGGAGCGCGCTTCTGGTCAAGGGTGCGATCCTCGACCAGAACGGCCGCAATGTCGAAGCCCGGGCCCTCTATACCCAGGCGCTCCTGATCGCGCCCAACGAAGCGTCGCTCGAAGCCAATCTCGGCCTGTCCTATGCGATGACGAACGATCTGCCCGAAGCAGAAAAGCATCTGCGCAAGGCGGTCGCCATGCGCGGAGCGAACGGCAAGATTCGGCAGAACCTGGCGCTGGTCATCGGCCTTCAAGGCCGCTTCGAAGAGTGCCGCGCGATGTTCGCCCGCGAGCTTCCGCCCGATCAGGTCGAAGCGAACATGTCCTACATTCGCGCCCTGCTCACGCAGCAGAATCGCTGGGACCTGATCAAGGGTGACGAATAGCCCGACGGGCGCGCCTTAGATGCTGAAGGCCGAGAACGAGCCCTGGTTGATCATCTTGATGATCGCCGGCGCGATGATCACGATGAACAGCACCGGCAGGAAGAAAACGATCAGCGGCACGGTCAGCTTGGGCGGCAGCGCGGCGGCCTTCTTTTCGGCTTCCATCATGCGCGTCTCGCGGCCTTCCTCGGCCATCACGCGCAGCGATGTGCCGACGCTCGTGCCGTAGCGATCCGCCTGGATCAGCGAGGTCATCACCGATTTCACGATGTCGAGCCCGGTGCGCTTGCCGAGGTTCTCGTATGCCCGTGTGCGGTCCTCGAGGAAGCTGAGCTCGGCGGTCGTCAGCGTGATCTCTTCGGCGAGCTCGGGGCTCTGGAGCCCGATCTCCTTGGCGACGCGCTTGAAGGCGTGTTCGACCGACATGCCGGCCTCGACGCACAGCAGCATCAGGTCCAGCGCATCGGGCCAGGCGCGGCGCAGCGATTGCTGGCGCTTGGTCGTCCGGTTGCGCAGCCACAGCGTGGGCAGGTAGGCGCCAACGAGGCCGATGAACAACGCATAGATCGCGTTCAGATAGGCCGGCTTGTCGTTAAAGATCGTCAGCTGCAGGTAGAGGAACGCAAGCACGAACAGGAAGAACGGCGTCACGAAGCGCGCGAAGACATAGGCGTTGAGTGCCCCTTGCCCGCGCAGGCCGGCGCGCGCCAGCTGCTCGCCGGTATTTTCGTCGGCGAACGCCTTCTGCAGGGAAAACCGTTCGACGACGTTCTGCACATATTGCTTGCCGCCCGCCCGGCGAATGCTACGCGCCTGCTCGGGCTGGTCGGCGCCGCGGCCGCGAAGGCGGGCCATCTCCTCGGCGCGCATCTTCTCGCGCTCGAGTGCGACGCGCTTGATGCGCTGCTTGATGTTGTTGCCGCTCTTTCCGATGAACGAGAAGCCGAGCGTGAAGACGACCGCCGCCGCCGAGACCGCGGCCAGGGCAGCGATCAGGAACTCGCGGGTCATCAGTGCTTCGATCGCGCCCATTGCTGCCTCAGAAGTCGAAGGAAACCATCTTGGCCATGATCCACACGCCGATCGTCATGAGGAACGCGGCGATGCCGAGCCAGATCAGGCCGAGCGTGGTGGTGAACATGGGCACCATGTAGCTGGGCGTGGTCAGCGTGACGAGAATGCCCACGATGAAGGGCAGCGAGCCGATGATGCCGGCCGAGGCCTTGGCTTCCGACGACATCGCCTTGATCTTCTGCTTCATCTTCTTGCGGTTGCGCAGCACGCGCGCGAGGTTGCCCAGCGCTTCGCTGAGGTTGCCGCCCGCCTGCTGCTGCACGGTGATGACCACGACGAAGAAGTTGACCTCCGGCAGCGGCATGCGCTCGAAGAGCACCTGGATCGCTTCGGATGTGGATTTGCCCATCGTCTGCTGGTCGAGGACGCGCTGGAACTCCGACTTGATCGGTTCCTTGGCTTCCTTGGCGACAAGGCGCATCGAATCGTTGAGCGGCAGGCCGGACTTCACGCCGCGCACGATCGCTTCGACCGCGTTGGGCAGTTCGTCGAGATAGGCGTTCTGGTGCCGCTTGCGACGCCGGCTCATCCAGAACTTCGGCAACAGGTAGCCCGCGGCGATCCCGAGCACGATCGCAAAGTACCAGTCGACCTGCAGCAGGAGGACGATGACGGCAAAGACCGCACCCAGGATCACCTGGTTGCGGATCCAGTCGCGCGCCTTGATCTTCATGCCGGCCTGATAAATCTGGTCCTGCAGCGGCACGCGCTTTTTGACCTTGCCCATCGTCTCGTTCTGGGCGGCCCTGAGCTGGTCCTGGATTTGCTTGCGGCGGTTGTCGCGGTTGCGGGCCGCATCGGCGGTCTGCCGGTTGACGCGGATGTCACCCTGCAGCGCCTTGAACCGCTTGTCGGCCCGGCTCGAGCCCATCAGCGAGGGCGCGAGCGCCAGTCCGGCGGCGCCAACCCCCACGATTGCCAGCACTGCGAGAAGGATCATCGTCATGGCTGGTCTAGTTGCTCATGATCGTCTGGTGCTCGAAGTTCGACTTTTCGAGCGCTTCGACCAGATTGGCCTCCTCGTTGAAGTAGCGGGCGCGCTCGGTGAACTGCGGCTTGGTGATGCCGGTCGAGCGGTGCCGCCCGATGAGGTTGCCGCTCTGGTCCTCACCGAGGATGTCGTAGAGGAAAATATCCTGGGTGACGATCACGTCACCTTCCATGCCGAGCACCTCGGAGATGTGCGTGATACGGCGCGAGCCGTCGCGAAGGCGCGCGGCCTGCACCACGACGTCGATCGACGAGGTGATCATCTCGCGAATGGTGCGCGAGGGCAGTGAGTAGCCGCCCATCGTGATCATCGACTCAAGGCGCGACAGAGCCTCGCGCGGCGAGTTGGCGTGCAGCGTGCCCATCGAGCCGTCATGACCCGTGTTCATCGCCTGCAGCAGGTCGAACGCCTCGGGTCCGCGGACTTCGCCCACGATGATCCGCTCGGGGCGCATACGCAGGCAGTTCTTGACGAGGTCGCGCATGGTGATTTCGCCCTCGCCCTCGAGATTGGGCGGACGCGTTTCGAGGCGGACCACATGCGGCTGCTGCAGCTGCAGTTCGGCGGAGTCCTCGCAGGTGATGACGCGCTCGTCCTTCTCGATGAAGGCCGTAAGGCAGTTGAGCAGCGTCGTCTTGCCCGAACCCGTACCGCCCGAGATCAGCACATTGGCGCGGACGCGGCCGAGGATGCGCAGCAC
>JBIQKK010000043.1:8921-21991 GCA_044506585.1 Hyphomicrobiales bacterium
ATGCGCGTCGTCGCGGAAGCGGACATTGGTGAGCTTCACCTTGCCGCCGACTTCGATGTAGCAGCGCTGGCTGCCGTTGACCATGATATCGGCGATATCGTCGCGGGCGAGCAGCGGCTCCAGCGGGCCATATCCCAGAACGTCGTTACAGATGTCCTCGAGCAGGTCCTCCTGCTCGGAGATCGACATCACGATCGATTTGAGCGCGATGATCTCGGCGACGATGTCGCGGATTTCCTCGCGCGCCGCTTCCTGGTCCATCGTCGCGAGCTGGCTCAGATCGATCGAGTCGATGAGCGCATTGAAGATCGCGGACTTGGTCTGGAAGTAGTCCTTGTCCCGCTGGATCGCCTCGGAACTGCGAACGTCAACGATGTCATCGCCGCGCAGCCGGTTGAGGCTCGCGTCCACCACCGGCTTGGGCACGTCGGTCCGGACGGCCGGCATCGAGCTCGGCGCGGGCGCGGCCGGTGCCGTGGGCGCCGCCTGTGGCCGGACCGGCTCGCCAGCCGCGGGTGTATTTCCGCCGAAACTCTGGCGCTTGCCGAACATCAGGAGGCCTTCTTACGCTTCAGGAACGAGGGCAGCTTGAGGCTGGACGCTTTGCTTACGGCCTCGGGCGCGGAGCGGCCGGTGACGTGCAGCCCGATGCTGCGGAAGATGTCGTTGATCCGGTTGCTCGCCGCGACTTCGGCGATCATCTGGCCGTTGTTGGAGGCCGTGCCGAAGGTCGCCGCATCGAAGGGGACCTGCCCCAGCAGGCGGCACTCGATCGAGTTGGCAAATTCCTGCGCGGCGATCTCGGGCCGCTTGGGCACGCCGATCTTGTTGACCACGAGCAGCGGCTCGCTTTCGGTCGGGCGCAGGGCCTTGATCGTGTCGGCGAGGTTCTTGGCATTGCGCAGGTTCGCCAGATCCGGCTCTGCAACGAGGACGATCTCGTCGACGGTCGCGAGCGTGTGACGGATCCACGCCGTCCACATATGCGGAATGTCGAGCACCACCACGGGCATCGTCTTCTGCGCGAGTTCGACCACCTGCTCGAAATCGCGCTCGGCGTTGTCGAAGGTCTTGTCCAGCATCGCCGGCGCGGTCAGCAGATTGATGTGGTTGGCCGCCTTGCTCATCAGCCGGTCGAGCATGGTCGGATCGACCTTGCCCGAAGCGTTCAGCGCATCGGCGATGCCGTGCGGCGGGTCCTGGTTGAAGTTGAGCCCGGCGGTGCCGAACGGCAGGTCGAAATCGAGCACCAGCACGTCCTGGCGCAGATGCTGGCTGATCGCCCAGGCGACATTGTGCGACACCGTCGAGCCGCCCGAGCCGCCCTTGGCCGAAAGGAACGCGATGGTCCGGCCGATCGGCGCGGCGCCCTCGGCGGCAAACAGGTCGGAGATCGCGTTGACGATCGACTGGGCGCTCGTTGGCAGCACCAGATATTCCGACACGCCCGAGCGGATCAGCTCGCGATAGAGCAGGACATCGTTGACATGGCCGAGCACGATCAACCGCGTCGCGGCGTCGCAGACCTCGGCCAGCCGGTCCAGCGCACCGGGGATCTCTTCGGTCGAGAGCGAGGTCTCGACGATGATGAGGTTGGGCGTGGGGTTCGAGCGATAGGATTCGATCGCGCCTTCGAGCCCGCCATTGTGCGTCGTCAGCGCCACCTTCGACATGCGACGGTCGTGGACGGCCGACTCGACCAGCTCGGCGGTCTGCGAGTGCTCGCAGAAGGCCTGGATCGTGATCCGCGGCAACAGCCGCGCGCCGGCCACCACCTCGCCCGCCGGTTCTTCGACCGTCGTGGTGTCCTTGTTCGGCGTCAGAAAACTCATGACCTAACTCTCCATCGCAACGGTTACCCGTCGGTAATCAGTCGAGGACAAATCCGACCGATCCGCTGTAGCTCCCGCGCATATCCCCGTTCTTGCCAACGCCGTACATCTTCTCGAGGTGACCCAGGAAGATCGCCTCCGCATCGCCCGCCACCTGCATGTTGTCGGTGGGCTTGGCCACGTTGTAGCCGGGCGAAGCAAAATAGGGCGTTACCAGGATCACGAGCTCGGTCTGGCTGTGAATGAAGTCGCGCGAGCGGAACAGCGCGCCCAGCACCGGAATGTTGCCCAGGCCCGGCAGCTGGTTGATCTGCTGGCGGATGGTGTCCTGCAACATGCCGGCGATCGCCAGCGTCTGGCCCTCGCGCATTTCGACCGACGTCGTCGCCTGCCGCTTCTTGGTGGCCGGGATGGTTATCCCGCCGACCGCAAAACCGCCTTCGGTCGTCAGCTCGGACACCGACGTATCGACCGCGAGACCGATCATGCCGTTGGACTTCACCGTGGGCGTGAACTTGAGCTGCACGCCGAATTCCTTGAACGTATAGGAGACCACGCCATCGGAAACGCCCGAGGGGATCGGGAACTCGCCGCCCGCGAGGAACGAAGCCTCCTGGCCCGAGATCGCGGTGAGCGTCGGTTCGGCCAGCGTGCGCAGCGCGCCGCGGCGTTCGAGCGCCTTGAGGCTCGCTTCGAGATTGAACGGCGACGCATTGACGCCGAGATTCACGCCATTGTTGGTGATCACACCCGAGGCGCCGCCAAGCGCGTTCTGGTTCTCGAGCCCCAGGGTGACCGCCCCGACGGTGATCGAGCCATCGAGGTTGATGCCCAGCTGCTTGACCGTGTCGCGCCCGACCTCGGCTACAGTGACCTTGAGCTTGACCTGCTGGCTGCCCTCGACCGTCATGATGTTGGCGACGTTGTCGGGCGAACCCGCGAACTGCGTCGCCATCAGCACGGCCCGGTTGAGGTCGTCCTGTGAGCGCACGGTGCCGGTCAGCACGATGCGGTTGGTGGCCGCCGTCGCATCGAGCATGACGGCTTCGACGCGAATGTGCGAGCCCGGCAGGTTCCGGGCGAGTGCGGCTTCCAGCGACGTTCCGATATCGGTGCTCGTCGACACGACGCGCAGGTCGAGCACCGCGATGTTGTTGCCCGCCGGGTCGAGGAAGAAGATGTTGGTGTTGCCCCCCGACACGCCCTGGATGATGGCTCGCGACTTGGAGCGCATCACCACGGTCGCAACGTTGGGGTCGCTGGCGATGACTTCGCCGGCATTGGTGGGCAGGTCCACGAGAACCGACTTGCTGACCTCGAGCTGCACGGGCTGGATCGTGCCGGCCGCCTTGTGGGGAATGCGCAGATAGGCTGCGTTCGCCGCCAGTACGGGCGCGGGCGCGGTGCCCAGCACCAGCGCCGCGAGGGCGGCGGCCGCGATCGCCCAGCGCAGGCCTTTGCCCGGCCGCGGGCTCATCACAACGGACATCGGCTTGCTCTCGAACATCTCTTACTCCAGGGGCGCCGGTGCGGGGGCTTCGACGGTACCGCGCATCGGCACATCGATGGGTTCGGGGGTGAAGCTGGCGGGATCGATCGTCGCCTCGGGCGCCACGGGTGCCGTACCGGCCACGATGTTGGCCTCGATGCCGTAGCGAATGATCTTGATCGGCGCGTTGCGCTTCATTTCCTGATCGCCCTTCGCGCTGAAATCGACGATCGAGCGCAGCGCCAGCGACAGCTTGCCCAGCTGCGACGCGTTGATGACGGTCTCGGCCTGCATCGGATCGAGCTCGAGCGTGGCGATCGCGCTGTCGGAGAAGATCTCCGCCCGTGGATTGTCGGGCTCGCTCGGCGCGCCCGTGGCGCCGACTTCGCCCAGCCGCGTATTGATCGCCAGCACGCGCACATTGGAGAGGATCGTCTCGGACAGCTGGCCCTGGTCGGTGCCGCGCGTCAGCACGACGTCCACGTGGTCATTGGGGACGATGAAGCCGCCCGAGGCGGAATCGGCCTGGACCGAGATCGAGACGCCCCGCATGCCCTTGTCGAGCACCGCAGACAGGTAGCCCTGGTCGGCGCGCACCAGCTTCTGCTGGCGGATGGGATCGCCCTCGAAGATTTCGAACCGCGCCACCGCTCCGAGCATGTCGGTCATCGCTTCGGGCAGTTCTTCCTTCTGGATGTAGTCCTCGCGAACGGCGTTCTTGGGCCAGTCGCGCCAGGCCATGTTCTCACTGGAGAGCCGCTGGCCGACGCCGATCGGCGCCGTTGCCACGAGCACCTGCGCGCGCGCTTCCTCGATCACTTCGGGTGTAGCGGGATTGACCGGTGCCGGCGCCGGAGCGCCGCCGCGCGTTGCCAGGTAAGCCGCAAGGCCGCCGGCAATCAACGCCACCAGCAGAAGCAGCACTCGCGACATTCTCATCGGCAAACTCCACGTACTCGGACCGAACGCGCCTAGGTTGAGCCCCGATCATGGCCCTCAAGGGTCAAAGTTTGGTTAACCGATGCTTTGCATTTACGGTTAACCGAACCTTATTCCAGTGCGCGATGCGAATTGGCGCTCACAGAGCGAGGAGCGCCTTGAAAATGGCGGTCTGCGGATAGACCAGCACGGCGGCAATCGCGAGCGCGATGCCATAGGGCACGCCGGTCTTTGGATCGTGCAGCCGGTCGAGCCAGGCCTGCTTTGCGAGACCCTCAGATAGGGGGAACCGCCGGAACCACAAGAGCAGCAGCGTCAGGGCGCCGCCGAGCAGCGCCGCGTAGATCACATAGGGCAGCATCAGCCCGAAGCCGAGCCACAGGGTCGTTGCCGAAACGAGCTTGGCGTCGCCCCCGCCGATCCAGTTGAAGGCGAAGAACGCAAACGAGATCGCAAGGACGATGGCGCCGGCTGCGGCTGCCATGCCGATCTCGGTCCAGCTCAGCTGCGCGAGATAGGCCATGACGGCGAATGCGCCCACGATCGCGATGACGAGCCAGTTGGCGATGCGCATCGTGAACAGGTCCGAGGCCGCGGCATACGCCATCAGCGCCGGAAAGATCAGCAGTGCCACGGTCGAGAGCATGAAGGTCCGGCGCGATCAGGGCCGCAGCGCGAACTGCACAACGGACCCGGTACACTGTGGGACCGTCGTGGTTAACAAGATGAAAATACGAAGGGAGCCGATAGGCTCGGCCCCCTGCGCGAATTCACTACGAAGGACGGCCCCTGTTACGGGATCGTCACGTTCATCTTGTCGCTGATCCCATTGAACAGCGTAGACAGAGAGCCACCAAGCGTGGTGGCGGCGGCGATGATACCGACAGCGATGAGCGCGGCAATAAGGCCATACTCAATCGCAGTCGCGCCGGACTCGTCGTTTGCGAAACGAGCAACAATAGTCATTCCAGGCTCCTTGCACACGTCATCTGCAGTTGCAGCGTCATCCGACACGTTGGGCGTCGAATTCGGACAAACGCTAATCTTTGGGAGTTGAGATTGCGTTAATCGAACGCTTCGGCCTCCCTGGCACCGCCGGCGCCCAGAAGCTTGGAATACAAGACGTTACGGAGTTCGCTACAATTGTAATGGCGTGCCGCATTTGCCGGGGCGTGGCCCCGCAAAAGCGATGGGGGCGCCGATCCTTTGGGTTTTATTCACTATTCTGGCCGAAACTGCTTGCCAGTCAGTTTGAGTATCCGGGTTCAGCCATGTCGTTTCACCGTATTGCCGCCGCTATCGGTCTCACCCTCCTCATGGCGAGCCCCGCCGCGGCCGACGCGAACGATCCCATCAGCGTCAAGGTCAACATGGCGCGCATCCTGCGCATCAGCGCACCGGCGTCCACGGTGATCATCGGCAATCCGGGCGTCGCGGACATCACGATCCAGGATCCGCAGACGCTTGTCCTCACCGGCCGCAGCTACGGCACGACCAACCTCATCGTGCTCGACAGCATGGGCAATCCGGTCGCCGACACCATCGTTTCGGTCATCCAGGGCGGTCAGGCCGACATGCTGACGGTCTATATGGGCACCGCCCGCACCACGCTCGCCTGCGACCCGGTGTGCCAGCCCACCATCATGCTGGGCGACGACAATGGCTTCAGCTCCAGCGCCTACGCCTCGTCGACCCTCCTCGATCAGGCCGCGCGGCCGCGCCAGTAAGGTCTTGTTAACCTAGCGGGCGAGTGCTGCAAACCGCAGGTCTGCGCGTAACTTCCGATTAGCCGCCGGCGTCCTATTTTGGGGCACGAAGAGGCATTCGGCGGTCGTGGAACGCAACCCAAAGCTGCTCCGACGATTGATGGGACGCGCGATCTCGCGCGGCCACGCGTTCGCGCGCGATGACAGGGGCGTCACCGTCATCGAGTTCGCCATCCTCGCGCTCCCCTTCTTCACGATCATCTTTGCGATCCTCGAGACCGCCATGGTGTTCTTTGCCGGCCAGGTGCTCGACAGCGCCGTCGAAGACGCGAGCCGCATGATCCGCACGGGGCGCGCGCAGGGGCTGGACTACCAGCTCGAGGACTTCCGCGAGCTGATGTGCGGCTACACCTTCAAGCTGTTCGACTGCGACGAGATCAAGATCAAGGTCGCCAAGATCGACAAGTTCACCTCCACGCAGACCACGGGCTCGATCCAGACCTGCACCGAGACCGAATGCGAGTGGGCCGAGGACGTCGAGGATTATACGCCCGGTGGCGCGCGCGACGTCGTCCAGGTCTTCGCCTATTACCGCTGGCCGCTGGTGATCCAGCTCCCCTACTTCAACCTCAAGAACCAGCCCGACAATTATCGTCTGCTGGGCGCCACGCGGGTCTTCCGCAACGAGCCCTTCTGATGGCCGCCGTCGCACTCCAGCTGCGATCCTTGCTCCATCGCCTGCGCCGCGATGACCGCGCGGTCGCGGCCGTCGAATTCGCGCTCATCGTGCCCTTCCTCATCACGCTCTACCTGGGCTCGATGGAGGCGGCGGCGCTGTTCACCGTGGACAAGCGGGTCAACTCGATCTCGGCGACCATCGGCGACCTCGTTGCGCAGTGGGATCCCGACGAGGGGACCATCTCCACCGGCACGGGCGGCACCCTGCCCGACTATATGAGCGCCTCGACGGGCATCATGTCGCCCTACCCGTCCACCGGGCTGAAGATCGTCGTCTCGCTCGTCAGGGTGAAGGCGGACGGGACGACCAAGGTCCTGTGGAGCTACGCCAATGCCGCCGGCACCGCCAAGACCAAGGGCGCGGCCTACGCCGACCTTCCCGCCACTTCGGAAATGAACAAGCTCTCGCAGGGCGGCTGCGTCATCGCAGCGGAGGCGACCTATTCGTACCTGCCCATGCTGGGCAAGGTGTTCGACACTGCGCTCAACCTGTCGCACACCAATTATTTCCTGCCGCGCTTCGGCAGCGGCGTGCCGATCAGCCTCTCCAGCGAGACCCTCGACTCCGACGCCTGTACCTCGACGACCTAGCCTCTAGCGCGTGCCGTACATGCGGTCCCCGGCGTCGCCGAGACCGGGCACGATGTAGCCCTTCTCGTTGAGATGGCTGTCGATGGCCGCGGTGAACACCGGCACGTCCGGGTGCGCCCTGGTGAACTTGTCGACGCCCTCGGGTGCCGCGAGCAGGCAGAGGAACCGGATATTGTTGGCGCCGCGGGCCTTCAGCCCGTCAATCGCCGCCGTCGCCGAATTGGCCGTCGCCAGCATGGGGTCGACGACAATGATGAGGCGGTTCTCGAGCTCGGTGGGCGCCTTGAAGTAATATTCGACCGGCTGCAGCGTCTCGTGGTCGCGGTACATCCCGATATGGGCGACGCGCGCCGCCGGCACGAGGTCGAGCATGCCGTCGAGCAGCCCATTGCCCGCGCGCAGGATCGAGGCGAACACCAGTTTCTTGCCCTTGATGGTGGGGCTTTCGATCTGCGCCAGCGGCGTCTCGATCGGGATCATTTCGAGTTCGAGGTCGCGCGTCACCTCGTAGCACATCAGGTGCGCGATCTCGCGCAGCAGCCGGCGGAACCCCGCGATCGAGGTTTCCTTGTCGCGCATGATCGTCAGCTTGTGCTGGATCAGCGGGTGATCGATGACGGTGACTTTGGCCATGGGAACCCCCGCGCAAGGAGCGTTTCCAGGAAAGGGGCGACCGGGCTTTCCGGTCCGGAAACGCGACAAACATAAACCCGGAGACGTCATCGTTTCGAAGAAACGGCGACGACTCTAGAGAAAGGAGCGCCCGTGCTTTCCCGGATCGAGGCCGAGCCAGTGGGCAACGCTCTCGCCAATATCCGCAAAAGTGGGGCGGAGTCCAACGCTCCCGGGCGTGAGGCGCGGAGAAAACGCCAGGATCGGCACCTGCTCGCGCGTATGGTCGGTCCCGACCCAGGTCGGATCGTTCCCATGGTCGGCCGTCAGCACCAGCAGGTCGTCGTCGCGCAGTTTGGCGATCAGTTCGGGCAGGCGCCGGTCGAACGCCTCGAGCGCCTGCGCATAGCCGGGAACGTCCCGGCGGTGTCCGTACTCCTGGTCGAAATCGACGAAATTGGTCATCACGAAATCGCCGTCGCCCGCCATGTCGAGCGCTTCGAGCGTGCGGTCGAACAGCACCATGTTGCCGCTTGCCTTGATCTTGTGGGTCACGCCCGAGCCTGCATAGATGTCCGAGATCTTGCCGATCGCGAACACGTTGTGCCCGCTGGCCTTGACGCGGTCGAGCAGCGTCGGCTCGGGCGGCGGGATCGCGAAATCGCGGCGGTTGCCGGTGCGCTTGAAGGTTTCCGGCGTCTCCCCGATGAAGGGCCGCGCGATGACCCGGCCGATCATCAGCGGCTTGGTCAGGGTGAACGCCGCCTCGCACACATCATAGAGCCGCTGCAGTCCGAAATGCTCTTCGTGCGCGGCGATCTGGAACACCGAATCGATCGAGGTGTAGCAGATGGGTTTTTGCGTACGGATCGACTCCTCGCCATATTCCTGGATGATCGGCACGCCCGATGCGTGCTTGTTGCCGAGGATTCCCGGCAACCCCGCATTCTCGATCAGCGCCTCGATCAGCTCGTCGGGAAAGGTCGGCTCGGTCTGCGGGAAATAGCCCCACGCGAACGGCACGGGCACGCCGGCGATCTCCCAGTGGCCCGAAGGCGTGTCCTTGCCCTTGCTGACCTCGCGGCCCACGCCGTAGCGCCCGCCCCTGGGCGTATCGGTCAGCCCGCGCGGCACGCGTCCGGTCGAGAGTTTCGCCGCCGCGCCCAGGCCCAGCGCGTCCATGTTGGGGAGCTTCAGGTCGTAGTTCTCGGCGATGTGTCCGAGCGTATCGGCGCCCACATCGTTGTGCCCGTGGCCGTCCCCATACTCCGCCGCGTCCGGCGCGCCGCCGATGCCGAAGCTGTCGAGCACGCAGATGATCGCACGTGGCATCAGGCCTTCTCCGTCGCTGCAATCCGTTCGGGGATCAGTTCATGCCTGGGGGAATGCTCACCCAGTTCATACGCCGCAACCAGCCGCCGTTCGGCATCGGCGGCGCTCGCTTCGTCCCGCGCATGGAGGCGCGCAACCGGCGTCGCCGCATCGAGCTTCGTGCCGAGCCCCGCGAGCCGGTCGAACCCCACCGCATGATCGATCGTGTCGGTGGGCATGCGCCGGCCGCCGCCCAGCGCCACCACGGCCATGCCGACGCCGCGCGTATCGATCCGCGCCACCGTCCCCGCCTGCGGCGCGAACACGTCGCGCACGATCGGCGCGGGCGTCAAATGCGCGTCCATCTTCTCGATGAAATCGGCCGGCCCGCCGAGCCTTGCGACCATCGTGCCGAAACGCTCCGCCGCCTTGCCCGTCGCCAGCGCCGCATGCGCCGCGTGCCGCGCATTGCCGTCGAACCCCGTGAGGTCCAGCGCCGCCGCCGCCAGCGCCAGCGTCACCTCCAGCAGGCGCGGGTCGCGATGCTTGCCGGTGAGGAACTCCACCGCATTGCGGATCTCGAGTGCATTGCCCGCCGCGCTCGCCAGCGGCTCGTTCATGTCGGTGATCAGCGCCGCCGTCTTCGTCCCCGCGCCATTGGCGACATCGACGAGGCTGCGGGCCAGTTCGCGCGATTTGTCGAGCGTCGCCATGAACGCACCCGACCCCGTCTTCACGTCGAGCACCAGCGCATCCAGTCCCGCCGCGAGTTTCTTGGACAGGATCGACGCCGTGATCAGCGACACGTTCTCCACCGTGCCGGTCACATCGCGGATCGCGTAGAGAATCTTGTCCGCCGGCGCGAGGTCCGCGGTCTGCCCGATGATGGCGCAGCCTGCCTCCCTGGTCACCTCGCGGAACAGCGCATTGTCGGGCTGCGTGTTGTAGCCGGGGATCGAATCGAACTTGTCGAGCGTCCCGCCCGTATGCCCGAGCCCGCGCCCAGAAATCATCGGCACATAGACGCCGCACGCCGCAAGGATCGGCGCGAGCATCAGGCTCACATTGTCGCCCACCCCGCCGGTCGAGTGCTTGTCGACCACGGGCCCGCCCAGATCGCTCCAGTCGAGCACCGAGCCCGAGTCCCGCATCGCCTCGGTCAGCGCCACGCGCTCGTCGAGCGTCATGTCGCGAAAGAACACCGCCATCGCAAACGCCGCCGCCTGCGCATGACTCACCGAGCCATCGGTCAGCCCCGCAACGAACTGCCCGATCTCACCCCTCGTGAGGCTCGCCCCATCGCGCTTGCGAACGATGATCTCTTGCGGAAGGAACACCATGGGGGTTTCTCGCGCCGAAGCGTGGGGAAAGCAAGGCGTCGGGCCGTCAGGGCGCCGGGTAGACCAGCCCCTCGGGCGTGCGCCTCGCCTCCGGGGTCATCTGGGCGGGGCGGATGCTGTCGGCCGACAGGATGTGGAACACCGCCTCGCCCTCGGCCAGCAGGTAGTCCGCGATGATGCGGCGATGGCACCGCCACCACACGGCCTCGGCGCACATGATGGCGACCGGTTGCCCGCGCCCCAGTTCGCGCAATCGTGCGAGCCCGGCGCGAAACGGTTCGGTCAGCGCATAGTCGGCGTAGTTGCGGAAACTCTCATTGGTCCAGTACGCATTGGGCGAGGCCTCGGCGCGCTTCTGCTTGCCGCGCAGCCCGCCGAGTTCGGCGATGTGCTCGTACCCGATCTGCCGGAGCGCGAGCGATCCGGGCAGCGCATCGCGGTTGAACTGGGGATTGGTGCGCGAACGCGGCACGGTCCTGACGTCGGCCACGCACTGGGCGCCCGCCCGTTGCAGGAGCTCGCAGAACGCTTCGATGGTCCGCGTCGAATGCCCGATGGTGTAGAACGGATAGGCCACCCCGGCGCCTCACGCGCCGTACGGCACCCAGACATTCTTCACCTGCGTCGCGCGGCGCAGGAAGTAGTCGCCCTCGAACTTCGCCTTGTCGGCCAGATCGTAGGCGAGGCCGCGCGAGGTCCAGGTCTGCTTGAGGTTGCCCACGCTCGCCTTCTCGACCAGCGTCGAGAGCGCCGCGTCGCCCACGCACCACATCGCGTCGACCCCGTCATGCTCCGCCAGCGTCCTGGCCAGCGCCGCGGCGTCGCCCGTGACGATGTTGATCACGCCCGCCGGTACGTCCGAGGTTTCGATCACCTGGTAGAGGTCGGTCACCGACAGCGGCGCCGTCTCCGACGGCACCAGCACCACCGGATTGCCCATCGCGAGGGCCGGCGCCAGCAGCGCGACCGCGCCCAGCAGCGGACGCGTACGCGGCGCGATGATCCCCATCACCCCGATCGGCTCCACCATCGCAACGGCAATCGTGCGGCTCGGCGGGTTGTGGACCGCGCCATCATATTTGTCGGCCCAGCCGGCAAAGGCGAACAGCCGTTCGACGGACGCGGCCACCTCGCGCTGCGCGCTGGCGATGCTCTCGCCGGTCTGCTCCCGCAGCCGGCGCGCAAATTCGTCGGAACGATATTCCAGATTTTCGGCGAGGAAATAGAGGATCTGGCTGCGGCCATGCGCCGTCGCCGTGCTCCAGCCGAGCGCCGCGCGCGCGGCCTCCACCGCGTTGCGGATATCCTTGCGGTTGCCCTCGCCGACCTCCCCGACGATCTCGCCGCCCGGCCCATGGACTGCTCGCGAATAGCCGCTGTCGGGCCGCGCTTGCTTGCCGCCGATATACATCTTGGCCGTCCGGTCGATCCCCCCATCCTCATCCCGAGGCGCCGGCGCAGCCGGCCTCGAGGGAGCGGGCGCCGGCTTCAGGTCCTTCTCCCATTTCGGCTTGAGATAGACCGCCATGCCTTCCTTGCCGCCTTCGCGGCCAAAGCCCGATTCCTTGTAGCCGCCGAACCCGACGGCCGCGTCGAAATTGTTGGTGCCGTTGATCCACACCACGCCCGCCTTGAGCTTGGGCGCGATGTCGAGCGCGAGGTTGATGTTCTCGCTCCAGATCGTCGCGGCGAGCCCGTAGCGCGTGTTGTTGGCGAGCGCCACCGCCTCTTCGGGCGTACGGAAGCTCATCTCGACCAGCACCGGCCCGAAGATTTCCTCGGTGGCGACCGTATTGGACGGCGACACATTGGTGATCAGCGTGGGCCTCAGGAAACAACCGCCGCCCTTGGGCAGATCGATGTCCGGCTCATAGACCTGCCCGCCTTCCGCCGCGCCCTTCTTGACCAGGTCGCGCACCCGCGCCACCTGCACCGGCGCGATCAGCGCGCCGATGTCCACGGCCTTGTCGAGCGGATCGCCGACGCGCAGCGTGTCCATGCGCTTCTTGAGCTTGACGAGGAACCGCTCCTCGATCGACTCCTGCACGAGCAGCCGCGACCCCGCGCAGCAGACCTGCCCCTGGTTGAACCAGATGGCATCGACCAGCCCCTCGATGGCGCTGTCGATGTCGGCATCGTCGAAGACGATATAGGGTGACTTGCCGCCGAGCTCGAGGCTCAACCCCTTGCCCGTCCCCGCGGTCGCGGCGCGGATGATCTTGCCCACTTCGGTCGAGCCGGTGAAGGCGATCTTGTCGACGTCCGGATGATTGACGAGCGCCGATCCCGTTCCCCCTTCGCCGGTGATGATGTTGACGACGCCCGGCGGCAGCTTGGCCTTCTCGACGATCTCGGCAAACAGCAGCGCCGTGAGCGAGGTGAACTCGGCCGGCTTCAGTACCACCGTATTGCCCGCCGCGAGCGCCGGCGCGATCTTCCAGGCCAGCATCAGCAGCGGAAAATTCCACGGAATGATCTGCCCGCACACGCCATAGGGCGCCATGCCGGGGAA
>JBIQKK010000151.1:0-3169 GCA_044506585.1 Hyphomicrobiales bacterium
GCGGTTGCGCGCGTAGGCCTCATCGCTGTCACCGCCGTCGATCGGCGAGAATTCACCGAAGCCGGCTGGCACGAGGTGCCGTGCCGAGACGCCCTGCCCAATCATGTATTTTGCGACCGCGATGGCGCGCGCCGCGGACAGTTCCCAGTTCGAGGGGAACTGGGGCGTGTTGATCGGACGCTTGTCGGTGTGCCCATCGATCCGAAGCACCCAGTTCACGTCGGATGGAATCTCGGTCTCGAGTTGCTTCACCGCTTCGGCAAGCTTGGCGAGTTCGGCCTGCCCTTCTGGTGAGATCGTCGCTTCGCCGGCGCCAAACAGCACCTCGGACTGGAACACAAACCGGTCGCCCACGACGCGCACATCGGCCCTGCCCTCGAGGATCGTGCGCAGACGTCCGAAGAAGTCGGAGCGGTAGCGGCTCAGATCCTGCACCCGCTGCGCCAGCGCCACGTTGAGGCGCCGCCCGAGATCGGCGACCTGCGTCTTGCTTTCGGTTGCCTTCGCCTCGGACGCATCCAGCGCCTCTTCGAGCGCCGTGATCTGCGTCCGCAGGGCCGACAATTGCTGGTTGAGGAGCGCCACCTGCGCGGCCGCATCCGAAGACAGGTCCCGCTGCGCTGCCAGATCATCGCTCAGGGCGGCGATCTGCGCGTCCTTGCCCGCGTCGCCCGTGCCGAAACCCGCCACCTGCGCCGCGAGCTGGTCCCGCTCGGCCGTCATCGTGCCCAGTGTTGCCTGGAGCGCAGTGAGATCGCTCGTGATGTCCTCGTTGCTGGCGCGCTCCAGATTGAGCAGTTCGGTCAACTCCGCAATCTGCGAGTTGAGCCGCGTCATCGCGGTGTCCTTGCCCTGAATCTCCTGGCCCAGGAAGAACTGCGTCAGCATGAACAGCGACAGCAGGAAGATGATGACCAGCAGCAGCGACGACAGCGCGTCGACGAATCCCGGCCAGTAATTGGTCACCTGCGAGCGGCGGGTGCGGCTCAGAGAGGCCATGTCGTGTCAGTCCCCAAATCTCGGACGGGCCGCGATCGATCGGGCCACGCGCGAAGCACCACACTGCAGCCCGATTGCGTCCTTTTCACGCAATCGCATGTCAGTTCGGCCGGCCGCTGCTCTGGTCCTCGCGCAGCATGGCCTCGATGAGCTCGCGCAGCTTGCGATTGGTGTCGCCCTGCTCTTCGATGTGGATACGCAGGTCGGCCTGTTCCGCCCGGATATGCTTGACCAGCCCGTCGATGCCCTTAGCCAGTTCGGCCATCGCACGAATGGCGTTCTGGGAGGAGTCGGTGCTCTGCATGGTCGAGCCCAGCCGCTCGATCATTGCCGACATTTCCTCGCCCTGGATCCCCAGGCCCGTTGCCTGCATCTGCGTCACCGGATGGTCGAGCTCGGTCATCGACGTCATCCAGTCTTCGAGATCGGTATAGAAGGCATTCTGCGCCTGGCTCGCCTGCAGGTCGAGAAATCCCAGGATCAGCGAACCGGAGAGGCCCAGCAGTGAAGCGGAAAAGGCCGTGCCCATGCCGCTGAGCGGTCCCGCCAGTCCCTGCTTCAAATTCTCGAACATAGTCGCGGTATCGGCGACCGAAGTATCGAGCGACTGGATCGTGAGGCCGACCGTGGTCACCGTTTCGAGCAGGCCATAGAACGTACCGAGCAGGCCCAGGAAGATCAGAAGGCCGGTGAGATAGCGCGACGTGTCCTTGGCTTCGTCCAGGCGGTTGCCGACCGAATCGAGGATCGAACGCATCGAACTGGGCGTGATCACCGCTTCGCCGAGGCGGTCGCGCAGCAGGTTCGCCACAGGAGCCAGCAGCACCGGCTGGCGCACCCGCGCCATGGTGCCGTCCTGCATCGAGTTCACCCATTTGATCTCCGGGAACAGCCGGAGAATCTGGCGAAAACTCAGCAAGATGCCCGTCGCGGCCGTCAGCACGATCAGGCTGTTGATGAACGGGTTGGCCATGAAGAACACATAGAGCTGCTGCCAGAGGATAGCTCCGACCAGCGCGACGACGACCAGAAAGACGGCATTCTTGACGAGGTAAATCGTCGGGCTCTTCAAATGATATGGGTCGTAGTTCTGCGACATGAGCCCGGCCGGTTCGCGGATTGTGTCACGACTCTAGTCACACCATTCCGGCGTGACAATGGCTTGGCGGCGGCACCGGGGTGGCCCCAATGCGCTTTCCCGGCCTATTTCACCTGCTTGATGATCTTGAGCAGTTGGCCCTGGATCGTCTCATTGCCGGCAACGACCTCGCCATTGCCGAGGCTTCCGGGTTTCCCGGAGAAGTCCGTCATCGTGCCGCCCGCCTCGCGCAGCATCAGCATGCCCGGGGCCACATCCCAGGGCGAAAGCCGCCCTTCCCAGAAACCGTCGAAGCGTCCAGCCGCGAGCCAGGCGAGGTCCGTCGACGCCGAACCCGTGCGCCGGATGCCGGCACAGGCCGGTGAGATCTGGCCGAGCTGGCGCAATTGCAGCGCGTCGTTGGCGGTGCCCGTCACCTTGATGCCGGTAGAGATCACCGCGTCGGCGAGGTGCTTGCGGCCCGCCACCCGCAGCCGCTTATTGTCGTCCAGCCACGCCCCGGCGCCCTTCTCGGCGACGAACAGCTCCTCCATCACCGGGTTGTAGATCACCGAGGCCACGATCTCGTCGCCCCGCTGCAAGGCGATCGCCACCGCAAACATCGGAATGCCGTGCAGGAAATTGGTGGTGCCGTCGAGTGGATCGATGATCCAGCGATGCTGGCCGTCGCTCCCTTTGATCTCGCCGCCCTCTTCCATCAGGAAGCCGTAGGTCGGCCGCGCCTTGCTCAGCTCGCCGTGGACGATCTTTTCGGCAGACCTGTCTGCGTTCGAAACAAAGTCTGCCGGCCCCTTCACCGACACCTGAAGGTTCTCGACCTCGCCGAAATCCTTGGTCAGCGACCGGCCGGCTTTGATCGCGGCGGTGACCATGATGTTGAGCAGTGCCGTACGGGCCATGAGGGGAGGTCTCGGGAGGGGAAGGCGGCTATCTGCCCCAGAACGTCACGATGTTCAAGCCGCGTCCCTACGATTGCGCGCTCGGCGGCTTGCTCGGCCAGAACCGCGCCCGCTCTTCCGCGATCGCGAGATCCTTGGGCGGCAGGCTGACGAGCAGATTGTCGAGCTGCGG
>JBIQKK010000044.1:0-4064 GCA_044506585.1 Hyphomicrobiales bacterium
TCCGGAGGCTTGACTCGATTTCACATCCATGTGCTAAATCCTTTTAGCAGGTGGCCGATCAACGGCTGATGCACGAGGAAACAGGAGGAGGATCTCGTGAGAATGACGTCACTCAAGGCGGCAGGCGTGCTTGCTGCCCTTTCAGTCGCAGCTCTCGGCAGCACCGCCTACGCCGCAGCGAGCTGCGGCACCGACCCGGTCGTGCTCAACAGCTATTTCGAAACAGGCTTCCCGCTGCCGACCAAGCTGTCGGAGGAGTTCACGAGGCAGTTCCCCAATGTCACCTTCGACATCAAGGAAGACCAGTTCGCCAACCTCATGGAGAACAGCCCGCGCGTGCTCGCCGGTGACAACGCGCCCGACCTGATCCGTCTGCCGAGCATCAGCGACCTCGTCGCCGACGGGCTGCTCAAGAACATGGACGGCTACTTCACCGATTTCGGCTGGGACAAGTTCCCGGCATCGCAACTGGTCCAGCTGCGCGTGAATGATGCGGGCCGGCCGCGCGGCGAAGGCTCGCTCTACGCCATGGGTCTCAACTACAGCCTCACCGGCGTGTTCTACAATAAGAGCCTCGCTGCACAGATCGGGATGACGGAGCCACCGAAAACGCTCGCCGAGCTCGACGCGCTGCTCGAAAAGGCGAAGGCTGCCGGCATCCAGCCGATCCAGGAATGGAACGCGCCGACCGCCGGGCTCGCTTTTCCGCTCCAGAACCTGATGGGGTCCTATGGCGACCCCACACCCATCAACGACTGGATCTTCCAGAAGCCCGGTGCCACGATCGATACGCCGTCCAATCTCAAGGCGACCGAGCACCTCGAGAAATGGATCAAGGCCGGCTACTTCCCGTCCGATACCAACTCGATCGACTACGGCGCCAACATGGGCAAGTTCATCGGCGGTACCGGTCTGTTCCTGTTCAACGGCGACTGGGAATCGGGCAACCTCGACAAGCAGATGGCAGGCAATGCCGGTTTCTTCCTCATGCCGCCGGCTGAGGCGGGCGCCAAGCATGCCGCGATGTCGGCGCCGCTCACCTACGGCATCGGAGCGAAGGCCAAGAACCCCGACTGCGCCGCGTTCTTCCTCAATTGGGTGGCGACCAACCCCGAGGCACGCAAGATCAACGTCGAGGTCGGCGGCTCCAATCCCGGCGGCCCGCCCGATCTGCCGATCCCGGCCGTGGCTCCCGGCTCGGTGACCGAGGCAACACTTGCTGCCGGCAACGTGCTCGCGGGCGACAACGGCGCCATGGACTTCATCGCCAATGCGACCGGTGCGATCTTCGCCGAAGGCTGGACGCCGCAGTTGCAGCTCCTCGTCGGTGGCCGTACGGATGCGGCCAGCGTCCTGAAGGCCGTGCAGGCGGAATATGAGAAGCAGCTCGCGCGCTAACGCGCCCAGCAAAGTGGACCGATGACTGACGCTTCGTCGATCTTTCGACGGCAAAGCCCGCGACCCCAGTCCTCCCACCGGGGTCGCGGTGCTTTTGTAGCCTGGCTCTTCGTCGCACCGGCCCTGTTGTTCTACAGCGCCTTCGTACTAATCCCGATCGGAACGACGGTCTACTATTCCCTGTTGCGGTGGAACGGCATCGGCGCCGCCCAGTTTCGTGGTCTCCACAACTACTGGGTGGTGCTGACCGAACCCGATTTGCTGATGACCATCGGCAATGCGTTCCAGCTGGTCCTCTACTTTTCTCTGCTGCCGGTCGGCATCGGTCTCGGGGTCGCGCAGATCATTCGCAAACATCTGGGCGGCCGGTTCGGCACCACCGCCCGCACCATCCTCTTCATCCCGCAGGTCATTCCGCTCGTCGCCGCCGGCATCGCATGGAGCTGGATGCTCGCCTCCGACGGCGTCATCAACCAGTTGTTGAGCCTTGTGGGTCTGGGCGGTTGGACGCGCGGCTGGCTCGGCGATTTCGACTTCGCGCTGCCCGCTGTCGGCATCATTGGCGCGTGGGTGCTGCTCGGCCTATGCACCATGCTGCTGGTCACCGGCATCGCCAAGATCGATCCCACGCTCTATGAGGCTGCCAAGCTCGACGGGGCGTCTGGCTGGGACGAGTTCATTCACATCACGGTCCCCGGACTGCGCCAGGAGATCGGCGTGTGCATCACCGTGACGGTGATCGCCGCGCTCGCGAGCTTCGACATCGTCTACATCGCGACCGGTGGCGGCCCCGGTGGGACCACCAATGTCCCGGGCCTCGAGATCTATCGCCTGGCCTTCGCCCATCGGCAAGTAGGCCTGGCATCGGCCCTGGCGATCGTCCTGATGATCCTCGTGATCGCCTGCATCCTGCCCATCCAATGGGCCATGCGGGAGCGCCGCCGATGAGCTCCGAGGCTCCCGCACGGCCGGCACCGCAACTGGGCGCATTCGCCGCTCGCGCCATTCTCGTCCTGCTGATGTTCCTGACGTTGCTGCCGTTCATCACCATGTTCTCGGCAGCTCTCGCGCCGTCGGGTACCTATCCCCCGGGCCTCCAATGGCCCGCCGATCCGCAGTGGGGCAATTTCGTCGACGCCTTCATGTCCGCCAAGCTCGACCGGCTGCTGCTGTCGAGCGTCACCATCGTCGCCTTCGTCGTACCGGTCTCGGTGCTGATCGGCACGATGGCCGGGTTCGGTCTTGCCAAGCTCGCGCCGCGTGGCAGCCAGTTCGTCTATTTGCTGTTCGTTGTAGGTCTGACACTACCGCTGGAGGTGGTGATCATCCCCCTCTACTACGAGATTCAGTGGCTCGGCTTGCTGAACACCAAGTTCGCAATCATCCTGCCGCTCATCGGCTTGTTCATGCCGTTCTCCATCTACTGGATGCGCGCTCACTTCGTGAACGTGCCTGCCGAGATGAGCGAGGCGGCGGAGATCGATGGCGCCAGTGCGTGGCAGCAATTCTGGCTCGTCCAAGTGCCGCTCGCACGCCCGCCGATCCTGTCGCTGGCGATCCTCCAGTTCCTGTGGACGTGGAACTCGTTCCTGCTGCCGCTGGTGCTGGTGGAAATTCCGCTCGAGCGCACCATGGCCGGCGCTCTCGGCGCCTTCCAAGGCCAATGGGGCACCAATATTCCGCTGCTCTGCGCCGGCTCCCTGATCATCCTCGCGCCCTCGGTGATCCTGTTCGTCATTTTCCAGAAGCAGTTCGTCGCTGCGCTGCTGCAAGGGGCCGTAAAGGGCTAAGGCGGGGCGATCCCGCCAAGGCCTTTTCCTTGGGCAGGCGCGCGGCCGCGCGTTTTCAAACAATTCCAAAACAATCGGCCGCCAGTCTTCGCGGTCTCGGCTTTCGTGCGCTCCTGACCGGACACGAGGGCGGAGGCAGCGAAACCGGAGCTCAGGGGTGGCATGGACGACGACACCGGCAAGATGAGACGTCGCCCGGACGGCTCGATCGACACGGATCACTATCGTGTTGTCGCCCACCGGCTTCGCTGTGTGGCTGTCCGGCGTTGGATGCAGGGGTTGCCAGA
Organism: Hyphomicrobiales bacterium; assembly: GCA_044506585.1. Classification (GTDB taxonomy): domain Bacteria; phylum Pseudomonadota; class Alphaproteobacteria; order Rhizobiales; family Devosiaceae; genus Devosia_A. The sequence goes on from JBIQKK010000044.1 coordinate 3,476, forward strand.
CATTCTGCGTCCGCGCCGGGCAGGCGCGCGGCTATTCGCGGGCTCCGCGTACCGGCGAATGTGAAGGTCAGGTCAGGCGGTCGAGGAGGCCCGGATGGGTACGCGCCACCTCGTCCGGGACAGCCGCCTTCCCAAAGCGCCGGACGACGAGCGTCAGGAATGTCCGGATGGCATTGGTCCGGTGCTCCTCGTTGCGGAAGAGCCGCGCCGAAATGTAGTTCTGCCAGCGCAGCAGGCCGGCTGCCTTCCGCTTCGAGAGTGCCAGCATCACGGCCTTGGCCCGAAGGGACAGCCGCTCCGGATGGGCAAACAATGGCTCATAGAAGATCATGAGGGCAGGCGACTGACGGTAGAGTTCCTGCTTGGCGAGGTTCAGGCGTTCGAAATCGGCGGCGGCGTGCAGCGCCTGGAGTTTTAGCGTCAGCGTGTAGAAGTACTCGGGCGTCCCGGGTGTCAGCAGGTTGAGCGATTGGTCGAGGCAGCGGACGGCCGCCTGGGTTTCACCGGCGAATGCCCGGAACTGGCCGATGATCGCAAGCGAACTCGCGGCCGAGAGGCTCGCCGCATAGGCCTGCTCGGAGAGTTCGCG
>JBIQKK010000044.1:4164-11281 GCA_044506585.1 Hyphomicrobiales bacterium
CGGACGGTCGCCACGCAATGGATGTCGACGCTCTCCTCAAAGAAGCCCAGCTCCACCGCGAGCACGGGAGCGGTTTCGGTAAATGCGGTCGCGGGCGGGCAATCAGGCGCGAGCGCAACCGGCTTCTCCTGCGGCAACTCGGTGCGCAGGGCTGTACAGAGATGGGACGCGTAGGTTTCCGCGAGAGCCTGTTGATCGCCAAGATTGGCCGTGCCGCGCAATGGCCCGACGACGAGATAGGCATCGGCGGGAAGGGCGTCGGCACCGGTCGCTCCGATCCAGCTATAGCCCTCGCCGTAGCGCGTCGCGATGAAGCGCGGACGGCGCGCATCGTCGGACAGCTTCCCGCGCAGCCGGTTGATGAGGAAATCGATGTTACGGTCACGATGGTCCGACGCGGGACCGGCGAGCGCGTCGAGCAGTTGCTCGCGAGTGACAATGCGGCCGTGATGCTCGATCAATGCGGCGAGCACGCGCCGCTCGGATCGCGTGAAGAGGATGCGTTCGCCCGCGGACCCGTCCACATAGGAAAGGTCCGGCGCGAGCCTCACGCTTCTGATCTGTTCCCCAGCCTGGTCCAGTGTTGCCCGTCCCCGCCATATTTGTCGGTCGGGGACTATGCTGCATTGTAGCGCTGCGCGCCATAGACGGCCGTGCGGGAGCGGCGGACTAGGCCGGGACGATTCCCAACTCGGCGAGAATTTCCTCCGTATGCTCGCCGACCTGCGGCGGTCGGGCGTCGACGCCCGGGCCATCATGCTCGAACTTGAAGCCCGCATTGAGAATGAGTGTGCTTGGGACGGCGTCGTTGGGCACATCGATCTTCAGCTGCAGGTCGCGATGGGCCAGTTGCGGCAGTTCCAGGACCTCAGCGAGCGGCCTGACCGCACCCGCCGGGACACCTGCGCCCGAGAGGATACTCTCCCATTCGAGCGCGCTTTTGGTCCGGAACGTGCGGGCGAGTTCGCCCTGTAGCTCCTTGTCGTGCCGCATGCGGCTGTCGCCATCGACGAAGCGCGGATCGGAGAGAAGGTCCGGTCGTTCCAGTGCTTCACAGAGCCGTTCGTACTGGTTCTGCTGTACGGCACCGATCGTGATGGGCTCGTCCAGCGTCTCGAACGTATCGGCGGTGGGCGCGAGGGAGAAACCACGATTGCCCGTGCGCTTCGGCTCGATGCCCGAGATCACCAGCGGGTTGACCACCGAGGCCATCATGACCAGCGACGCATCGAGCATCGACATGTCGATAAACTGGCCGCGCTTCTGCGGATCGCGCTCGCGCTGGATGTAGGCAGACTGGATCGCGAACGCCGCGAGCAGCGCCGAATAGGTGTCGACGATGGGAAAGCCAACGCGCATCGGCCCACTGTCGGGTTCGCCGGAGAGACTCATCAGGCCGGATACGGACTGGATGATCTGGTCGATGGCCGGGTAGTCCCGCATCGGCCCCTCCTGCCCGTAGCCCGAGATCGAGCAGAAGATCAGGCTGGGGTGGTCGGCCTTCAAATCATTGTACCCCAGGCCCAGCCGGTCGATGACGCCGGGCCGGAAATTCTCGACGAGGATGTCGGACGTAGCAATGAGCCTGCGAGCCGCGTCGCGGCCGAAATCGGTCTTGAGGTCGAGCACCACGGATTTCTTGCCGGCATTGGCGCCGATGAAGGGCTCCGCCATGCCGCGCAGTTCGCGGCGTTGCGTATAGTTGCGCAGCACATCACCGCCCGGCGGTTCAATCTTGATGACTTCAGCGCCGAGCAGCCTGAGGAAGTGGGTCGCGAGCGGACCGGCGATAACGTGGCTGAAATCGGCGATGCGTACGCCGGCCAGTGGCTGAGCCAATCGTAACCTCCCTCATATAGTTCATTAGATGAACTATCATGCGAAGGATTGTCAAGTTTCCGATCAGTCGTCCGAGGCGTCGAGGGGCTGTCCCTGGCCGCCGAGGCGAGCACTGCTCCGGTCGGCCAAATGGTCCAGCAGCCGGTTGAGCAGCGCAAACATTTGCTTCTGCTCAGCCGGCGAGAACGGCGCAACGAGCGCCTCGTGCTGCTCGGACATGCGCTTGAGGATGCGCTTGTGCTTGGCTCGCCCCGCGGCGGTCAGCGTGAGCGCATTGTAGCGCTTGTCGGCGGCGACCTTTTCGCGCCGGACGAGACCGCGGTCTTCGAGGCTCTTGATGAGCTTGGTGACCGCGGACTTCTTGAACACCAGCGTGGATGCAATGTCGTTTTGCGACGCGCCGGGATTCTCGCCGATCAGGCAGATGACGACGATCTCGCCCTGGAGCGCACCGAAGTCAGTGAAGAACATCGCGTTCTCGCCCCGAATATGAGCGCGCAGGGCGCGCGTCAGAAAGGGCAGGCTCTCGCGCAAGGGGCCTAGTTGCATGGACTGACGATCAGAAATTTCGGCTTCAGTTTCAATCATCGGCGACGCTCGGGAGGTGCAGGGCTGACTAGCCTTCACCCCGAGGCAAGTCAAATGCACACGCCCGCTTGACCCTTTCCATAATGGTTCATAAAGTGAACTAACGGGAGGAATAGTTGGGTCAGCACGGTCTGGTGGACAGCAGGGCTGAGGTGGCGCGTCGAGCTCTCGATGACGCCTTCGCCATGGCCGACGAGTTCCTCGGTGACTCCTCAGGGAGTGCCGTCGGGCTCTTCGGCAACGGTCTGCCGGAAACGTTGATCTCGGCCCATGGCGTCAGGCCGGTCCATGTGAACTTTGGGCAGGCACCCAACGCCGCGCCGATGGACGAATTCATCGAACCTTTCGTCGACATCGAAGTCCGAATCTTTCTCAACCGGTTTGCCGCGGGCGCGTTCGACGGGCTGCGTGGCATCGTTTTCGCGCGCGACGACGCAGCCGCGCTGACGGCCTACCAGTACGCGACCGAGTGGGTGCGGCAGGGGCGCTCGAGTGGACGCCCGCCGCGACTGTTCCTGTTCAACCTCGTCCACGCGACGACCGCTCCGGTCGCCGCGTTCAATCGCGTGCAGTTGCAGAAACTGCAGGCGTTCCTGGCCGATCTCGGGTTCGCGGCGCCATCCAAAGAAGCGACGGCGCAGGCGGTGAGTGCAGCCTCGAGGCGCCGGGCGCTTTTGGATGGGCTCGTGGCGATCGCCGATCCAGCCACGTCGTCGCGCTGGCGCAATGCCGGCCGCTTCATGGCAACGGAACGGCATGCCCAACTGCTGGAACTCGCGCTGGTGGGCATGAACACGCCCTCCGCATCGTCGCCGCGCCTCGCGCTTGTCGGATCGCCGATTGCGGCGCCTGCCTTCTTCAGGATGCTCGCCCGGTTCGGCGAACTGGTGTGCGATCTGCAGGCCTTTGGCCATCAGTGGCCAGGAGCATGGGAGACGCAAACGGACATCGACAAGCTGCTCGCCACCCTTGCCGCCGATCCATTCTCGCCGCGCATCTCGCCACCACAGGTGCACCGGAAAGCGCTTGTCGACGCAATCATTGCCGCCTCCAGCGATCTGGTCATCTGCCGGCTGGCACAGACCGACGATACGTTCGGCTGGGAAGTTCCGCGCCTTGCCGCCGACCTCGCCGAACGGGGGATCGGCTTCGTCAATCTGGGCTTCTGCGACCCGTCTCCGGACGCGGATTGGCTCGACGACGCCGGCCGTAAGATTTCGTCCGCGCTGGAGTCCGTACCATGAGCTATCAGCCGCTGGCCGCGACGGCCGCCGCGACCGATTATCAGCGCGATTGGGTCAAGGGACTGCGCACCGCGATCACGTCCGGCGCGCAGTTCGCCTTCGTCAATGCGGACACGCCGCACGAGCTCTTTCACGCGATGGGTATGCCGATTGTCACCAATCAGTGGTGGTCGGCGGTCATCGCGGCCAAGCAGCTGTCGCAATACTATTTCGACCATATGCAGGCGATCGGCTTTCATGAGCGGCTCGCGCGCTATTCCAGCCTGCCGCTGATTGCCGAACTGGAAGGCGACGCCGAGCGCGCGCCATGGGGCGGCCTCCCCAGACCCGCGATCCTTTGCGCCCGGCTCAGTGCCGACGACCACGGCAAGATCTTTTCGCTCTGGGCCGAGCAGACGGGCGCGGAACTGGCGCTCCTTTCGGCCCCGGCGGTTCCCGACCCTGCACCGGACTGGTGGGCGCGAGCCCGCACCGACTGGGAGGAGCTCTACCGTACGGATCGGCTGGACCTGATGGTGGCCGAATTCGAGGAACTGATCGGACGGCTCGAGACCCTCACCGGACGCACATTCGATCGCGAAGCGTTCGCGGCATACATGGACGCCATCGACGAGCAGGAGCGCATCTTCGAGGAAGCGAGCGAGCTGGTCGCCACCGCGCCGCAATGCCCGATCCGCATTTCCGAGCAAATTCCCAATGTGATGATCCCGCAATGGCATCGCGGCTCCGAATGGGCCATTGCGCATGCTAGGCGCTTCCGCGACGAGCTGGCCGAGCGGGTTGCTGCCGGCTCGTCCATCGTCGCCGAGGAGAGGGTCCGCATGATGTGGATCGGCGCCGGACTCTGGTTCGACACGGGCTTTTATTCGGCCTTCGAGGAAAGCCACGGCGCAGTGTTCGTGTGGTCGATGTATCTGCCCTTCGCCGGCGATGGCTATCGCCGCGCCAGCAATGGCGATCCGCTGCGTGCGCTTGCCGCGCGCGTCACCTCGATGAACGAGCAATTGCATCAGCCGCCATGGGTGAACGCCTGGATGGTGGAGCAGGCCATCAAGCATCGCATCGACGTCGCACTGATGCTCATTCCGCAGCACGACCGCTTCTCCGGCCATGGTTCGCTTTTTGCCAAGAAGGCATTGGAAGATGCGGGCATTCGGGTGGTTGAGGTCTGGTCGGACATGGTCGATCAGCGCGACTGGGATCGCGACGCGGTGGTGAGCCGGATCACGCCGGTTCTCGACGAGGTCGTGCGGGCGAGGCGTTTGACATAGTTCACTAGATGAACCATCATGGTTCACGCAGCTAGACCGGCAAAAGCCGGCGATGGGAGGGGCGCGATGGGCGCGCTGGACGGTCTCAAGATCGCCGATTTCTCCTGGGTGGGCGCGGGACCGCGAGCCACCAAGGATCTCGCGGACAACGGCGCGACGGTGATCAAGATCGAGTCGCGCAAACGCCTGGATCTGGGCCGGCTCTCACCGCCCTTCGCCGGCGACGCCAAAGACCCCGATGGTTCGGCCTTCTTCGCGCAGACCAATACGTCCAAGCAAAGTGTCACCATCAACCTCAGCACGCCCGCAGGCGTCGAGATTGCCAAAAAGCTCGTGGCGTGGGCGGATGTCGTCGTCGAAAATTTCGGCCCTGGCTTCATGGAGCGCATCGGGCTCGGTTACGAAACGCTCAAGATCATCAAGCCCGAAATCATCCTTGCGAGCGTGTCGGTTGCGGGCCGCACCGGCCCGATGTCGGGCTTTCGTGGTTACGGGAATTCGGCCGCGGCGCATTCGGGTCACGCCTCGCTTACGGGATGGCCCGGGCGCGATCCTCACATGCCGCCGCTCGCTTATGGCGATGTCGTCGCGCCGATGTTCGCGACGGTCGCGATCCTTGCGGCACTCGAGCACAAGGCGCGGACGGGGCAGGGGCAGCATCTCGACATCTCGCAGATCGAGCCGATGGTACATGTCATCGCCGATCTCTATGCCCATGATCCCATCCCTGCGAAGGCGGGGAACGAAGACGAACGATACCTCGTCCATGGTGTCTTTCCATGTGCGGGCGAGGAGCAGTGGATCGCGATCGCTGCACGCACAAGTGACGAGGCTGCCGGTCTGGCTCGCGTTCTCAAGATCGACGGCGAGCTGACGGCGAAGGCCGTCGCCGACGCGGCATCGTCGCGCGACCGCGACGCGCTGGCGAGCGCGCTTATCGAACAGGGTGTCCCGGCCGGAGCGGTCAAGACCGGCAAGGACGTGTTCGAAAGCGCCGACCTCGCTGCAGCCGGGCACTTCGTGGCATTGGATCATCCGGTACTGAAAACATCCAGGATGCCCGCGCCGCCCTATCGCTTCAGCGAGACGCCGTGGGAGATGCGACGCGCACCGCTGCTCGGCGAACACAACAGGCAGGTGTTCGGCAGCATCGCCGGTCTCGGCGACGACGAGATTGTGCGGCTCGAAGAAGAAGGCGTGCTCGCATGACCCTGTTGGCCGGCATCAAGGTGCTCGAGATTTCCGACGGCCTCGTCGACTTCGGCGGCAGGATGCTGGCCGAACTCGGCGCCGAGGTGGTGGCGGTGGCCGGCATCGAGAACCGCGGCCATGAGCGGGACCTCGCCTGGCAGCACGGCAAGACGCGTGTTGATCCGAGCGATCGCGACGCCATCCTCAACATCGCCCGGGGCGCGGACATCATCCTCGACGGACAACGGAACGGCGATCGGTTTGAACTGAGTTCGCTTGTCACCGAGAGTTCCGGCATCATCCACGTCCGGGTCAACGCGCTGCTCGGTGCGTCGCGTCCATCGACGGATTTGACGCTTATGGCCCAGTCGAGTCTGATGGCGGTGACCGGTGATCCCGATCGCCCCCCGCTCCGCTTTCCCGGCGAGCAGGCCTATGCGCTCACCGGCATTCAGGCCGCGACGGCTGCATTGATGGGCCTTTATGCGCGACGGCGTATCGGTCGCGGTCAGGCGATCGATGTGTCGGCGCTGCAGAGCGTGACGCTCGCGAGCTATCGCGAAGCGATCATGTACGAATGGACGAAGCGGATCGGTCGCCGGAACGGAAACCTGCTTGTGCGGGGCAAGTCCGGCGTGCGTCAGGTGTGGCCGGTCAAGGACGGCCACGTGACGTGGTCGATGATCGACAACCCGCCGATGATGCGCGCCCTCGTGACGGTCATGGCCCAGCACGACGAAGCAGGCGAGCTGGCCGATGTCGATTGGGACAACACGCTCGTCGCCGACCTGCCGCAGGAGACCATCGATCGCTGGCAGAAGATCATCGAGCGATTTTTCGCTGCCCGGACTCGAGCCGAGCTCGGACAGCTCTCGCTCGAGAAGGGCTGGGGCCTTTCGGTGATCAGCACGCCGCAGGACGTCCTGGGGAGCGAGCACCTCGCGGCCCGCGGGCTATTCGTCGACATCGAGGACCAAGTGACGG
>JBIQKK010000044.1:11381-16050 GCA_044506585.1 Hyphomicrobiales bacterium
AGCGAGCACCTCGCGGCCCGCGGGCTATTCGTCGACATCGAGGACCAAGTGACGGGCAAGCGCGCCCGCCTGCCGGGGCCTCTATTCAAATCCTCGCTGCCGCAGAGTGCACCTCGCCGCACTCTGGACAGGGTCATCCCTGCGACGTCATTCGCGTGGAGCGAACCGTGACCGGGGCACTGGACGGCATCAGGGTACTCGACTTCTCCCGGTTGCTGCCGGGGCCCTACTGCACCTGGCTGCTCGCCGATATGGGGGCCGAGGTGACGCGCGTCGAGAATCCACGTGAGATCGACAAGCAGGCTAGGGTCTTCGGCTGGGACCGGCTGTCCGCCAACGAGCGCGAAGCGATCCGCGAGAACGACATTCTGGCGCGTAACAAGCGGTCGGTGAAGATCGATATCGGGCATGAAGATGCCCGGCCGGTCCTGCACGATCTGGCGATGCAGGCCGATATCGTCGTCGAAGATTATCGCCCGGGTGTTCTGGCCCAGATCGGGCTTGGCTACGAGTCGCTGGCGAAACTCAACCCACGCCTCATTTACGCAAGCCTCACGCTCTGCGGCCAGACGGGTCCCTACCGCGACAAGCCCGGGCACGATCCGATCGCCCTCTCCATTGCAGGGGTGCAGTCGCGCATCGGGGAGGACCCGGATACGCCGAGCTTTGCGGGCATCCCCGCTGCCGACGTTATCACGGGCTCGCATGCGGCCTTCGCCATCGTTACCGCGCTCCACGAGCGCCAGCGCACGGGGCAGGGGCGGCACATCGATGTCGCCATGACCGATTGTGCGATGAGCCTGCTGGTCAATGTGCTCTCGCGGCACGCCGATCTCCGCTCCGTCCCCCCACGCGGCGCGCGCCGGGCCGATATCGGCATCTGGCGCACGCGCGACGGCAAGTTCGTGTGCACGACGGACATGGAGCCGCGCTACTGGCGCAAGTTCTGCGAGGCGGTGGGTCGACCCGATTTCATTGCACTGCAGAACGATGTGGACCGGCGCCCCGAAATCCGCGCCGCGCTTGAGGCGATCTTCGCCGAACGCGACCGCGACGAGTGGCTGCGTATCCTGGAAGCCGCGGGCACGCAGTTCGCGCCGGTGAACGACATCGGTGAAGCGCTCGCCGACCCGCATTTGATCGAGCGGGGCATGGTGATCGAAACGAGGCGCTCGGACGGAACCAGCGGCCGCCAGATCGGCCAGCCGGTTCGCCTGGCCGAGGGCGATCCCGTGCGCTGGCTTGGGCGCGCCCCGGGTGCCGACACCGCAGAAATACTCGCAACGCTCGGACGGGATACGGGCGAAGTCGAGCGACTTAGGAGGAGCGGCGCCCTGGGCGCCTGAAACGCAAGGTCTCAAAGGGAGGAACTAATGAGCCTGAAACTGAGCACATTATCGCTACTGGCTGGCGCGGTCCTGTCGGCGTTGGCCGGCAATGCCGTCGCCCAGGAGTTCGAGCTGACTTATGCGACCACCTACGGTCCGACCCACCCTTACGGCGCCGCCGACGAGCAGTGGATCAAGCGGATCGAGGAGCAGACCAACGGCCGCGTGAAGATCACCCCATTCTGGGGCGGTTCCCTGATCACCAGCCGGGAGGGCATCGACGAACTGGCGGCAGGCGTCGCCGATATCGCCTATATCGCCCCGATCTATGCGCGCTCGGGCTACGATCTGAGCCGGCTCACGCCGCAGTTCTTCTACGGATATTCCGATGCCAAGAAGGTTCTCGAGGTCTATCTCGACCTCTGGGAAGAGTATCCGCAGTTCGCCGATGAGCTCGAGGGCGTGAAGGTGCTCGGCTTCAATGTCGGCACGCCGATGCATCTCATGCTGCGCAACGCACCCTTCGAGAAGGTCGAAGACCTGAAGGGCCTGCGCATCCGGTCTGCCGTCGACTATGTCGGGGCGCTCACGGCCTTCGGCGCCGAAGGTGTCACCATGCCGATGACCGAAACCTATCCCTCGCTGCAGCGCGGCGTCCTCGATGGCGTGATCGCGCCCTACGAGGCGCTGAAGTCGCTGAGCTTCGCCGAAGTCATCAAGTACTATTCGGAGCTGCCGCACAGCCGTGGTGCCTATCCGTCGCGCGCCATGAACGGCGACAAGTGGGCAAGCCTGCCCGACGACATCAAGAAGGTCTTCGAGGACAATATCGAGTGGTGGACGCTCACCAATTACGAGCTGGCCCAGGGTGCCGAGGATGAAGGCAAGGCCTATGGCGAGGAGAACGGCGTGCAGTTCAACGCGGTCGATCCTGAAGTCGTGGAGACCTATTCGGCCGCTTTCGCCGCACCGGCCAAGGCGACCGCCGAGCAGCTCGATGCGAGCGGCCTGCCGGGCACCGAGATCCTTGAAAAGATCCGCGCTGCGGCGGGAGAATAGCCAGGTCTCTCCTCCCTGGCGGGGCCGCGCGTTCGCGCGCGGCCCACTATATCTACGGGGCTCACCATGAAACCTCTTGAAACGATCCTGAGACGCGCCTGCGATGTCGCCGCGTTTCTGGGAGTCCTTGCCGTTATCGCGCTGATGCTGATCACGGTGATCACCGTCATCTTCCGCGCGATCGGAATCGCTTTCCCGGGCACCTACGCACTGTCCGAACTGCTGTTGATCCCGGCCGTCGCATTCGCCCTCGCCTATGCGGCGATGCAGGGCGAGCATACCCGGGTCAATCTTTTCGTCGGCCGCATCAAATCCATGCGGCTGCAGCATGCTATCCACGGCGCGATGACGCTGCTGGGCTCCGTGTTCTGGGTCGCCATCGCCTGGGCCATCATCCGCGAAGCGATCCGCCGCGCGGCGCAACACGAAATGTCGCCCATCATCAATGTGCCCGTCAGTCCGTTCCGCTGGGCCATGGCGGCGGGGATCATCCTGTTCGTGATCGTGCTGCTGTTCCAGGCGATCAAGCTCTTTCGCGGCCAACCCATCGAAGACGAGGATCAGGTGAAGGATTACACCAAGTGAGCGTTACGATCGGATTCATCGGCCTCGCGATCCTGTTCACCTTCATCGGCTTTGGCATGCCGATTGGCTTCGCCATGGGCCTTGTCGGCTTTGTCGGCTTTGCCATCCTGATCAGCTTCGACGCGGCGATCGTCCGGATCGGCGTCACGGCCTTCGACCTCTCGACCAACTACGCGATCGGTACCATTCCGCTGTTCCTGTTCATGGCGCATATCCTGTTCGCGTCGGGCATCGGCCGCGACCTCTACGACTTCGCGTCCAAGTGGCTCGGACGGCGTCGCGGTGGCCTCGCGATGGCGACCGTTGGCGCGTCTGCGGGCTTTGCGGCTGTGAGCGCGTCGTCGCTCGCGACCACCGCGACGATGGGCCTTGTGGCCCTGCCGGAAATGCGCAAGGCCAACTACGACATCTCGCTGGCCTCGGGCAGTGTGGTCGCGGGCGGCACCATCGGTTCGCTCATTCCACCCTCGGGCATGTTCATCATCTACGGCATCCTGACCGAAACATCGATCGGCAAGCTGTTCACCGCCGGCATCGTCCCGGGCATCCTGCTGGCGCTGTTCTACGTCGTCGCCATCGCGATCTGGTGCCGCCTTCGCCCCGACGCCGGACCGCGCGGCCCCAAATTCACACTGAAGGAGAAGCTGTGGAGCTTCACCCGCACGGGTGAGGTGATTGTGCTCTTTGCACTGGTGATGGGCGGCATTGTGCTGGGCTGGTTCACGCCGACCGAGGCCGGCGCCATCGGGGCGTTCGGCGCCATCATCGTCTCGGTCGCGCGTGGCCGTCTCACCTGGCAGGCGGCCAAGACCGCCATCTATGCGACGCTCAAGACGACGGGCATGATCTTCGGCATCCTGTTCGGCGCGATGGTGTTCAACTCCTTCGTCACCGCCAGCACGATCCCGCTGCATATCGTCGATTTCGTCACCCATAGCGGCTTCCCGCCCATGGCGGTGCTGCTCCTCATCCTCGGCGTCTATTTCCTTCTCGGCATGGTGCTGGACGCTTCAGCCATGATGACGCTGACGATCCCGCTGTTCTTCCCGCTGATGATGGACCTCGGCTTCGACGCGATCCTGTTCGGTGTGCTGGTCGTGCGCATGACCGAGATCGCGCTGATCACGCCACCGGTCGGGATGAACGTCTATGTCCTCTCCGGCATCGCCAAGGACGTGCCGCTCGACAAGATCTTCAAGGGCGCGCTGCCCTTCGTTGCGGCCGACATCCTCCACGTGGCGATGCTGGTTGCCTTCCCGATCGTGGCTCTGTGGTTGCCGAGTTTGTGACGCCTGAACGCAGATCGGCCTGGCGCCTCGTTACGACGACCGGAATCCTGACGGGCTTTGGCCACGGCTTCGTGGCCTTCGCGGTGTCGGCGCTGCTCAAGCCCATCTCGCTCGATCTCGAAACCGGCCGCGGCCTGGTCTCGACTGCCATCGGGCTCGGGCGTCTCGCCTCGGGTGCCGTGTCGCCGCTTGTGGGTCGTCTCGCAGACCGGCTGGGTCCGCGACCGGTCGTCGTCGCCGGCATGATCCTGACGGCCATCGGTCTTTGCGCCCTCGGCTTCGTGCAGCGTGAGATCGAGCTCTACCTCGCCTGGTCGCTCCTGGTGTCGGCGGGCGTCGCTGCGGGATTCACGGTCGCGCTCGACAAGCTCGTTATCAGCGCCAATCGCGACCGGCGCGGGATGGCGC
>JBIQKK010000044.1:16150-21901 GCA_044506585.1 Hyphomicrobiales bacterium
TTTCGAGCGGCCGGCGCGTCCTGCGACGAACGCCGAGCCCGGCCTCGAGACCCCCGCAGTACCACCCCCGCGGGTGCTTGGGACCATCACGCGGCACCGCGCCTTCTGGTTGATCGCGTTCGCCTTCATGGCGCAGGCCGCCGTGGTGACCGGCCTCTCGGTGCATCTCGTGCCGCTGATGACGGACAGTGGCCTCGAGGCTCCGATGGCCGGCGTGATCTTCGGCGGCATGATCCTTCTCTCCGTCCCGGCGCGCCTTGCCATGGGCCATTTCGCCGACCGGGCGCCGCCCCACATCCTGCCGCTTCTGCTCGCGGCACTGCTCGCGTTCGAAGCCCTCGCCATCGGCAGTTATGCGGTCTTTCCCTCGTTCGCCACGATGCTGGTGTTGATCGTGGCGCAGGGCATCGGCGCGGGTGCGCCGACGCTGGTGGTCCTGCTCATCTGCGCGCACCTGTTCGGCGACGAAACCTTCGGCAGCGTCCAGGGCCTGTTGATGTTCTTCCAGGTCCCGGGCACCGCCCTCGCGCCGATCCTTGCCGGCCTCGCCTATGACTGGTTCGGCGACTATCGCGGCGCCACGGCGATCTTCGCGGCCACGCTGATCGCGGCGGCGCTCGCGCTGGTCATGGTGAGGCTGGATCACCGGCAGGACGCGCCAACCGTCGTGTGAATGCGTATCGCCGGCCCCCGCCGGCTACTTCTTGGCCGTCTCGCCCTCGGCGCGCAGTTCGGCGTATTTCGCCGTCAACGCCTCGATGTTGTCGTCGAGCCAGGTCGCCATGGCGATCTCTTCGTCGAGGTTCTGCTCGAGCGCGTCGACCGCATCGGTCTGTCCCGCCCGGCTGGCGAGCGTGATCAGCGATTTGTATGCGGCGATCTCGTAGTTCTCGAAGGCGAAGTTCGCAAAGCCGTTCTTGAGGATCTCGTCCGGGGCCGGAACGTGGCCCAGGGCCGCCATCGTGCCCACGGCCGACAGGGCCACGTCCTTGAGCGCCGATTTGCTCTCGCCGAGCCCTTCGAGGATCGTCTCGAGCCGGGTGATCTGCCCCTCGGTCTCGGCGATATGCTCTTCGAGCTTGGTCTTGACCTCGGGATAGTTTTCGATGCGGGCGGCCTGCGGGCGCATGATCGCGAGCGCTTGGCTTTCCATCGCGTGCGCGTTCTTGAGTCCGGTGGTGAAGAGTGAGGCGGCGTCGTCGGCCATGATCGTCTCCTTGAGGTTGAAGCCCACTCAACCTCGAGGCCCGTCTTCCGTTCCCACAGGTCAGGCGGCAGGGCCGGTCCCGATCATTGGCATGATGCGCGCCATGAGCGGGCGTCAGGCCGCGCCATCCCCAAGGTCGCTCATCAGGGCCGACAACTCGCGGCGCGATGTGATGCCGAGCTTGCGGAACAGGTTGTTGAGATGCACCTTCGTGGTGCCGTCGGAAATATCGAGCGCAAAGGCGATCTGCTTGTTGGTCGATCCAGCGGCGATCATCGCGGCAATCTGAGCCTCGCGCGGGGTCAGGCGCTGTGACATTTGCCGCCACCGGTCACGTTTGCTTGTCTCGTGCGAAATGGCGCGGTCAACCAACTCGGTGGGCAGCCACCTGCGGCCGGCTACGACTTCGTGGAGACATGTCATGAGCGTGTCGGACGCGGTCTCCTTGAGCAGCACGCCGGCAACGCCATTTTGCTCGGCGCGAAAGACGTCGGCGTCGCTGAGCGAGGCGGCGAGCAGTATCGTTCTTTGTTCGACCCCAAGCTGCCGGCATCGGACGAGCACCTGAAGCCCTGTCAGCGACGGCATGTTCATGTCGAGGATCGACACATGAGGCCGCACCCGCACGATAGCCTCGAGCGCTCGCTGGCCGTCCGTCTCGGTACCGATGATCCGGTATCCGGATTCCGAGGCGATGAGACCGGTGAGGCCATTGAGCACGATCGGGTGATCGTCCGCGATGAAGACGGTGGTTGTCACCTCAGCAGTCTCGCGGAAAAGACATGGAGCCGGAGACGCCGTTGCGATCGCTGCGCAACTCGCTCGTTCCACCGAGCTCGCGAATGCGTCGCTGGAACGCCGACAGGTCAATGTCGGTCGTCAACGTGGCCGCAACGTCGCAGTGAACGATGCTGCCGACTGCCACCTCGATCCCGGGCGGGCTTCTCTCGGGACCATCGCCGGCCATAGCGCGCAGTTCGGTCAACAGCTCGATCAGGACATTTGCCTGCGCCGTCGTCACGCGGGCGTCGGCGGGCGAAACGGACGATCTGTTCCCACGGAAAAACTCGGGCAAGGCGCGTTCGAGGTCCGCACTCAGGATCACGGTGGACGGTCCGGTCGGCTCGCACTCGAGGGCGTTGACCAGCAGCCGGACGCCGCGTTGGCCCGCTTGCAGGGACGCCAGAACGCCTTCGATGACCTGCGCCTGAGACGTGCTCGAATTCCGCGCCGCGGCCTGCAGGTGGAGGGCGGCGGCAGTGAGGTCCTGCAGGATGCCGTTGTGAAGGTACTTGGCAAGAAGGCGGCGTTCACCGCTCGCGATCGGCGGTGTTCCGGTAATAGCCAAATCTAGATTTGCTTCGGTCTTGCTCGAGACCAAGGTTGATCAATCTCACTTGCAATAAGACATAATAGCAGAAGCGGCAGGCCGCGTATCGACAGCCTGCTTATCTCGTTAATTCGCACGAAGAACGGCGTCCTTCGGACTTTTTTGGGTTATTTCTCGCGGAATGAGCGGTCGAACGCGGCGGTCAGCGGGCCAATGAAGTAGTCCAGCGCCGTGCGCTCGCGCGTGGTTATCATCACCGTTGCCGGCATCCCGGGATAGAGCTGGATCTCGGGACTCGCCTCAAGATCGTCCGTGTTCACGTCGACCCGCGCCACATAATAGGGGACCTGCGTCCGCTCGTCGGTGAGCCGGTCGGCCGAGACCTCCGCCACGGTTCCGTGGATGAGCGGCGTCACGCGCTGCTTGTACGACGTGAAGTGGATCTCGGCCGGCATCCCCGGGGCGATGTCGGCGATGTCCTCGACGCGTATCCTCGCTTCGACGACGAGCGAGGTATCGTCGGGAACGATGTCCAGCAGCCGCTCGCCGCGACCCACGACCGCTCCTACCGAGAAGACCGCCAGGTCGACCACGGTCCCGGCATAGGGCGTGCGCACCGCGGTGCGCTCAAGGGCGATCTGCGCGGCACGCAGCTGCGGGCCGACATCGAGGAGCTTGCCGCGAATTTCTCTGAGCTGGCGGGAAATGTCCTCTGACTGATCCCGGCGCAGCTGGTCGATCTCCTCGCGCAGCTCGGAGACCGCCTGGTCGGACTGGCCCATGCTGGCATCGAGCTCGGCCTTGCGCCCCGCGAGCTCGCTCTCCCGCCGCTCGAGCTCCAGCTTGCGCGTCCGGGTTGTCAGCCCCTTGCTCAGCAGATCGTCGAGCGATGCCCGCTCCTCGGCGATCGACGCCAGCTGCGTCGCGATCGGCGCAAGCTGAGCGCGCAGCCCCTCAATCTGCTCGTCGTATTGAGCGATGCGTTGCCGCAGCACGCGTTCCCGGCCCGTGATCGCCTCGCGGCGGCTGGCGAGTTCCTGGGCCTGGTCACGCATGGCTGCGGCAACAACTGTATCGCCGGCTTTCTCGATCAATTCCTGTGGGAACTCGATCTCACTCGCCCCGGCGAGCTCCGCCCTGAGGCGTGCTTCGGTGGCCGACAAGAGGACCTGTTGTTGCTGAAGGACGTCGACCTGCGCTTTGGCCTCGGTGTCGTCGAGGATGAGGACAACGTCGTTACCTTCGACACGGCTGCCATCCTGCACAAGGATTTCGCGCACTGTGCCGCCGTCGAGGTGCTGCACGCTCTTGCGATTGCCGTCCACCTTCACCACGGCTTCGCCCACCACCGCGGCGTTGAGAGGAGCCGTCGCCGACCAGGTGCCCAGGCCGCCGAAGAACAGCAGCAGGATGATCCAGCCCGCCCGGACCGCCCCGGTGGCGGAATCGCTCGGCCGCACCGGGGCTGGCGCGTCGAGGGCACGGCGGGCTGTGGAGGGCACGTGAAGCACTAGCGTTCTCCCTGGGCGACCGCCGGTGGCGGCGATGATGGCACCGCCCGAAGGGGCGTGGCCTGGGAGAACTTCGCGATGATCTCCTGCCGGTCCCCAAATGCCTCGAGTGCACCGTCGCGAAGCACCAGCAGCTTGTCGACCGCCGTGATCGTCGCCGTCCGATGGGAGATGATGACTACCGTCGTTCCGCGCTCCTTCAGCCGGCCGATGCAGTCGGCAAGGGCGAAGTCGCCGGTGGTATCGAGGCTCGAGCTCGGTTCGTCCAGCACCACCAGGCTCGGGTCTCCGTAGACGGCGCGGGCGAGGCCGATGCGCTGCCGGTAGCCGCCTGAAAGAATGGTGCCCCCTTCGCCGACCGGCGTGTCGTAGCCATCGGGGAGTTCGAGGATCATCTCGTGGACGCCGGCAAGCTTGGCGGCCTCGATCACCTTGTCGTCCGCGTCGGTCTCGAAGCGGCTGATGTTCATGGCCACGGTATCGGCGAACAATTCGATGTCCTGCGGCAGATAGCCGATGTACCGGCCGAGCTGCGCCTTGGGCCACACGCTGATGTCTGCACCGTCCAGCCGGACCGTGCCGGCGGTGGCCGCCGTGACGCCCACGAGGAGCCGTGCCAGCGTCGACTTGCCGGCGCCCGATGGACCGACAATGCCAAGGGTCTCGCCCGCCGAGATGAAGAAGGTGATGCCCTTGAGGATCGCCTTGTTGGTGCCGGGCGGCGTATAGAACGCACCGCGCGCACTGAGCCGGCCGCTCGGGCGCGGCAGCGCCAGCGTCTCGCGACCTCTGGGTGAGGCCTCGAGCAGCCGCCGCACGCGGTCGAAGGCATCGCGGGCGGCGACGAAACCGCGCCAGCCCCCAACCACCTGCTCCACCGGCTGCAGCGCGCGTCCGAGCAGCATCGAGCCCGCGAACATCACGCCGGCCGAGGCCAGCCGCTCGATCACCAGAAAGGCGCCCACGCCGAGGATGATCGATTGCAGCGTCATGCGCACGAACTTGATGAGGCTCGACATCGTTGCCGCGCGGTCACTCGCCACCAGTTGTCGTTCGAGCACCCTGTCGCGGTCGCGCGACCAGCGTCGCAGCAGCCCGGTCATCATGCCCATGGCGCGTACGACTTCCGCGTTGCGCAGGCTCATGTCGGTAAAGCCGTAGTTGCGCGTCGAGACGGCATTGGCTTCGCTCAGCGCCTTGCGGACCAGCCACTCATTGATCAGCGCAAGTACGGCGAGGATCACCATCCCCGCGAGGGCAACGAGCCCGAGCGCCGGATGCAACATGAACAGTACGAGCAGATAGATCGGCGCCCACGGCACATCGAACAGCGAATGGATACCGGTGCCGGTGATGAACTGGCGGAAGGTATCGAAGTCCCGTAGCGGCTGGCTGCGCGCCGCCTCGCCATTGGGGTGATCCAGCGTTGCCGCGACGACCCGCTCGGCCAGTTGTCCGTCGAGCCGGATACCCGCGCGGCCCAACACGCGCGCCCGCACGACGTCGAGCCCCGCCATGGCAACATAGGCCATCACGAGCGCCAGCGTGAGCATGACGAGCGTCGCCACGCTGCCGGACGAGACCACGCGGTCATAGACCTGCAGCATATAGAGCGGGCCGGCGAGGTAGAGCAGGTTGATCCCCAGGCTGAACAGCCCCGCGGTGGTGAAATAGGACCGCACGGCGCCCAGCGCGCTCCGCAG
>JBIQKK010000045.1:0-2201 GCA_044506585.1 Hyphomicrobiales bacterium
CCGTGTCCCACATACCGCTCGTGAAGACCCAGCCGCAGAACTCGTCGTCCTTCCGATAGACGACACCATGATCCACCTTGCCGTGCGGGAGTGTGCGTGACCCAGTTTCACTCATGCCGATAGTCTCATCCCTGTTGAAGCAAGCGGGCGCCTCAGCCCTTGGTGGCTCCGTGTGTTAGGCCCGAAACCAGAAGCCGACCGAACATCACATAGATTGCAAAGATCGGTACGATGGCGATGACCGACGCGGCCAGCAGAAGCCCCCATTCACGTCCGAAAAATCCGATGTACTGGTACAGCAGGGGTTGGATTGGCTTTAGCTCTCGCATGTCGACCATGACAGAGCCTGCGACAAACTCGTTCCAAGCACTGATGAAGACCAACAACCCCGCTGCCGCAATGGCAGGTTTGCACAGCGGGATCACGATGCGTGCGAAGACGCTAAAACTGGAGGCGCCATCGATATAGGCGGCCTCGTCGAGCTCCCTCGGCACACCCTCCATCGCGCCCTTGAGGATCCAGATGGTTATCGGCAGCGAATGGACAGCGTAGATCAGCGGCAGCGTGTACCAACGGTTGGCCATTCCAAATGTCGTGAAGAACAGAAACTTCGGCACCAGCAATGCGGCCGAACCGATCGCCAGAGGGATCGCCGCAACGACCACCAGGAACAGCACGCCGTGGCCCCTAAAGCGGAAGCGATCGAAGCCGAAGGCGGCCATCGAGCCGGCGGTGAGGGCGAGGATCACCGCGCCCGCGCCGTAGACGAAGCTGTTTCGCACCCCGGTGAGGAAATTGCTCTCGACGACCTTGGAGAAGTTCTCGATCGTCGGATCGAACGCCAGGAGGTTGGGAGGATAGGTGACGATCTGGGAGACCGGCTTGAAGGCAGCCAGGAAGCCCCAGAGGATCGGCACGATATTGGCGAAGATCAGGAGCAGCACCGCCGCAAAGATCAGGACATTGAAGATGTTCTGGCGTTCAACCATGCCGGCTCACCAGTTTCACGTAGCCAATGGCCAGCACGATATTGAAGACGAACATCGATATGCCCAGCGCCAGCGCCGTCGAGTAGTCGTAGCTCACGAAGGCCCGGACATAGAGATCGTGGGCCAGAACGTTCGTCGATCCGGCCGGACCGCCGCCAGTGACGACGAGGGGCCCCTCGATGTTGTTGATGTTGGCTACCGTTTCGATCACAACAGCAATAAGGACTGGCGTACGCAACAGCGGCAAGGTGATCTTGACGAAGCGCTGCCAGGCATTGGCGCCGTCCACATGCGCAGCCTCATAGAGATCGGCCGGGATGCTCTTGAGCCCCGACAGCATCAGCAGCATCACGAAGCCTAGGTGACGCCAGACTGCATAGATGATCAGAACGATCATCGCCTGGACTGGGTCGGAGAGCGGGTCGTAGCCGAACTGCCCCAGTTGTTCCATCACATAGCGGCCTAGTCCCAGGTCATTGACGGCGACCCACTTGTAGAGCAGTGCGCCGACGACGTGCGAAATGATCCAGGGCAAGATGATGGTGATCTGCAAGACAAGGCCTAACGGGCCCTTTATGCGGTTGACCCACACCGCCAGCGCGAGGCCGATGACCATCGTCAGCACCACCGAGACGATGGTGAAGACCATCGTGCGGACCACGACAGGCATGAAATGCGGGTCGGTGAACAGAAAGACGTAGTTCTCGAACCAGATGAAGTCCGTTGCCTCGAGGAAGCGGATCCGGTGGAGACTGAACCAGGCCCCGTAGATCGAGGGCGCAATCAGGACCAGCGCGATCAGCAGCATGGCGGGCGAGACAAAGCCGAACCCGGGTGACCCCATCGACGCCCGTGGGCGCCTCGATATTGGTGGGGCGGCACTAATGCCGCCCCGCCCCACCTGATCGGAGTCCGATGCCGTCACGCTTAGAGCCTGTTTGCGCGGTTGTAGGCGTCTTCTGTCTTCTTGAGGGCCTCGAGGCTTGGAGTACCGTTCGTCAGGACGTCCTGAACAGCTTCGTAAAAGGCCTGATTGTAGCCGTTGCCGGCATTGTCAGGCGGAAACCAGCCGTGATTGGCCAAACCGTCCGCAATGGCGACCATATATTGGTACTCCGGCTGCTCGAACAGCGCTGCGTTCTCGGCCACGGTCGAGGGCCGGACCGGCGGCTGCAAGCCGATCTTCACCCAAAGGGCATCGGAGTCCTTGCT
>JBIQKK010000045.1:2301-5761 GCA_044506585.1 Hyphomicrobiales bacterium
TCGACATAGAGGTCGAGCGCCTTCACGCCGGCGGGCGTTGCCCAGTTGGCCGTACCATCCTCGTTGAAGATGTTGCCCTGCTCGTCCATTAGGATCGAGAGGCCAATGATCTGGGTCGCCCCCGCAGTGCCAAAGCCCTGAGAGAAGCCCCAACGGGTGACGACGCCATTGGCGTCCTCTTGCTGAAGTTGCTTGGCCGCCGCGATGAACTGCTTGAAGTTCTTCAGTTCATTTGCATCGATTCCAGCCTCGCTCAGGATGTCCTTTCGATAGCAGATGCCGAACTGCGCACGGGAGATGGCGAAGAAATAGCGTCCGTCTTCGGCCTTGTAGTTGAAGTACGGATCGTCAATGTCAGCGATCTCCTCGGGCGTCCAATTGTTGAAGATCAACTCGTTGAGATCGGCGAGTGCGCCAATTCCAATTGCATCGGCAAGTCGGTTTATGGATACGAAGATCAGGTCCGGTGCCGTCCCCGTCTGATGGGCCGCGAGAAACTTGTCGTTCATCTGCTGCCAGACCTGCGGCTCGACCTGAACCGTCACGCCCGGGTGGTCGGCCTCGAATGTATCGATCAGCTGCTTCAAGACGACTTCGCGGCCCTCAATGCCGCTGGGGTCCAGGAACGTCCACATGCGAAGAGTCTGAGCCTGCGCAACCCCCGCTGTAACGGCACCCAATGCAAGGGCAAGACCTGCAATCCAAAGCTTCTTTCCTAGTGCTCCGCCGAGCATGACCATTCTCCTATCGACGCTTGAGGTTTGACCAACATTGCCTCAAGCCTAGCTCAACGAACCTCGCACACGACCCTCGTTGCAATTCATTTCCGCCAACGAAACAGGCGACAGAAATGCACCCTGGTGCCGCAACGCTTCAGCGTCCGTCGATGCTACTGCTGCGGAGCAAGACGGCGAATGCCAATCGCTGGATGCAACTGGTTGCCGCCCCAGGCGGAGCGGTGCCTTGCCAGCGGGGACGCCAGAGTCCCAACATTTGCATAGTAGTTTCGGTCAAATCAGTGGGCCGTTTGTCGCGTGCCACCGCGCAAGAACGCGGCGGCACGAGGAGCAGCCGGTCGCGGGGACCATGCGGACTTGGTCCCCCAAACCCAGATGCGAACAACGCTACTTCGCATCCAGATTCGGATTAGTCGGAGGAACCTTGCCGCGAAAGAGCGGGCGGAACTTGCGATATTTGTATCGCCAGGTACCGTCTGGCCCCCTCACGCACGTGTCGACCACGTAGGCAATGCTGATCGGTGGCTCAGATGGAAGCATCGGTTCGCCATCTGCCGCGTAAAGATGTAGGTACCATGTACATTGCGCCTCTGTTGCGCTCTGCATGTGGACGAGAAAATTGGTGAAGGCGTGAACGGCAACGCGTGGCCCACGATCAACCCTCCACTGGTAGAACTCCTTGATCTTTTCAATGCCGCTGTACGTCGCGGCGCCTCCCTCGAACACGGCGTCTTCGGTATAGAATTTTCCAACGTCGCGGCCCCAGTTTGTATCGACATCGTGCCAATATTCAGCGTTGAGGGCGTAAAGATCCTGCGTGGCCCTTCGATGATCGTCGTCCATATCCTGTCCTTTTACTTACGCGGCCCTACTGCCCTTGTGTTCTGCGCGGAGCCAGTTTCAGGACCCCCTGCCGATTCAGGAGGCCTGGGGCCATGAATATGCCGTGCGTAAGGAAGCGAGCTGTCCAACTGGCTTCGTTTCGAGCGACGAAACGTTCTGCCGCAGGCCGCATGGTCTGCTCGCCGGCAGCCTCGCAACCTCGCGCCCGCAATGGATGAGTTCGGGCCGCGTCGCCGCGAGCATGTCATTGAAAACACTGAGTTCCAGTGCCCGGCTGAGTGACGCTGCACCGCCCCCACCAGCGGCTTGCCAACCTTATCAATTCAACTTGTAGGGCGATTGCTTACTCCGATCTTCGGGCATACCGTGACGGAATACCGGGAGAGAGGATGCGACAGCGATGAGCGGATCCAGCTAATTCGACTGCAAGGCAGATGGCCGTGTCGGACCACGGCGCTCGCTGCACAAGCAACAATACAGTCGTAGCGAAGGGCGCCCGAGGCCGGGCGATGCGTTCGCTTGTCGAGACTGTCTTTGGAGGGATCTTGTCGTGTGGGCGTCGGTGCAACTTCGGAAGCCGCATTTGGCTTCATGCCAGCGCCGCCACCTGCCCAACTTGCAACGCGCAAGCAACCGCCGGGAGACTGGCGGGGACGACCCATGAAAGTCGGTGAAACCAAAGATCGGGGACGGTTCATGAGATACGAACAGGCAACAGGACTATTGAACCGCGGCCAGAACGAGGATTCGGAATTGCACATTCCCTCTCGCGACATGGACTCGACGGTGCCCGCTCAATCAGAGCCCGCGAACCCCGCAGGGTGTTACCCACCGGTGGAATCGGCAGTGCGTGTGCTGGAGGTTTTGCGCGCGGTTAGCCGCCTTAAGACAGCCTCAGTCAGCGACCTGCACAAGGCTACGGGACAGAATAAGTCCACCATCGTGCGCATGCTGCAGACGCTGATCGATACCGGCTATGTGGTTTCTGACAAGCTGTGCGGCGGATACAGGACGACCAGCAAGGTCCGTGATCTGGTTTCAGGATATGATACCTCTTCGCGCATCATCGAGGCCGTACGACCGCGCGCGATCGATTTGACCGAGCGGTTCAATTGGCTTGTCTGCCTGGGGTTCTTCGACGGCGACGGCATCTCCAAGCAGCTCTACACGGGCTCATTGAGCCCATGGTCTCACAGCAACGGCGTGATCCGGCGGCGCCCAAAGCTCAGTGTGACCGCGATGGGGCGCGCCTATCTGGCGTTCTGCCCGGCGGACGAATTGGAGGATCTCCTCCGCAAGATGCGCGAGTCGTCGGAAATCACGGAAGCCGACGAACAGGGACTGCGGCAGACTCTCGAGTATACCCGTCGCCGTGGCTACTCGATCCGCGATCCCAAGACCGAGCCGCAGCGCATGACGACGATCGCGATGCCAATCAGGGAAGGTGGAGACCTGGTGGCGGTGATCAGCTGCAGCTTTTTCAAGTCGGTCATCGACAACAACGAGATTGTCATGCGCGCCGTGAAGCCGCTTACCGATGCCATCACGCAGATCGAGGCGGCCATCGCCGCGGGCGGTCCCCCGACACTGCACGGCTAGCGCGTCGACCCCAATCAGGCCGGCAGCCAGCCGTGAGGCGCAATCCCCTCGAGATGCGTGCGCACGTCCAGAACGACGGGGCGGTCGGCCGCAAGGGCGTGCTTGAGCGCACTACCGATCTCTGACGGCGACTTCACAACGATGCCGACGCATCCCATCGTCTCCGCGATCGCGGCAAAATCCGTTTCAGGGAACAGCCAGAACTGATCCGATTGCGCCGTACGACCTCCGAACAGCTTCTCATTGGCGCTCTTTTCCTGATTGAGCGAGCGGTTGTTATT
>JBIQKK010000045.1:5861-17901 GCA_044506585.1 Hyphomicrobiales bacterium
CTCCGAACAGCTTCTCATTGGCGCTCTTTTCCTGATTGAGCGAGCGGTTGTTATTAACAACGGTGACGGTGTTGATCCCATGTTTGCGCGCCGTGTCGAGCTCTGGAAGGTGATACCAGAAGCCGCCGTCTCCAGTGAAACAGACCACCGGGCGCTCAGGTTGACCACACTTGGCCCCGAGCGATGCTGGAAAACCCCAGCCGAGGGATCCGGCGCATCGGATGAACATCTGCCCGCGGTGCATGAGATCGATGTAGGCGCCGGTCCAAATGCCGGAATGCCCGGTGTCTGAGACAAGAATGGCGTTCTCAGGAAGATGCATGCTGATTTCCCGACAGAGCCTTTCAGGACGGATAGGCTCTTCATCCGATCCGGCAAGATCGGCGATCGATTGGCGCCATTGCGAGACAAGCTCCTGTACGCGTGCCACCCAGGTGGAACGGTCGGGCGCACCTTCAAGTGCTGCGATCATGGCGGCGAGCGTGCTCTTCGCGTCACCATGGAGCCCAACCACTACGGGGTAGTTGCGGCCTATCTCGGCCGCTTCGATGTTGAGTTGGATCGTCGGGGTACCTTCCGGCGGCACGCGGTAGTGATTGGTAACCTGGCTGCCCGTTTGGCTGCCGATAAAGAAGACGATGTCGGCTTCACAGAGCACGCGATTGGCGCATTCGCGTGAGTAGCTGCCGGGCGTACCCACGGCGAGCGGATGGTCCCATGGGAACATCGCCTTAGCGGCCAGCGCGGTGGCGACCGGTATCGAAGTCTTTTCGGCAAAGGTGATCAACTCGGCGCTCGCGCCGGACAGGGTGACGCCGCCGCCCGCGACGATGACCGGTCTCTTCGCCCGAGCCAGCGCGTCGAGGGCCCGGTTGATGCTTGCGCCGTCGGCGCTGGGGCGGAATGGAGGAATACTACGGAAGGCCTCGTCGGTGCCGACTTCCACGTCGGTTTCCGCCATCGTGATCTCGGTTCCCGTGCGGCCCTCGATATCGATGTGGACAGGACCGGGACGACCGGACACGGCGGTGCGAAAGGCCTGGCGGAGCAGGTGGGGAAGTTCCGCCGGACCCGATGCGAACTCGCTCGATTTGGCGACCGACATGAAGGGTTTCACATGATCGACTTCTTGATAGGCATTCCGGGCCTGATTGACGTGAACCTCGCGACCGGTAATGGCCAGGACCGGAGATTGAGCGAGATAGGCGTCCTGCAGTCCGGCGGCGAGATTAAGCGCACCAACAGACTGCGACATGCAAAGTCCGGGTGCTCGCCGTGCCCGCGCATAACCGTCCGCCATGTAGGCTGCGGCTTTCTCGCTATGGGCTCCGACGACTTTGATGCCCAGATCCTGCATATAGCCCAGCGCGCGCGGAGCGATGAACGGCATATAGAACGCGTGCGTCAGCCCGTATTGATGCACCACCTTGGCGATCAGTTTCGCGCCGGTCATTTTGGCCATGGCTACCACTCCTGATTTATTGAGGCCCGCATGTGGGCGCAGCCGTCAGCGCATGACGAAGGGGTTCGCAACGTCGTTGCCCATGTCGATCCAGACGCTTTTTTCTTGGACGTAGTGGCGGATCGCTGAGAGTCCATTCTCTCGACCGATGCCCGACCGCTTGTAGCCCCCGAAGGGCGACATGTAGCTCACGGCGCGGTAGGTATTGATCCACACCGTGCCGGCCTGCAACTGTTCGGACATCTGCAGTGCCCGTGAAATGCTCTCGGTCCAGACGCCGGCAGCGAGTCCGTACCTGGTGTCGTTCGCGATCGCGACCGCCTCCTCATCGTCGTCGAACGGTATGATGGCGAGCACAGGGCCGAACACCTCATCCTGTGCGATGCGCATCTCGGGACGCACATCTGAGAAGATCGTAGGCTCGACGAACCAGCCCGAACCGCACTCCGGCTTTGAGGCCGCGCCGCCGCCGAGGAGACAGCGTGCGCCATCGACTCTTGCCGCCTCGATGTGGCCCAGCACCTTCGTGAATTGCGGCTGTGTCGTGATGGGGCCGACCTGAGTGGTGTCAAGCATCGGATCGCCCATCCGAGCCGTCTTCGCGAGGTCCAGCAAGCCCTCGGTAACCTGATCGAGCAGTGAACGATGAATGAGCGCCCGCGAACCGGCGATGCAGGTCTGCCCCGTCGCGGCAAAGATGCCCGAAACAATGCCTTTGACGGCATTGCCCACGTTGGCGTCAGAGAAAACGATGTTCGCAGACTTGCCGCCGAGCTCAAGCGTCACAGTCTTGAGACCGCCGGCCGCAAGCTTGTTGACATGCTCGCCAGTCGCGTCGCCGCCAGTGAACGCGACCTTGGCGACCTGGGGATGGGTCACGAGCGTTTCCCCGATCTCGCTGCCGAATCCGGCGACGATGTTAACAACGCCGGGCGGGAATCCTGCCTGTTCGAACAGTCGGCCGAACTCGAGCGCCGAGACGGTGGAGAACTCGGACGGCTTCCACACAATGGTGTTGCCCGCCGCCAGTGCTGGCGCGAGCTTCCATGCCGCAAGCATCAGGGGCGAGTTCCATGGCGTGATCGCGGCAACGACGCCGATCGGCTCGAGCCGCGTGAAGTTGAAGGTCTTCGCCTTCTCAATGGGGATGACTCGGCCTTCGAGCTTGTCCGCGAGCCCACCGAAATAGCGGAACCAAGACGGAATATTCTTGAGCTGCGTGCGCATCTCGGTAATGAGCTTGCCGTTGTCACGAGTCTCGATCTGCGCGAGGCGCTCGGCATGCTCGGCGATGAGGTCCCCCAAGCGGTAGAGGAGCCTGCCGCGCTCGGACGCCGAAATGCCCCGCCAGGCGGCCGATCTGAACGCCCTGGCAGCGGCCTCGACCGCTTTGTTGACGTCATCGGGCGTGCTGCGCGCGACGCGCGCCCACGGTGCACCGGTGAACGGATTGAAGCTGTCAAACCACTCATCGCCCGAAGCGGATTCCCACTTGCCGTCGATCAGGTTCACATATTTGGGCAGCTCTTCGTTGGCGGCGGTCGCGCTACTTACCGGCATCTGACGCCTCCTTGTCGTGGGCCTCGAACGCTTCGTTCGCGAGCCGCAGGGAATCGATGGCAGCCGGCACGCCACAATAGATCGCCACCTGCAGCAAGATCTCGCTGATCTCCTCGCGGGTGACGCCATTGCGGAGGGCCCCTCGAACATGGAGCTTCAACTCATGCGGGCGGTTCAGCGCGGAGATCATGGCGAGGTTGAGCATGCTGCGGATACGTTTGGGTAAGCCCTCGCGTCCCCACACCGCACCCCAGCAATATTCGGTCACCAGCTCTTGCAGCGGACGGCTGAAGTCCGTGGCGTTCTTGAGCGAGCGCTCGACATATTCGCTGCCGAGAACCGATCGTCTGATCTCCAGTCCATGGTCATATGTCTGCTGGGAGTTTATCGTCATGTTCGTGTCTCGCTATATTCCGTGAGTCTTGATGATCGTACGGCGCTCGCCTGCGCCCCTACGTCTGCGGCTTGATTTCAACGCCGGCCCATTCCTCGACGACACGCGCCATGCTGGTGAAATCGGAATCCGGGCCAAAGCGGGCATTGGTGACCGCAAGGAACTGCCGCACGGCGCCGCCCACGACCATGGGCACGCCGAGGGCCTCGGCCTCATCGACGCAAAGCCTCGCGTCCTTGTAGGAAAGGCCGGTGGCGAAGCCATAATCGAACGTTCTCGGCAGGACCGAACGCGGAAACTTGTCCTGCGTGGCGCTGCTCCTGCCGCTGGACACATTAATGATATCGACCATGATCTTCGGATCGACCCCTGCCTTCACCCCCATGGCGACGGCCTCGGAGGTGAGCGCGATGACAGCCGCGCCGATGAGGTTGTTGCCGAGCTTTACGACCTGCGCCTGGCCAGCTGTCTCGCCGACGAAAAATACCTTGCCGAGCACCTCAAGGATCGGCTTCACGTCCGCGAACGCCGCCTTGGGGCACGCGACCATGATCGCGAGCTTGCCGTCGCGCGCGCCCGCCTTGCCGCCACTGACCGGCGCATCGATATGGGTGATACCCTGTTCGCGCAGTGCCGCGGCACACAGCCCCGCAACGCGTGGACCAGTTGTCGACAGATCGATGACGGTTTTGACGACCTTGCCGCCCGCAAGCTCGCCAGCAATGACGGACTGGACGATATCGGGCGTCGGAAGGCTGACCAGAACGGTGGACGCCATATCGCCCACTTCCGCCGCTGAGCGGGCGACGATGGCACCACGAACTGCCAGTTCCGCGATGGCAGCCTCGTTTCTGTCGAACAGGGCCACGGAGTGGCCGGCATCGATGAGCCGGCCGGCCATGTTGCCGCCCATGTTTCCTATTCCGACAAATCCAAGCATGCTTATCATCCTGAGTTGCGGGGCGAGACCCCAATCGCCGACCGCAGGCGATTGCGCCGATCCTGTTTTCGGTCAGGACTGAGGCTTGGCCGGATAGTCATCGGCGTTCAGTACCCACCCCGGCTGCGCCGAGAAGTCCTCTCGAGGCGGGCAGAAAATATCGACGAGCTGGTTGGCCACGTGCGAGTAAGGCTCGGACGTGTGGATCACCGCCGCCGGGATGACGCAGGCGGACGGCGCCGCGCAGAATTCGTGCTCGTCCTCCGCCCAGTTCGTCTTGTCGGGAGCCCAGGGGCGCCGCAGATGGTGATAGTACGAACCCTCCAGAACGAGAGAGAACTGCTGGAAATCGTCATGGTGGTGCGGCGAAAGCTGACGCGGATCGCGGCGACCCATCCGCGAATAGAAGCAGTTGAGCATGATATTGGTGGACCGGAAGATGCGACCGAAGCGTCCCTCCACCTGAGGAACATCCAGATCATAGGTACGAATCTTGAAACCGTCGGGCGGGGTCGGCCAGGCCTCGAGCGCCGGAACGTTCGGGTCCTCCACATACCCTTTCGCATTTGAACAAAGCTCTACCAGGTCAGCCGACAGGGCTGTGAACACCCTGACCAGTTCGCCTTCGCCACTGATCCGGATCGAGCTCTTGCCCGGTGGCACGAAGGTGACGCTGGCGCCCTTCACTTTGACGGTCTCTCCGCCGGCGGTGACTTCTGCCGAGGTCTGGGGATCCGGCAGCAGCAGTGCAAACTCGTCGGGCTGCTCATCGCGTGCGAGTTCGGCCCCATCCATCACGCGGCTATAGGACAACACGGCGTTCTGGCTGCGGATGTACCAGCTGTTGGCCTTCTCCCCACGCTGCTGGGGCTCTTCATCGTAGAACCGCCCGTAGTAGGATGGGCCGAACTCCGTGGGTGCCTTCTTCTTGCTGGCCGGACTGGCGCTTGCCATTTTGGAGCGTGGATCGGTCTTCACATACATCGTCGAATCGTCCCGTCTGTTCTCGAGGCACCCGGCGCCCGGGGGCAGTGCCGCAATGCGAATGCGCTGCAGCTTCTATCCTTTTCGACTGCGCGCGGGACGGAGACTTCCATCGTTTCGCAGGCGGAAACTCGTCTTCATCCCCCATGTTCGGACCGGCCGTTGGAGTACGTTCCGAGCGTTAGGAACAGGGGAGCACCATGACAGCGACCAGACCGCCGTACCGCCATTTTAGAAGCCGGCTCGAAGCCCGCGATCACATGCTTGGCACCTTCATCAAGTTTCCCTCGACCCATTCAACCGAGATCGTTGGCGCGGTGGGGTTCGATTTCGTCGTGATCGACCAGGAACATTCCGCATTCGACCGCACCACCATCGACATGATGGTTCTCGGCGCACGTGCCTACGACGTGGCCCCGATTGTGCGCGTGGCCGAGGGCACCGCCGCGTCGATCCTGTCGGTGCTGGACCTGGGCGCCATGGGGGTTCTCGTCCCGCATGTCGATACGCCGGAGAAGGCGAGGGACATTGCCGCCGCCTGCCGCTATCGCGATGGCATCAGAGGTTTTGCGACAACGACGCGTGCCGGCAATTTCGGTGGCCTCAGCATGCCTGCGCACAAAGATCGTCAGGACGCCGAAATTGCCTGCATCGCCATGATCGAGGATCCCGACGCCATCGGACGTGTCGACGACATTCTCGCGGTTGACGGTATCCATGCCGCCTTCATCGGCCGCGGCGACCTCTACTCGGCTTACGAAGCGGAATCGATGCAGGCGCCGGTTGTACGCAAGGCTGCCGAGCGGGTCTTCGAGGCGGCGCGCAAAGTCAACAAGCCCGTCATCGTGCTCGTCAGCAATCCCGAGGACTTCGCCGACATGCGCGCCCTGGGCGCATCGGCCTTCATAGCCGGATCGGATCAGGGCTTCGTCAAGACGACCGCCAAGAAGATGCTCGACCTCTATGGATCCCGCGCAGTCACGGGCCAGTGACCACGCCATTTCCACCCCATCACATTGATGCGGCCGCACGACCGCGCAACATTGACAAGGAAGTTGGCCAGTGCCCAGGCTTTCCGGACCGGAGTTCTTCGTCGAGGCGTTGTCGGCCTACGGAGTGACCCATTGCTTCTATGTCCCCGTGGTCATCAGCGAGGCGATGAAGCTCATGCCCGACAAGGGCATTACCGCCGTGATGACCCACGGCGAGAAGGCGGCGGCCTACATGGCCGACGGGTATGCGCGCATATCGGGCAAGGTCGGCGTGTGCGCCGCGCAGGCGATCGGCGCCACCAATCTCGCGGCTGGCCTGCGCGACGCCTACCTCGCGCGCATTCCGGTCCTGGCGATCAGCGGCGGCATGAACGTGGCCTCTCGCTACCGTCACTTCTATCAGGAGATCGACGATATGCCGATCTACGATCACCTGACAAAGTTCAACGCGCGGATCGAGGACGCGAGCCGCATGCCCGACCTCCTCGCGCAGGCGTTCCGGGCGGCCACCACTGGTATGCCCCAGCCCGTGCATCTGGAGCTCGATGGCCTCTGGCACGAGCAGTCCATGCAGCCCGTCGAGCACGATCTGAGCTTCGAAGCACGCTACGCCCGCTACCCGGCCATCCGTCAGCCCGCCCTGGCGGAGGATGTCGCACGGGCGCTGACGGCGATTGAGAAGGCGAAACGGCCCGTTATCGTCGCCGGCGGTGGCGTCGTCAGCTCGAGAGCTGCGGCATATCTCGTCGATTTCGCGCGGCGGCACGCAATTCCAGTCGCGAAATCGTTGAACGCCAAGGATGTCATGCTGGATACCGACCCTCTCTCGCTGGGAGTCGTAGGTCAATACTCGGCAACATCCGCCAACGCGGCCGTCAGCCAGGCGGACCTGGTGATTTACATCGGCAGTCTCACCGGCGGACTGGTGACGCGCAACCGAAAGGTCCCATCGCCCGAAACGGCCGTGGTGCACATCGACATCAACCCTGAAAATATCGGCCGCAACTATCCCAATACCGTCGGGGTGTGCGGCGATGCGGCAACTGTCCTGCAACAGCTTCTGGCCGTCGGTGCGCGTTTCAAAGCGCCGGACGAATGGATTACGCGGACCAGTCAGTTAAAGGCGGAGTGGGACAAGCAGGTCAGACCGATGGAAACGTCGGACGCAGTGCCGATGCGTCCAGAGCGTCTGCTGCACGACCTCTCCGGCGTGTTACCCTCGAACGCAATCGTGGTCGGAGATACCGGCCATTCCGGCGCTTGGATCGCGCAGAATTTGAAGGTGACGTCCGAAAGCCAGCGCGTCATCCGCGCCCACGGCTCGCTTGGGTGGGCTTTACCCGCATCGATGGGGGCCAAGGCAGCCCGCCCCGACTGTCCTGTGATCTGCTTCACAGGTGACGGCGGCTTCATGTACCACATGGCAGAACTTGAGACCGCGGTCCGCTACGGCCTGAACACCATCACGGTGGTCAACAACAATGCCGCGCTAAATCAGGAAGCCCATATTTGGGACTGGAACGAGAAATGGGCCAACAACTGGCGGTTCGCGCCGGTCGATTATGGCTATATCGCCAAGGCGTTCGGGGTCGGATACGCCAAGGTGGAGAAACCCGGTCAGCTTGAGAGGGCAATGAGCGACGCGTTGTCGGCCAGCAAGCCCTTCCTCATCGAAGGTCTGACCGACATCGAAGCCATGGCCTCCCGTGCCTATGGCGAGTGAGGGGCCGGGAGGCGCCTGCCAACCGTCCCTTACGCCGCGGCCATCGATCCCCCCGGCAGTCAATTGATCGCGCGAAGATCATCGATGCTTCGACCCCTCAAGAACCCGCAGTTTCGGAATATCTGGGCTGCATCGGTCTTCTCGCAGTTGGGGTGGACGGTGCAGACCGTCGGTGCCGGCTGGATGATGACCACGCTGACGGACTCACGCACGATGGTCGCGCTCGTTCAGACCTCCATCATGCTACCGGTAATGCTGTTCTCGATACCAATGGGTGTCCTGGCCGACGGCTTCGATCGCCGCCGCATGATGATCGTGGCACAGATCCTGATGATGGTCGGTTCGCTGATCCTGGTGATCACGTCCTATGCGGGATGGACTACACCTCCCCTGTTGCTCGCTCTTTCCTTCGTCATCGCCATCGGTGTGGCGATTCACAATCCGGCGTGGCAGGCGTCCTTTTTCGACCTTGTCGGCAAGCCCGATGTGCCGGCAGCGGTGACGCTTCACAGCATGGGCTACAACGCTATGCGCAGCCTCGGGCCGGCTATCGGTGGCCTGATCGTGGCTCTTACGTCGGTCACCGCCGCTTTTGCGGTCAACGCCATCACCTATATCCCGCTGATAGCTGCGTTGCTCCGGTGGAAGCCGGCGGCTGTTGAGCGCCAACTCCCCCGCGAGGATTTTCGACAGGCATTGATGTCCGGCCTGCGCTACGTGCTGATGTCACCCAACCTGCTTATCGTGATGCTCCGCGCAACATTGTTCGGCGGCGCGGCGACGTCGCTGACTGCATTGATGCCGCTGGTCGCCAGCGAGTGGCTGGGTGGCGGAGCGATCCTGTACGGCACACTGCTTTGCAGTTTCGGCGTCGGCGCCGTCCTGGGAGGGATGGCGACTCCGGTGTTACGCGCCCACCTCAGCAACGAAGCCATTGGCCGCATTGCATGCCTGGGTTCTGCGCTCCCGATTCTCGTTCTCGCGTTACACCACGAGCAGTGGTCGAACCATGCCGTCCTCCTGCTGGCCGGCGCTTCCTGGGTGCTCGCCGTTTCGATGTTCAACGTTTCCTTCCAGCTTGCCGTGCCACGCTGGGTGCTCGGACGCGCGTTGTCGATCTACCAGACGGCACTGTTTGGTGGCCTTGCGCTGGGGAGCTGGCTATGGGGAATCGTGGCTAACTCGCACGGCCTCGCGGCAGCGCTGACCGGGGCAGCCCTGGTACTGATTGCGAACGCCGTGCTAGGCTTCGTCCTCAGATGTCCCGACTTTTCCGAAGACGATCTTGACCCTGTGCAGGAGCCAAATCAGCAGGACGCGCCTTGGGCGGTACCGCATGGCGGCGGGCCTATCCAGATCTCGGTCGAGTTTCATATCCTCGAAAAGGACATCCCTACCCTGCTTAGGTTGATGGTCGCCCGCCGCCTGGTACGCCGGCGCGACGGAGCACTGAACTGGCACTTGGCTCGCGACACGCACCGGCCGCATTTGTGGATCGAGACCTACCGTGTGCCCGATTGGAGCGCCTACCAGCGCCACACTGGACGCAGGACCAAGGCCGACGCGGAAAATCTGCAACAGTTGGTCAAACTTCACCAGGGCGATAAGCCGCCTCGCGTATCGCGCTACCTCATCGTCGATCCTCGCCCCAGACGGGCGCGCCGCGCGACGACGCCGTCGATTGAGGTCTGACCCAGCCTTCGTCGCCTAAAGGGACGACCGGCGTGAGGGCGGTCGTGCAAGCCGCAGGACAGCGGCTACGTCTTCCGCTTGTTCGAAAGCCCACAACGCTTCGGAGAGCGCCCTCGCATCCAGCGACGGGCAACCAAAAGCAAGCAGGGCCGAAAACTTGTTCCTGATGGCACCGTCCGACATCGGATTGCCGACGCTGCCTGTCGCGCAATTCTCGACGAGCACACGCGTGTCACCATTGTGGAAGACGATCGATACCTCCGCACTATCGACGGACAATGAAGGATCGCTGTCCACTGCGAGCACCTTTCGGCGCAACGCGGCGACGGCCGGGTCGGCCACCGCAGCGTCGCTGAAGTCGGGCGCCCCCGCGAGGCCGCGGAGCAAACTCACGGCCACCGCGTGCTGTGCACTAACCTGCGCCTCACGCCCGGTGGTGATCCGCGGCCGATCGGTCCTTGCCTTCAGGAGAGGGTGGCCCCGTAGCCTGATCTCGGCGATCTGTTCGATATCCGACAATTCCGAGCGCCCCTTGAGGCATGCATCGATGACCGGGTTCAGTACGACGCCGCACGGATAGGGCTTGATCATGTTGCGCAGAAACTCCCACTGCGTCCCAAGCCCCTCTATCGCCTTCTCCGGATTGGGCTCGTCGCAGGTAACGGCGAGAAAGCCCCGTTTCCCTTCCAGCGGAGCAGGCGGGCCACCGACCCCTGCCCGACCCATGAGGGAAGCAAGGAGGCCGTTCCGCGCTGCGCCGCCAACTCCCACGCTCTTGGCCATGTAGCCCAGCGCTTCGACAAGACCGGAGGACTGCGCTGATGCAATGCCCAGGGCGTTCAAGGTCTCGCCAGGGGTCAACCTCAGAAGCTTTGCCGTAGCTATCGCGGCACCGAAAATGCCGCAGGTCGACGTGATGTGAAAACCACGCGCGTAGTGGCCAGGAGATATCGCATTCCCCAGCCGGCACGTGACCTCGGCGCCCAAGACGAAAGCATGAAGCACGTCCTTGCCGCTCACCCTCATGGTCTCGGCCATCGCCAACGCTGCCGGCAATACAGGCGCGGTTGGATGAATGATGGTGCCGATGTGAGAATCGTCGAAGTCGTGGACGTTTGCCGCTGCCGCGTTGACGAAGGCCGCAGTCGGCGCATCCACTTTTTCGAAGTGCCCGATCACCGTCGCCTCGGCATCGCCGGAGAACGGGGAGACTGCTCTCATCATTCGCAAGACGGCAGGATCGCTCGAGCCGCCCGCTGCTGTGCCGAAGCCGTTGAACACGCATCGCACCGCATGCTCTCGCACGATCGGCGGAACGTCCTCCCATCTCGAGCCGGCTACGAAGTCGGCGATCGTTTCCGACAACCCACCCACCCGTCAGTGATCCCATCGGACCGGATCGGCATCTAGGCGCACAATGTCGTCGACGCCCTCCACCGCAACAGGAAAACGCTCCAGGACGAGAGGGTCGTGCCCCGGGATGAAATGGTTCGTGGACGTAATCATCCTGCGAATAGTTGTGAAGCCCTCGAGCATATCGGCCGCGCTATCGAGCAACGGAAAGGGCCGTCCTTCCTCGAAGTTTGCGTAGAAATGCGCCGCGTCGGAGCCAAGAACCACCCACCCCCGTCGCGTCAGCACGCGGATGATCTGCAACCCCCTCGAATGGCCACCGACCCGATGTACGCTGAGATTCGGCGCAATTTCCGAGCTACCGTCGTGAAAGACGACCCGCCCTTCGAACACCTTTGTTACGATGTTGGTTACGTCTGCAGCCTCGAAGGGTTGCCGCAGGTAGGCGTGGCACATGCAACGACCGGTGCAATATGCCATCTCCGCGTCCTGTATGTGATAGCGGGCCTTGGGGAACAGATTGTGGTTGCCGCAATGGTCGAAATGCAAATGCGAGACGATGATGTCCTCGACAGCATCCGGCTGAATTCCGATCAGTTTCAGGCCATCTCCAACGGGCCGCAGTAACTGTCGCCCCCGTTGATCGGCAACCCCTTGGTCGAAGCCCGTGTCGAAAAGAAAGGTGCGCCCCTTCCCCACGATCACCCAGACGAAATAGTCGAGCGGCATGGGAAGGTCGTGCGGATCCCCGCCGATGAAGTTAGCACCGGCATTGCGATTGTGATGCCCGTAGCGGATCGCGTACAGTTCGTATGTCTCGCTCATTTTTGTCCCCGTTTCCGCGGGCTCGCGCGCGCCGGCCGCCTAGTGGCTTGCGTGGTGCTCAGTCGATCGAGAAGAAGCTGCGGGCGATGTAGCGTACACCCCCGGCGCCCCAGAG
>JBIQKK010000045.1:18001-21797 GCA_044506585.1 Hyphomicrobiales bacterium
CCCCCGGCGCCCCAGAGCGTGCTGTCTGGCTCCACCTGAATCGGATCATCCCTATCGTTGAAATAGTAGATCGCGCCGATCTTGCCGGGCTCCGCCTCCCACGCACGCGGGTAGCCGAGGTCCCAGCTCCCGCCATCGTCGCGAATGATGATCTCAGGTCCCCAGGTAAGACCCTCGTCTTCGCTGACGATCGCCCGGATGCCAGGCTTGGGAAGGCGGTAGGTGTAAACGAGCACCAGGCGGCCGTCGCGCATGAGTAGGGGTGCCCCTGGAGCGCCGTACTCGGTGATGCGAGAAAGGAACTGCCACGTCTTTCCGCCATCGTCGCTCTTGTAGAGCTCGGTCCACATCTCGCCGGACCAATGGCGATCGACGCGCACTGTGCAAAGAATTCTTCCGTTTGGAAGCATGACTCCGCGCGGGTACATCTGACGCAGTCCCCCGTGGAGGGGGTCATGAGAAGGCGTGACAAAGGCGAGAAACTGAAACGATGTCCCATCGTCGATGCTGCGATAGACCAGACATCGGCTCGGCTCACCCTTTCGGGAAATTCCTTGTAGGAAGATCAGGCAGCGCCCGTCCGGCCGAACCAGCGTCGACTCGACTGCGCTCAGCTGATGGAAACCGTGGTTCGGCAGAACGACACTGCGACTCCACGTGTGCCCAGCGTCCTGCGACAGCCGGATGTAGACTTGGTTCTCGGGCGGCCCGTAGGCAGTGCTCGCGCGCGCCGCGAAGTCTCGGATGAGACGGTCCTCTGTCATGTACAAGTAGTTGAAATTCGAGAGCAGAACGTTTCGGTCCGAATAGTTTATCGGCCCGATCTCGGTCAGCCGACCTGCTTGGCCGTCAACGCCCGGCTCGGGGACCTTCACGTCGTTGCTCGGCCGGTTCTTATCCTCATTCAGAATCGACCAGGTGCGCCCCCTGTCAGTTGAGCCGACGGTCACGGACCGCCTTCCAAGCGGCGAGTGAACGAGAGCGAGGTGAGACAAGAGCGTCGGATGCGCCGTGTAGTCCACAGTGGCGACCGAAAAGTTGCTGATGAGATGCCCGGCGGCATTCTGCCAGAAGCCGCGCACGTATGGATGGCTCGCGAACTCGTTCTCGCGCCGATAGACGATGGCGTGCTCGACGTCCCTCGCCATTCGTGGACGGTCAAAGTTGATCACCGCCGATGTCCTCCTGATCGTGCTGACACTGCTATTGCCGGGACGCACGGCCAAAGGCTCTGATCATCAGGCTACGTGCAAACGGCATCACGGTAGAAACCAGTGCCCAGAGCAGAATGATCGCCACGAGGCTCATGACCACGATGTTGATCGGCCCGATGAAAAAGGTGCCAAACTCCCCGCCCGAGAGCACCATTGCCCGACGGAAGTTCACCTCCACCATCGGTCCCAGAATGAATCCCAGAATCAGGGGAGCCGTGGGAAATTTGAGCATCGCCATGACACAGCCAATGGTTGCAAATGCGATGGTCATCCAGACGTCAAACGTATTGTTTTGAACGGACATGACCCCGATGCAAACGAATACCAGGACCGAGGGATAGAGATACTTGTATGGTATCGACAGTATCTTAACCCATATTCCAATCAGCGGAATGTTGAGGATCAAGAGCAGGAGATTTCCGATCCAGAAGCTCATGACCAGCCCCCAGAAGACGTCGGGATGATCTGAGATCATACGGGGCCCGGGCGTGACGCCGTGAAGCATCAGGATGCCGATCATGATTGCCATGGATGGGGTACCGGGTATGCCGAGCGTCATCGTTGGAATGAAGGCGGTCTGGTCGGCGGCATTGTTGGCAGCTTCTGGTGCCGCTACGCCCTCGACCGCGCCATTGCCAAAGCGCGACGGATCGCGCGCAACCTTCTTTTCAACGGTGTAGCTCATGTAGGCCGCGAGCAGGCCACCGGTACCTGGAAGCGCACCGAAAAACGAACCGAAGGCAGAACCGCGCAGAATTGGAAGCCATGAGCGCTTCAGTTCGCCCTTGGCGGGGATCATGGAGCGCATCGATATGGACCGGGATTCTATTTTCCTGCCCGACGACCCAGGAATGCTCAGGATGATTTCGGCAATTCCAAATAGCCCCATGGCGAGAGCCACGAGACTGATGCCTTCGACAAGAGACTCATTGCCGAAGGTGTACCGGTACACACCGCTGTAGGCGTCCGCGCCAATCAGTCCGAACGCGACACCCAGCAGGGCCGAGGCAATGCCTTTGAGCGGCGATCCGGGGGACACCATTGCCGCCGAAATCAATCCCAACAGGATCAGTGAGAAGTACTCGGTGTCTCCAAAACTTAGCGCGTACTCCGAGATGACCGGCGAAAAGATCATCATCAGGACGATGCCGATCGAGGCGCCCACAAAGCTGGCGACGGTGGTCAACAGGAGCGCCACACCCGCGCGGCCTTGCTTGGCCATTGGATAGCCGTCAAGGCAGGCAACCGCATTCGATGGTGTGCCGGGAAGGTTGAGCAGGATCGAGGAGATCGATCCACCGTACGCCGTGCCATAATAGATCCCGGCGAGCATGATGATGGCGGCCAGCGGGTCCAAATAGAACGTCATGGGATACAGCATCGAAATAGCGGCGAGCACGCCGATGCCGGGGATCGCTCCCAAGAAGGTCCCCAACGTGACCCCTGCAAGACAGTAGAACAGGTTGGTTACAGATAGGGCGTGAGTAAGACCCAGAAGGATATCGGAACCGAGATACTCAGGCATCGGTCCCTCACCATCCCCACGGGAAAATCTTGAACCGCATGCCCAATCCCAGCACGAAGATGGTGACCGAGATTGCAGACAGGACAAGAGCGAGAACGATCGTCCCGACAGGCCTCAGGTTCCTGTCGGCCGTCGCGGATATGATGGTGAGCACGAAAACGGCTGCCACCAGACCGAGCCACTCGACGGTCAGCGCGAAACCAGCAAGACCCGCTACGACTCCGATGTAGGGCCTTAGCGGCGGAACCTCGAGGGTTCCGCTCTTGAAAAAGGCCGTGACCAGGATACAGAGCCCGATAATCGCGAGCAGCACGCCGACCACGGTCGGCAGCATTCCTGCCTGCATATACGTAACCGTGCCCAGGTCATAGTTCGCGAGCGCGTAGCCGGAAAATGCCACGCCGAACACGATTAAGGTGGCCCCGCCGGCTAGTTCCTGGCGATCGATTCTGGCCATGTTGAATGCCCTCTGCCGGATTGAACGCGGTACGCCTGAGACGCGGACCCGCCGAGTCACCCGGACGTGCCCGCGAGGGGACGTCCGGGTAGCCGCTGATGGCGCTTACTGGGCGGGCGTAGCGATGCCCGTTTCAGCCATGAGGTCGTTCACCAACTTGACCTCGGCTCTCACCATGTCGGTGAATTCGCTGGCCGAAATGGGATCTACCGAGCCGCCCGCTCGCGCCGTCAACTCGACAAATTCCGCGGACGTAGTGATCTCGTTGATCGCCTCATTCATCTTTTCGACGATCTCGGGAGGGGTATCCTTCGGAGCGAAAATCCCCCACCACGCCGAAGCCTCGAGCTCATAACCAAAGCTGTTGAACGTGGGCGCTTCGGGGGCAAACTCCGAAGTGTTCTCACCCAGATAGGCAAGCACCTTCACCTTGCCCGCGTCGATGAGTGACTGGGCCGTATTGGGCGAAGACAGTTGCATGATGATGCGGCCGGTTGCCAGCGCCGTCATCGTATCAGCGCCGCTTGTAAACGGAACGGGATTCATCGGAGCGTCGATCAACGATACGATCTTTGCCGAAATCATATGCCGGGCGCTGCC
>JBIQKK010000152.1:0-3083 GCA_044506585.1 Hyphomicrobiales bacterium
ATTGCGAGGCTCCAGATCCTGCTCGACCGCGCCGGCGCCTCGCCGGGCGTCATCGACGGCTTCGACGGCGACAATGTCCGCAAGGCCGTCGCGGCGTTCGAGACGATGCGCGGGCTGGCGGCCGACGGGATCATCGATGCGGACATGCTGGCCGCCCTCGACGGGGGCGTGCCGGTGACCGGCATCTACACCATCACGGCCGACGACGTGGCCGCCATCGTGCCGCCGATTCCCGAGGACTATGCGGAGATGGCCGGGCGCGATTTCCTCGGCTACGCGCGCGTTACGGAGCTCCTGGCCGAGCGCTTCCACATGGACGAGGATTTTCTGGTGGCGCTGAATCCCGCGGCGCAGTTCATCGCGGGCGAGCAGATCGCCGTGGCGGATCCCGGGCCGGACATGACAGGCAAGGTCGCGCGCATCGAGGCCGACAAGTCGATGCGGCAATTGCGTGCCTACGACGCGGCGGACAACCTCATCGTCGCCTATCCCGCGACGATCGGCAGTCCGGACAATCCCTCGCCGTCAGGCACCCATATCGTCGAGGCGGTGGCGCCCATGCCCAACTACACCTACGACCCCGAGGTCAATTTCCAGCAGGGCGAGAACACCGAGACCCTCATCATCCCGCCCGGACCGAACGGGCCGGTGGGGTCGATGTGGATCGATCTCACCGAGCCCACCTTCGGCATTCACGGGACGCCCGAGCCGTCGAGGATCGACAAGACCGCCTCGCATGGCTGCGTGCGGCTCACCAACTGGGACGCCAACGAGCTGGCCGCACTGGTCGAGCCGGGCGTGCCGGTGGACTTCGTCGGCTAGCTTACCAGCCGCCGCCGCCACCGCCACCGCCGCCGCCGCCGGAGCCGCCTCCCCCGCCGCCGGAAAAACCCGATCCCGACGAGCTCACGGGCTGGGCCGCGATCATCGCCGCACTCATGCCCGTCGCAAGGCTCGAGAAGGAGCGGGAGAAATCGCCGCTCGAGCCCGCGGTGGACCAGCCGGTGCCGCGATACCAGTGCGGCGAGTAAGACGATCCGGTCGCATCGGCCACCGCGTTGCGTGCGAGGTCACCCTCGAACCGCTCGGACCAGGGGCGTTCGACGCCCAGGGCGATGGCGTAAGGCAGGATCGACTCGAAGCGCGAGACGGTCATCTGCGGCTCGCCCTTGTCGACATAATTGAGCCGGTTCTTCTCGGCCGTCTCGAGGTACATCCTGAAGCCCTCGATCTCGTCCATGAGCTTGCGCCCCTGCACGGTGGGGGCCCGCATCAGGATCGCGAACACGATTCCGATGACCAGGATCGAGATGGCCGCGAGCAGGCCCGTATCGATATTGAGGCTGAAGCCGGCGAGTGCATCGACCGACGTGCCGAGCAGGTTGAAACCGATGGCGGCGAACCAGATGATGGCGATGATCTTGCCACCGATGCCGCGCGTCTTGCCGAAGATGGCCGCGAACAGGACGCCGAGCAGCACAGCCGCCACGGCCGCGATGATCAGGAAGAACGGGTCGAGCACCTCGAACCAGACCATGGCCCCGAGCAGGACCGCCGCCAGCAGCACGCCGCCGATCGTGTAGCCAAGATTGTTCTTGAAATAGACCTCGCGGTTCTCGCGCTCGATGGCGCTGACGAGCTCCCCGCGCTTCTCATTGAGCTTGGGCCCGTCGGTCTTGTCGACGGTCACCTTTCCCCTCGAACGGATGAAACTGTAGATCGCCTGCTCGCCGCTCGGCAGCTTCGACTCACGCTCGCCGGTGGCGGTGATGGTCATGTCTTTGCCGGACTTGTCGATCTCGACCAGCCCTTTGACCCCGAGATCGAAGATGGCAGCCGTGAACGCCGTCCAGCCCGATTGCTTGAAGCCCATATTGCCGATGTAGTGCAGCAAGGCGGGCGACACCCCCTTGGGCGGATGGAACAGGGGGATGATCGTCCCCTTCTGCGGATCGCGGCCGACCGCGCTCCACGAGGAGAAGAAATAGACGAGGACCAGCACCACCGCGAGGAT
Organism: Hyphomicrobiales bacterium; assembly: GCA_044506585.1. Classification (GTDB taxonomy): domain Bacteria; phylum Pseudomonadota; class Alphaproteobacteria; order Rhizobiales; family Devosiaceae; genus Devosia_A. The sequence continues at coordinate 2,015 of JBIQKK010000152.1, forward strand.
GGGAACGATGAACTCGCGATGGTCGGAGATCCAATAGCTCAGCCCGGTCATCCCCTCCGGCGCCGCAAGAATCCCCTTCTGGAATCCGGCGGCTACCGTGAGTCCTTCGCCCGGGCCAAGCGCGCGGGTCGTCCGGAAGACGACCGAGTTCGGCGCCTTCTGCTCGATTTCGACCGCCTGCTCGGTCGATCCGACCCTCCCGGTGTAGCCGATGGCACCATTGATCGTCGCGCCTTCGGGCACGTTGACGGTTGCCGTTGCCTCGAGGATCGGGAAGACCCAGTAGTTGCCCGTGGCGTTCCAGTAGAGTTCGTCATGGTCCTCAAAATACCGGGCCATGCGCGTCATCGTGTAGGCGATCGTATAGGTGTGGACGCGGTAGTCGAGGAACACGTCGGGGTCGCCAATGCGGATGCGCTTGAAGCCGCCCCCGATATTCTCCACCTCGTAGGGCTCCGGGGCGCCGTTGCGCTTGACCTCCAGCACGCGGAGGCTGGAACGGAGCCTCGTATTATCGGGGTTGATCAGCTGCGTCGGGATATCGCGATAGATGCCGCGGCGGATCTCGTCGCCTTCGGCCCTGACGGCGATGGTCTCGACAACATTGACCGAGCCGTCCACCAGCAGCGTTGTGTTGGTCGTGAAGGAGACGATCTCCTCCCGTGCCATCGCCGGTGCCGCGACACCGACGACAGAAGCGATAGCGAGGAGCGCCCAGGTCACTGCCGCGACTGCGGCCAGCCATTTTCGCCGTACGACACGTGCCATCAACAAGCTCCGTCAGTAACGGTTGCGCCTTTCGGGCGCGACGATCAGGAGGTGAGAAGCGGCCTAGAATTTGACCTGCGGGACCGCGCGATCGGCGGGGTTCTCCATCTCGAAATACTCGACCTTCTCGAACTTGAAGAAGTTGGCGATGACGTTCGAGGGGAAGGACTCAACCGCCGTGTTCAGGTCGCGTGCGGTGCCGTTGTAGTAGCGCCGCGACATCTGGATCTCGTTCTCGGTGTTGGAGAGCTCGCCCTGGAACTGCAGGAAGTTCTGGCTGGCCTTGAGGTCGGGATAAGCT
>JBIQKK010000046.1:0-6480 GCA_044506585.1 Hyphomicrobiales bacterium
TCGGCGGCGCCCTCCGACACGCTGGGTTCGGCGGTTGCCCCGGTGGCGGCGCTCGAGGGTTCGTCGTCCTCGTGCTCGTCCTCGTCGGCCTCTTCCTCTTCGCGCATCAGCGCTTCGCGGTCGGCGACGGGGATCTGGTAGTAGTCGGGGTGGATTTCGCTGAAGGCCAGGAAGCCGTGGCGGTTGCCGCCATATTCGACGAACGCCGCCTGCAGCGAGGGCTCTACGCGGGTGACCTTGGCGAGGTAGATATTGCCGCGCAACTGGCGGCGGCTCTGGGATTCAAAATCGAATTCTTCGAGCTTGTTACCGTTGGTGACAACGATCCGTGTTTCTTCCGGGTGGATGCCATCCACCAGCATTCTCTTGGTAGCCATAAAAAGATGCTCCGGGCCGTCGCGCACCAGCACTCCGGGACCGGCGAACCGGCCTCCTCCGACTGGCGCCATGCGTGGCCGATGGGTTGAGGTAAGCTGCGCCCAAGGCGCGGGCTGTCGATGCGAGGTGGGGTGCCGGCGGGAGAACAATGACAAATGCGCACGCCTCAGAGTGCTGTGCGTCAGGCTTTGTCGACCCTGTGGCCATCCGACCTCTTCCTATGTGGCGTGCCCAAAACGGCGCGCCGCTCGGCCCGCGAGGGGCCGAAAACTCGTCGAGGCGGTGGAATATGCCGCATCCGGGACTCGCAGAAACGCGCGCAAGTCCCTCTGTCTTCGGTGATTCCGGGAACGGCCAAGCCGATCTTCTACCGGGTGCCAAGACAGTCCGCCTCGCCTCAAGCGTGTATGACCGTTGTGTCCGGTTGGCAACCGAAAACTCCGGCAGTAACGAAACCATGAGGTTAAGCGGGCCTCTCAAGCGGCCCTGTAGCGGTTTGTGCCCCGGACCGCCCCAGAATCGCCTAAAGGCTGGGCTTTCATCGCTTCGGCCTATTTGGGGAGCGCTGCCCACTTGTTCAATTTCCCAGTGTCCGCGCGGGTGATCCGCGGAACACTCGCGCTGCTCCTTGCGGTTTTTTCGCTCGCTTTCGGCGCCGCGCCCGCGCGCGCCCAGGACGTGCCGGCCGAACTGCCCGAGGTCGTCGCTGCCCGGGTCAGCACCACGCCCGAACGGGCACGGCTGATCCTCGATCTGTCGGCCGTTACCGAATTCGCGGTCGCCTCCATCGCCGAGCCCGACCGCATTGCGGTCGACGTGAAGGCCGACGCCGTCCCCACGATTGCGCCGCAGGCCGTGGCCGGAAAAGGCATCGTTTCGCGCTTCACGACCGTGATGGCCGAAGCCGACCGGGTCCGGGTCGAATTGATGCTGACCACTCCGGCCATGGTGCAGCAGGCCTATCTGCTCGACGCCGTGGGCGACCAGCCGGCGCGGCTCGTGGTGGACCTCGTGACGACGACGCCCGAGGATTTCGCGGCCCGTGCGGCGGCCGATCTCGCCAATTCCATCGCACGCGTTGTGCCTGATGCGGTGGAGCCGTCGTCGAGCGCCGCATCGAGCTCCTCCGAGCCCACCACTTCGGAGGCACCGAGTTCCGAAGCCCCGAGTTCGGAGCCGGCGCCAGCCGAACCGGCGGCCGTCGAGGTGGCTCCGGCAGAGAGCCGGCCGCTGATCGTGCTCGATCCGGGCCACGGGGGCGTGGACAACGGGGCGAGCTCGCCCAAGGGCATCCACGAGAAGGACATCACGCTCGCTTTCGCGCTGCAGCTGCGCGACCTGCTGGTCGCGTCGGGCAAGTTCGACGTGGCGCTGACGCGCGAGGAAGATGCGTACCTCACGCTGAACGAGCGCGTCGATCTCGCGCGGCAGAACCGGGCGGACCTGCTGATCAGCCTCCATGCGGACACCTTCCAGGAGCCGGATATCCGCGGCGCCAGCATCTATACCCGCGACGAGCGGGCGGCGGACATCCTCGACAAGGTGCTGGGCGATGGCGAAACGCGCGCCGATATCGTCTCGGCCTATGTGGACAGCACGGCCAAGCCCGAAGTGGTCGACATCCTCGTCGATCTGATGCGCCGGCAGGCCCGCCAGCAGGCCTATGTCGCGGCCGGCGATATCGTGAATGCCATGAAGCCGTCGGTGACGCTGCGGCGGTTCCCGGTCCGGCAGGCCGACTTCTTCGTGCTCCAGGCGCCCGATATTCCCTCCATGCTCATCGAGCTGGGGTTCATGAGCAATTCGTCCGACATCGAGAACCTCGAAAGCGAAGCCTGGCGGGACAAGGTGGTCACCGCGATCGCCGAGGGGGTGGAAGGATATTTCGCGGCCCTGCGGGGAACGCCATAGTGGCTTTGCTGCAACCGTCCCGCGGCCACATATCCAAACCACCGGCAGCGCGGACGGTGCCGTCCATATTTCTGCCCTCGTCTGCTATGATTTGCATAACCTGCCCGGCGCGTCTCCCGCGCCGCGCCGATTCTTGGACCTAGGGCATCAATGTTTCGACTTCTCGGCTGGCTGTTCGGCTTCGGCGTATTTTGCGCACTGGCAGGGGTCGTCGCGGGCGTCGTCTATTTCAATCAGGTGGCGTCGGGGCTGCCCGATTATACCGTGCTCAAGGACTACCAGCCCCCCGTCACGACGCGCGTCCACGCCGCCAACGGCACGCTGCTGGCCGAATATGCGCATGAGCGGCGGCTGTTCCAGCCGATCGAGACCATCCCGCCCAAGCTGCTGCAGGCCTTCATCGCCGCCGAGGACAAGGATTTCTACACGCACCACGGGATTGCGGTCGACGGCGTGATCCGTGCGCTGCGCGACAACATCATGGCGCGCATCGACGGCAATACCGCGATCCAGGGCGGCGGTTCGACGATCACCCAGCAGGTCGCCAAGAATTTCCTGCTGACCTCCGAGCAGACCTGGGACCGAAAGATCCAGGAAGCGATCCTGTCGCTGCGCATCGAGAGCACGTTCAGCAAGGAGAAGATCCTCGAGCTCTATGTGAACGAGATTTTCCTGGGGCTGAACTCGTACGGGGTCGCGGCGGCGGCGCTCAACTATTTCGACAAGGCCCTCTACCAGCTGTCGCTCAGCGAGATGGCCTATATTGCGGGTCTGCCCAAGGGACCGAACAACTACCACCCGTTCCGCCATCCCGAGGCGGCGATCGAGCGCCGCAACTACGTGCTCGATCGCATGTTCGAGGACGGCTACATCTCCCGGGAAGAGCGCGACACCGCCAAGGCGGACTCGCTCAACGTGCTGCCGCGCCAGTCCGGCAGCCAGGTCTACTCCGCCGAGTATTTCACCGAGGAAGTCCGCCGGCAGCTCAGCACGCTCTACGGCGAGGACAAGCTCTATGGCGGCGGGCTTTCGGTCCGTACGACGCTCGAACCGACGCTGCAGGAATATGCACGCCGCGCCCTGATGGACGGGCTGATCCAGTACGATCAGAACCGGGGCTTCCGCGAGCCCGTCGCGACCGTGGATGTTTCGGGCGATTGGGGCCAGGCGGTCGCGGCCATCCGGCCGCTGAGCGACGTGCCCGAATGGACGCTGGCCGTGGTCCTCGAGATGGACACCAACGAGGCCAAGATCGGCCTCCGCCCGGGCACCGACATCGAGGGCAAGCTGCTGCCCGACCGGGTGGTCGGCACCCTCGCGGGGCCCGATATCAAATGGGTGAGCAAGAAGCTCTCGACGATCCTCAAGGTCGGCGACGTGGTTTACGTGACGCCGGTCGAGGGCAAGCCGGGCAATTACACCCTGCAGCAGGTGCCCGAGATCGAGGGCGCACTGGTGGCCATGGACCCGCGCACCGGGCGCGTCCTCGCGATGGTCGGCGGGTTCTCGTACGCGGAATCCGAATTCAACCGCGCGACGCAGGCGCTCCGGCAGCCCGGATCGTCGTTCAAGCCGATCGTCTATTCGGCGGCGCTCGACAATGGATATACGCCGGCCTCGGTGGTCCTCGATGCGCCCATCGAGGTGGTCAATTCGGACGGCTCGGTCTGGCGGCCGGAGAACTACGCGCAGAGTTTTTACGGGCCGCAGACGCTCCGCAAGGGCATCGAGAATTCCCGTAACGTCATGACCGTCCGGCTGGCGCAGGATCTGGGCATGCCGCTCGTGACCGAATACGCCAAGATGTTCGGCATCTACGACACCCTCAATCCGGTGCTGGCGATGGCATTGGGGGCAGGCGAAACGACCGACCTGCGCATGACCGCGGCCTATGCCACGATCGCCAATGGCGGACGCAAGATCGTCCCGACGCTGATCGACCGGGTGCAGGACCGCTACGGCAAGACCATCTACAAGCACGACGACCGCATCTGCGATGGTTGCACCACGGCCGACTGGGAGAACCAACCCGAGCCGCTGATCATCGACAATCGCGAGCAGGTGCTCGATCCGATGACCGCCTACCAGATCACCTCGATGATGGAAGGCGTGGTGCAGCGCGGCACGGGTACCTATGCCAAGCGGCTCAACCGCCCGGTCGCGGGCAAGACCGGGACGTCCAACGACTACAAGGACGCCTGGTTCATCGGGTTCACGCCCGAACTCGCGGTGGGCGTCTATGTCGGCTTCGACAAGCCCAAGAGCATGGGCAACGCCGCGACCGGCGGCGAGATGGCCGTGCCGATCTTCACCGCCTTCATGGAAAAGGCGCTCAAGGGCAAGCCGCCCACGCCGTTCAACATGCCGGCGGGCATGAGCCAGATCTGGATCGATCCCGCGACCGGGGTGAAGGCCAACGCGGGCGAAGCCGCGATCGCCGAGGCCTTCAAGCCCGGGACCGGCCCCAACCTCATCACGTCCGTCATCGGCGTGGACTCCGCCGCGTTCCAGCGGCTCGAGGACGAAAGCGGAGGCGACGCAGGGGTGGGGCTCGGCGACGGTGTGTTCGGCCGCGACGACGATGAGGAGCCCGAACCGCGGCGCGGTGGTGGACTCGACTTCCTGTTCGGCCGCGGCGGATTGTTCTAACGACGGCGCGGTCTGCCGCCGGGGGCGACCGGCGGTAACCATGCCGATGGTTTCACGATCGTTAACGACCCGGTTTGGCCTATCGGTCGCACTCGACCAAGGTCCGATCGATGCAGCAAATCATTGCACATCCGCCGCAGCGCGCCGTTCCGCCCCTGTCCACCCGGGCCCAGGGCGAAAGGCGCATGCTGGATGTGAGCGCCAGCCGCATCGTCACGTTGACCTACGAGATGGCACTCGGCCGCGCCAGCTGGGACGATATCCTGGACGCAATGGCGGCTGCGTTGCCCGGCTGTCCCGTGATCATCTCTGCAGACGACATCGCCGAACAGCGCAACCTCGTTTTTGCGCAGCGCGGCATGAACCCGGCCCAGGCCACTCGCTACGCAGAGCACGCGGCCAAGAGCCCTGCCGTGGCGCTCACCGTGGACAATGCGCTGTTCGAGCTCTTCCACGACGACCAGGCGACGCCACGGGCGACGACGAAGCGATCGGCGTTCTACACCCAGTGTGTGGCGCCGCTGGGTGATGCTGCTGCGTCCGCCGCGATGGTCCTCGCCCGTAACGGGTCGCGCCAGCTGACCATCGAGATCCGCTATCCGGAAGCCCGGGAGAGCGAATTGCGACCGCGTGTGGCTGCGCTCTTGCGGCATGTGGGCCCGCATCTGGGCCGCGCGATCGAGCTGAGCCGGCGCGAGACCGATATCGGGGCGGGGGAGATCGAAGAGATCGTCGGCGGGCTGCCGTTCGGGCTGTTCCTCGTCGACCGGGCGATGTCCGTCCACTACGCCAACGGCCGTGCGGACGAGTTGCGCCGCGCGAATGCGGGACCGTTCGTCGCCTTCGACGGGCGCCTGCGGGCACTCGATGAGGAGGCCGACCGGCAGCTGCGCGAGGCCGTACAGCGGGCCGGGCAGGGGACGCGTTCGACCAGCACGGCGCTTCGCCTCGGATCGCCGACGGGCGGGGAGCGGTATTTCGTGACCGCGCGGGCGCTGCAGCCCAGATCGAGGCGGATGCAGCTCCACAACGCCCTGTTCGACAACGGGCCGCTGGTCCTCATCTCGATCCACGAGACCGAGCAGCCGCCGGCGCTGCCGGTCGACCTTCTGTGGCGCAGTTTCGCGCTGTCGGACGCCGAAACCCGGCTCGCAGAAGCCCTCCTTGAGGGCCGGACGCTCGCCGAACTGGCGCAGGATCGGGCTATCTCCAAGCAAACGCTGAGAAATCAGCTCGTCGGCCTGATGCGCAAGACCGGCACCAGGCGCCAATCGCAGCTGGTTTCGCTGCTGACCCGGCTCTCGCTCAGCGCGATCTGAGTCGTCCGGGCGCGCAAGCCCGTAGTTTCCCTGCAACTGTCTGGAACTCCCGCTGTGCACGATTGCGGTGAGCCATCGACTTTTGTACGCCCAAAGTACAAATTTGATTCAAATCTGGTGATTTGGGGGCGGCATTATGGTCAGCGGGTTTCCGAGACTGATACTGGGCGCCGTCCTCCTGTGCTGGACGCCGGCCGCGTTCGCACAAGATCTTCCGGCCGCG
>JBIQKK010000046.1:6580-9133 GCA_044506585.1 Hyphomicrobiales bacterium
CGCCGTCCTCCTGTGCTGGACGCCGGCCGCGTTCGCACAAGATCTTCCGGCCGCGGGGAGCTATGCGGCATCCATCTCCGCAGGTGCCGGCGGCTTCATGATGCCCAGCTTCAGCACCGGTGCCTTCGGCCATGTGGCCAACGGCTCGATGATCGGCGCGACGGCAGGCGGCACTTTCGGTGCCCGCGTCGGGGCCATGGGCAACTGGGATGTGCTGGTCGGCGTCAGCGCCTTCGGCGGCGGCGGCTCCGCCCACCAATCCTGGACGGACACGTTCACCGCCGCGGATTCCGCAGTGATCATAACGGGGTTATCGACGCCTGCCGCACCGGCCGCGATCGATCTCAACCAGGGCCCCGGTACGGCCGATTCCAACATCACCGGGCCGGGCGGCGCCACCATTTCGGTGACCGCGGCGGGCGCCACCGACAATGCCGCGGGCGTAACGCCGGACGGGACCGGCTTCCTCGTCTCGTCGGCCGTCACCGGCGCCGCGACGGGTGCCGCCTATGCCGGCATCGGTTCGAGCTCAGGCGGGATCTTCATTGCGTCGGGCGATATCGACGGGCTCGAGATCACGACCGACGTCCAGCAGAACCTCATGTACTGGGGCACCGACGTCACGATCGGGCTGCAGGGCTCGCCCGACGGCCAGAACGTCGTGCAGCTTTATGCCGGCCCCAGCATCAAGCAGCTGACGCAGGGGATCGTGACCACGCTCGATGTCGACATCCCCGAGCTGCAGCCCAGCGTCCTGACGCACCCCGAGTTCAGCATCGCGATCGGCGACACGCTGACGAGCACCTATCTGGGTGCGGTGGCCGGCGCCAACATTTCCATTCCGCTGGCCGAGCAGGGGATCATCTTCACCCTCGGCACCGAGGGCGGCGTCTATACGGTCCATTCGAGCTGGCGCGAGCAGGACACCTATTCGACCTGCTGCGGCGACATCAGTACGCCGCTGAGCTCGACCTCGCCTTCTCTCACGGTGGACGGGCCTGCGATGACGGCCGATCTGGGCACCGCGACGGCGTTCTCGGCCAAGGGCAGTGCCTCGGCAACCTGGCTGCTCGATGCGACCAAGTCGCTGACAGTGGGTGGAAACCTCGAGTACCTGTCGGCCGTCCCGACGGTCAGCCACGCCGGACTGACCCAGACCGGCGCCGCCGAGGACTGGACCGCCGCCACCGGCACCCCAGCCACGACGAATTTTGGCTGGGGCTCGATGATCAATTACGGCGTGACCGTCACCTTCAGCGGCCGCTTCTAGAGCGGCTGCGCCGGCGCGTTATTCTGGACGATCGTCGTCACGCTGTTCTGGCCGATGCTGCTCGAGCCGGCCCAGTTCCCGGTACCCTTCTGTACGGTCACCGACAGCTGGTTCGTACCTTCCTGGTGCGTGTAGGAGGCGTTGTTGTCGCCCGACTGCACGGTGACCGACAGCTGGTTGCCGCCCGACTGGCCGATATAGGACCGGTTGCCGTCGCCCTTCTGGACGTTGAGCCCGAACTGCACGCTCTTGCGCTTTGAGCTGGCCTGGTCGATCCGGGCGGTGTTGCGGTTACCGGTGGTGAACTGCACCGCGCATTGGGTGTTCTTGCCGAAGCCACAGCCCGGCAGGAAACCGAACATCGGCGCGCCGGCCTGAACGGTCCCGGTGGTGAGCGCGGCAAGTGCCGCGCTCGCGATGATGAGACGGGTACGCATGGTACTTACTCCCGCCCTGTCGATCAGCTGCATCACGAGCCGCTACCGTGTCCGTAGGACGGCTCGCCGCCTTTGCTACCGCCCAGGGTCACCAGCGTCTGTGTCTGGTTGATCACCTGGTGGTTGTCGCTGCCCTTGTAGACGGTGTTATGGGCCGACTGGGACTGCACAGTGCCGGTGGTCTTGCCAGCGATCACGTTCTGCGTCTGGGTCGTCTTCTGAGTGTTGCCACTTGCCTTGTAGGTCGAGTTCGTGGCCGACTGCTCCTGAGCCGTGCCGAAGCTGAATCCAATCAGAGCATTCTGAGTCTGATCGATCTTCTGCTTGTTGTCGTGGCCCTTCTCGGACGAGTTCTTGGCCCGCTGCTTCTGGGCCGTGCCGAACGAGAACAGGATGAAGCCGTTCTGCTTCTGGGTGATGCGCTGCTTCCCCCCATGGCTCTTTTCCTTGACGTTCTTGGCGTCCTGCTTCTGGACGTTGAAGAACGACAGGAAATTGGCGAGGAACTGGTCCTGCGTAATGTGCTGCCGGGCGCCCGAGGCGTAGTTGAGGTTGTTATCGGCGCACTGGGTCTGCGCAGGGTTGGTATCGCAGCCGTTGCTGTAGCGTTCGCCGGCGAACGACGAGACGGGTGCGAAGGCCAGGGTCAGAGAGGCGACAGCGGCCCCCAAAAGCAAAACTTTACGCATGATCACGCTCCAAATGACTGAGCGACAGCTCGCTCCTCAGCCGGCAGTCAAAGCACGCGAGGCGATGGGGACGCGGGTGGATTAGTGTGTCGTGGAGGCGCCAGGCGGGACTGGGAGCCGCGGGGACATTATTAACGGCGAGGTTTCGTACGGCCGG
>JBIQKK010000046.1:9233-15321 GCA_044506585.1 Hyphomicrobiales bacterium
AGGCGGGACTGGGAGCCGCGGGGACATTATTAACGGCGAGGTTTCGTACGGCCGGGCACGCGCGATGCGGCGGCCATCGGTCAAACCCATGGGCGGACGCGTACGATTTACCCGGGCGTTGGTATGAATGTACCAATCCGGGGGATGGGTTGATCGGCCGGTCGGGGTCGACTACATCGGCGTCCGACAATCGAACGAGCGGACCGATGCGCGCAGAGACTGAAAAGAACGTGGCCGAAATCGAGCAGGTGCTGAGCCTGCTGAGGAGGCATCTTTGACTGGGATACGGCAGAAGCGCGTCTCGAAGACCTGAATAACCGCACGGAGTCTCCCGACTTCTGGGCCGATCCCGACAGGGCGCGCGAGATCATGCGCGACCGCGACGAACTCGACGTGCAGGTGAACGCCGTCCGCGATTTCGCCCGCCAGCTCAGCGACAATATCGAGCTGATCGAACTGGGCGAGGCCGAGGGCGACGAAGAGATCGTCAAGGAGGCCGAGGCTGCGATCGACGGACTCGTCGAGACGGCGCGCCGCGTCCAGATCGAGACGCTGCTCAATGGCGAGGCCGATCACAACGACTGCTATCTCGAAATCCACGCCGGAGCCGGCGGGACCGAGAGCCAGGACTGGGCCTCGATGCTGTTGCGCATGTATTCGCGCTGGGCCGAGCGGCGGAAGTTCAAGGTCGAGACGATGGAACTGCATCCCGGCGAAGAAGCCGGCATCAAGTCCGCGACGATCCAGATCAAGGGCCACAATGCCTATGGCTGGATGAAGACCGAGAGCGGCGTGCACCGGCTGGTGCGCATTTCGCCCTATGACAGCGCCGCGCGCCGGCATACCAGCTTCTCGTCGGTCTGGGTCTATCCGGTGGTCGACGATACCATCAACATCGAGATCAACGAGTCCGACCTCAAGGTCGACACCTACCGCTCATCGGGTGCGGGCGGCCAGCACGTGAACACCACGGACTCCGCGATCCGCATCACGCACGTGCCGACGGGCATCGTGGTGGCCTGCCAGGCCGAGCGCAGCCAGCACAAGAACCGCGCCACGGCCATGCAGATGCTCAAGGCGCGGCTCTACGAGCAGGAACTCGAAAAACGCGAGGCCGCCGCCAACGCGGAAGCGGCGTCCAAGACCGAGATCGGCTGGGGCCACCAGATCCGCAGCTACGTCCTGCAGCCCTACCAGATGGTCAAGGACCTGCGCACCGAATACGAGACCTCCAACACGGGCGCGGTTCTCGATGGTGACCTCGACGGCTTCATGGAGGCGTCGCTGGCGTCGCGCGTCCAGGGCTACGCGGACAAGGCGGCCGAATAGCTAGCCGGCCAGGATCTTCTTGAGCTCGCGCCCGACCTTGAGGTAGCGCGCGGGATCGACGGCATTGTCGGAGCGGCGCACCTCGAAATGGAGGTGTGGACCGGTGGAACGGCCGGTCGAGCCGACGCGGGCAATCGGCGTGCCTGCCGACACTTTCTGGCCTTCCTTGGCGATGAACGAGCTCAAATGGCCGTAGCGGGTGACGAGTCCGTTGCCATGCGTCACCTCGACGACATTCCCGTAGCCGGAAATCACCCCGACGAAGGTCACCGTCCCGGCGCCGGCGCTGAACACCTTGCTGCCGCGTGGCGCGGCATAGTCGATGCCCGAATGGAAGGCGAGGCGGCCGGTGAATGGGTCCTTGCGATTGCCGAAGGTTGAGCTCGTGCGCGTGGCATTGAGGATGGGCTGGTGCACGGGCGCGAGCGCTGCGGCGCTCCGGGCGGCGCGGTAGCGTTCGAGTGCCGCCGCGACGACATTGGCATCGTCGACCAGCGAGGACGATTCCGGCGCGTCGCTGGGCGGAAGCAGCGGCCCGCCCATCGCGTCGCCGTCCGGCAGTTTGGGCCGGATGCCGATCGATGCGAGGCTGTCCATGATCCGGTCGGTCTTGCCGGTCGCTTCCTCCGACAGGGCCGTGAGGACGGTGCGCGACTCGTCCATCATCCGGTTGATGCCGGCGGCTACCTGCGAAATTTCGGCAGCCGCATCGCCCGCGGGGGTCAGCGAACTCACTTGCACGGTATCTGCGTCCGGACCGGGTGCCTCGGTAACGGCAGCGGTCTCGATGCCGAGTTCGGCCGCGCGCCCTGCGAGCTGCTTCACATATTGATGCTGCTCCATCAGCAGTTCCTGGGTCTGCGCCAGATCCTGCAACTGGAGGTTGATGTCGCCGGCCTGGGCGTAGTGGCGGGACTGCAAGCGATCGACCTCGACCCGCAACTGCGCGATGCGGTCTTCGTACGCAACGAGGATGGAGTCACTCTGACCGGCGAAGAGCCTGGAGATATCGGGCGCCATCAGGAAGGCGACCAGCGTCAGGGCGTTCGTGATGAGGAGGGTGGCAAAGCCGGCGTAGAGGACGAGCGGACTGACCGGGATGTACGCTCGTTGACCGACAGGCGCGGCCGACGCGGATTTGGCGAACGGCCTGTGGGGAACGCTCTTACGCAACGCCATGAACTCCCGACTCTCGAATTCGGGGAAATCATGGTTGGTTAAGGTTAATGGAGCGCCAAGGAAGGCCTAATCAAGACTTAACGGAGGCCTGGTGCGCGCGGGCCGCCTCGAGGACCGCCTGCGCGTGTCCCTTGATCCGCCGTGCATGGAACACGCCCGCGATCTTGCCCTTGGCATCGACCAGGTAGGTCACGCGGATCGTGCCCATATATTCGCGGCCCCAGAGCTTTTTGGGCTGCCAGACGTCGTAGGCCTTGTTGGCCTTGAGGTCGGTGTCGGCGAGCAGGGGATGCGCGAATTTGTGCCTGGCGCTGAATTTGCGATGACTTTCAACGTCCTGGGGGGAGATCGCGACGACCTCGACGCCAGCCTTCGCAAACTCGGGTGCGAGCGCTGAGAATTCGCGGTTCTCGATCTCGCAGCCCTCCGTCCCGTCCTCGCAATAGAACTCGACCACGACGGGCTTGCCGCGCCGCGCGCTCAGAGTGAAGCTCCCACCCTTGTCATCGGGGAGGGTGAAGTCGGGTGCCTTGTGTCCAATCTCGAGCATCTATCCGCCATAGACCGAGCCGCAAATTGCGGCCTTTCAGGGTGTTAGTGCCATATTGCAGCCGGTATCATCCCACAAGACAATGCCAATGCTGCGTTGATTCCCGGGGGCTCTTGGGATCTTCGCCGATCATCCCTGCGGACCAGAATTGAAGCCAACGCCGCCACCAGGACAGACGGTCCGCAAGCGCTCTGTCGCCCGAACCATCGGCCTTGCCGCCGCCTGGCTGTTCGGTATCCCGCTGGCCCTGGCCGCCGCGCTCTATGTGGCGCTGCTGATCCATCCCATTCCGCTGCCCTTCATCGCGACGCAGGTGCGCAACATGGTCGTTGCGTCGATGCCGGCAAATACCGAGCTGGAACTGGGCGACATGGCGCTGGCCCTCGAGGGCTATGCGTGGCCGGTCATTCAGTTCAGCCCCGTGGTTTACAAGGACACCGCAACCGGCGCCAAAGTGAGCATGGAAGCCCTGGAGGTGGGTTTTTCGCCGGTCCGGGCACTGATCGGCCAGCCGGGCGCGACGGTCACGATCGTGGCCCCGCACATCCAGATCAACCAGGACCTGTTCGGTCCGCGCCTCGCGACATTTGAGGTCATTCCCGGCGAGGCGGGCGCGCCTGCCACCGTCCGCGTGCTCGAAGGCTCGCGGGCGTTCCCCGATGCCGGGTTCCGCCCGGACGGTATTTCCGTGGTCGGCGAGACGACCGAAACGACGCATGTGCGCAGCGACAACGACTGGATCGTGCTCAACCTCGAAGCGGCGCAGGCCGGCATCGCCAGCGTCATCGAACAGGCCGACATGGGCCGGTTCTCGCGGCTGATCATCAAGCGCGGCACCGTGGACATGAACGACGCGATCTACGCGACGCTGCGCACGTTCACCGACATCCAGCTCGATATCGCGCCGACACGGGATGGGCGAAGCGTCGAGGGCAATTTCGCCGCCAATTACGGCGGCACGATCATGCAGGGCATCTTCGAGCGCACGCGCGAGGGTGAGCAGGCGCGGCTCAAGGTCTCGCTCAACAATTTCGACCTGTCGGCCTTTGCGCCGCTGATCAACGATGCGAGCTCGAAGGGTGGCGTCGTGGGGCCTGCGGCGGTCTCGCTCGATGTGGGCTTCGACGCAGCGTCGGGGAAGATCGAGGACGGCGCGTTCCGGGTCGACATGACCGGGACGGATCTGCGGATCGACACCGACTATTACCCGATCGCCAGCAACATCATCGAGATCGACTGGGCGCCGGCGACCGGCACCTTCACGATGGCGGAGTCGGCCCTCAATGTGGGTGGGACGACGTTCAAGCTGGGTGGGGTTTTCGTCCTCGGCTACGACGATCTCTACGGGCCCATCGCGGCCATCTCGATGACCGGGCGGGACGTCATTGTGCCCGACGGCAGTCCGGACCCGGGCGCGCTTTTCAACACCGTGAGTTTTCAGGGCTGGTCGGCGCCGCTCTATGGAGCCGTCGGCGTGGACCAAATCGTGCTGGCGCGCGAAGACGGCGCCCGGATCGAAAGCCGCGGCCGGATCGACATGGTCCGCAAGGGCATCGGCTTCGATATGACGGTGGCCCTGAAGGGGTTCACCGCCGCCGACATCAAGCGGGCGTGGCCACCGATGGCGGCGCCGGAGGCGCGCGACTGGTTCACGAGGAACGTGCTCGCGGGTGTCGTCGAGAGCGCCAACATGAAGTTCGCCTTCCCGGTCGGAACGCTCGCGCTCAATGGCGAGGACAAGCCCATCCCCCAGAACGGCCTCTTCATGGAGCTGGTCGCCGATGGCGTGCGCGTCAATGCGCTCGACGGTATGCCGCCCGTCGACATCGAGGGCAAAACCCGTCTCCAGATGCACGACACCCAGTTCACGATGGCCGGGGACGGGGGGCTCATCCAGACCCCAAACGGCAACATCTCGGTCGCCAATGCGGCGCTGGTGATGACCTCGGACACGCCGGGCGAGAGCATCGTGGAAGTCTCCGGCGACCTTTCGGGCGCTATCCCGGCAATCGCCGCGATCGCGGATAAATTCCAGCCGGATGACGCCGGCGGGGAAACGCCTCCCTTGCCGGTCGACCTCAAATCGCTGACCGGCAACGTCAGCGTTCGCCTGGTGTCGACGACGACGCTGGACGGGCAGGGCGCGACCAAGCGTCAGGATTTCTCGGTGACGGGCAACGTCCAGGATTTCGGGACGTCCCAGCCGATCCAGGGGCACACGCTGGGCAACGGGCAATTGTCGTTCATGGCGACGCAGGCCGGTTTCCGCGTGGGCGGTTCGGCCGAACTCGATGGAATGAGTGCCGAAGTCAACATCGATGGCGATTTGAGCACCGGGGCTGCGATGCCGCCGATGACGATCAGCGCGGTGGCCAATCTCGAGGACCTGTCCAAGCTCGGCTTCGACACGAGCGATTTCGGCAAGGGCAAGGTCACCGTGACGGCGCATCCGCGCGAAGACGGCGCCATCGACCTCGCCGCGGATTTGAAGGCGGCATCCCTGACCATCGCGGATCTGGGGATCAGCAAGCCTGCGGGCGAAGCCGGCAGCATCAAGGCAACCGTGCGCCAGCAGGGCGACACCACCGACATCTCCAACCTGGACCTCGGCTTCGGCCCCGTGAAGCTCAAGGGCAGCATGGAGATCGACGCCAAGAAGGGGCTGCAGTCGGCGGAATTCAGCAACTTCGCTCTGAGCGAGGGCGACGCGGCGCAACTGTCCCTGACTCCGATCAAGGATGGCTTTGCGGTTCGCATCCGCGGCGATCAGCTTGATCTCAAGCCGATCCTCAAGCGCTCCTTCGACCTCAACCAGGGCGCCGGCGGCGTTCAGGCCACCAGCTTCACCCAGACCCTCGCGCTCGACGTCGAACTCGAGCGCGCGTTGGGTATGTACAAGACCAACGCGTTCAATGTGAAACTGGACCTCGCCCTGCGCGGGACGGATTTGCGCAACGTGACGTTGACGGCGCAGGTCGGCAATGAGGGGCAGGTCTCTGTGGCGACAAACCCGTCCGAGGGTGGGCGCAC
>JBIQKK010000046.1:15421-21072 GCA_044506585.1 Hyphomicrobiales bacterium
TCGGCAATGAGGGGCAGGTCTCTGTGGCGACAAACCCGTCCGAGGGTGGGCGCACGATGACCGTGGTGTTCAACGACCTCGGTTCGGTGCTGCGCTTCATCGGAACCTACCCGCAGATTCAGGGCGGTGCGGGCAGCCTCGTGCTCGCACAGAATACCGAGACCAAGGTCGACAACGGCGCCCTCAATCTCAAGAATTTCGCGATCGTCGACGAAAAGAACCTGTCCTTGCTCGTCGAGGGACATCCGGAGTCGCGCAGGCTGCTGCGCGGCGGGAACTCGCTGGTCTTCGACAGCGCCAAGGCGGAGTTCGTCCGCCGGGTGGATCGTATCCAGATCGTCGAGGCAGTGGTGAGCGGGGACAGCGTCGGCGGATCGGGCGAGGGCTTCATCTACACCGACAAGAAGCAGTACGACCTCGTCGGGACGTTCGTGCCGATGTTCGGCATCAACAACGCCTTCGGCAAGCTGTTCGGCGGCGGCAACAACGGCATGTGGGGCATCACGTTTGCCGTGCGGGGGCCGCTCGACAAGCCGGATTTCAAGGTCAATCCGCTGTCGCTGCTGGCCCCGGGCGCCTTCCGCGGTCTGTTCGAGTACCGCGCCAAGGAAGCGCCCAGGGTCGAGTAGCGTCAGACGGCGCGGAGCAGGGCGTGCTTCTTCTTGCCGACCGAAAGCTTGATCACACCTTCGGGGAGCACATGCGCTTCGGTCAGAGTGGCGCGCTCGTCGGTGACCGGCTGGTCGTTGACCCGCACGGCGCCGCCCTGGATCGAGCGCCGGGCCTCGCCGTTCGAGGCCGCAAGGCCTGCGGTCACCAGCGCCGACAGGAGCCCGATGCCGGCTTTGAGCTCGGCGCGGGACACGTCGGTCGTGGGCAGCGACAGGTCGATAGCGCCTTCCTCGAATGTGGCACGGGCCGTCTCGGCCGCAGCCTCGGCCGCCTCGCGGCCGTGGACGATCGCGGTGACTTCGGTCGCCAGCACCTTCTTGGATTCGTTGAGCTCGTTGCCCTGGACCGCCTCCAGCCGCGCGATCTCATCGAGCGGCAGGCGCGTGAAGATGCGCAGCCACTTGCCGACGTCGGCGTCCTCCGTGTTCCGGAAGTACTGCCAGAAGTCGTAGGGGCTGAAGAGATCGGCATTGAGCCAGACCGCCCCGGAGGCCGACTTGCCCATCTTCTCGCCTGACGATTTGGTGAGCAGGGGCGTCGTCAGCGCGAACAGCTCGGGGCCGCCCATCCGCTGGCTGAGGTCGACGCCGTTGATGATGTTGCCCCACTGGTCCGAGCCGCCCATCTGCAGCGTGCAGCCGTAACGGCGGTTGAGCTCGACGAAGTCGTAGCCCTGCATGACCATGTAGTTGAATTCGAGAAAGCTCAGCGACTGCTCGCGGTCCAGCCGCAGCTTGACGCTGTCGAAGCTGAGCATGCGGTTGACCGAGAAGTAGCGGCCGACGTCGCGCAGGAACTCGACATAGTTGAGCTTGAGCAGCCAGTCGGCATTGTTGACCATGATGGCCGGGTTCGACCCACCATAGTTGAGGATTCGGCCGTAAACCTTTTTGATGCCTTCGATATTCGCCGCGATCTGCTCGACCGTCAGCATGCCGCGCTGGTCGGTCCGGCCGGAGGGATCGCCCACCATCGAGGTGCCGCCGCCCATCAGGCTGATCGCCTTGTGGCCGGTCTCCTGCAGCCAGTAGAGCATCGTCACGGTGATGAGGTTGCCGATATGGATGCTGGTGGCGGTCGCATCGTAGCCGACGTAGCCCGTGATCGGCCCCGCCGCGGCCAGGGCGTCGAGACCCTCGAAATTGCTGCATTGCGCGATGAAACCGCGCTGATCGAGGACGTTGAGGAAGTCTGATTTGAATTTGGCGGCCATTGCCTAGCGCCTTCTGTTCGACCCGTGGTTCGACAAGCTCACCATGAGGCTAACGCCCCTCGACCCCCATCCTGAGCTTTTCGAAGGAGGTCCGGGGCGTATGGCTAGCGCCCCTTGCCCGCCGCGATATCCGCGCGGCGCCGGTCGAGATATTCGGCGCAGCGTTCGGTCAATTCCTCGATCCGGCCCTCGAAGAAGTGGTTGGCGCCTTCCATGATCTGCTGCTCAATGGTGATGCCCTTCTGGGTCTTGAGCTTGTCGACGAGCTTTTGGACCGACGCCGGTGGCGCGACGCGATCCTTGTCGCCATGGATGATGAGTCCGGACGAGGGGCAGGGGGCGAGGAACGAGAAGTCGTAGAGATTCTCCGGCGGGGCCACCGAGATGAAGCCTTCCACCTCGGGCCGGCGCATCAGCAGTTGCATGCCGATCCAGGCGCCGAACGAGAACCCGGCGATCCAGCAGCCGCGCGACTCGCGGTTGAGCGATTGCAGCCAGTCGAGTGCCGACGCCGCGTCCGACAATTCGCCGATGCCGTGATCGAACAGGCCCTGCGACCGGCCGACGCCGCGCGAATTGAAGCGCAGCACCGAAAAGCCGCGTTTGGCGAACATATAGAACAGGTTGTAGACGATCTGGTTGTTCATCGTGCCCCCGAATTCGGGGTGCGGATGGAGCACGATCGCGATCGGTGCGTTGGGAGAGTTGCCGGGCTGATAACGGCCTTCGAGGCGGCCCTCGGGCCCGTTGAAGATGACTTCTGGCATATGTCGTTTCCACTGGCCGAACGGGGCAGGAAACCCGCGCACGGTGCCGGGAGTCCGGCTTGACTAAGGTGCCGCCCCTCCCTAAAACAGGGCTCGAAAAGTCAGATTAGAATTATTCGAAACTGACTTTTCGGCGGCAGACGAGCGGAAAAACTGCCCGTTAGCCGGGTTCGGCGAGCGCTCCTTCTACAGAATGCGCCCTTCGAAATTCAAGGAAATTGAGCCGGGCGGTGCGCGAGCGCGTGCCGGGAATGTGCGGATGAGCGCGAGCGTCACATATCTCGACCACAACGCCTCGGCGCCATTGCTGCCCGAAGCCCGCGATGCGGTGCTCAAGACACTGGAAATGACGGGGAATCCCTCCTCCGTGCACGGCCACGGCCGGGCCCTGCGGGCCGTCGTCGACGACGCACGCGCCAAAGTGGCGCAGCTCGCCGGGGCGACGCGCGAGCAGGTGGTTTTCACCGGTTCGGCAACCGAGGCGATCACGCAGGCGATCGTTGGCGGTGCCAAGGCACTGAACGTGCAGGGAATCATCGTCTCTGCCGGAGAGCACGCGGCGGTGGCGAAGGCCGCCGAGGCCACGGGACTGCCGGTGACCACCGTCGGGCTCGACGGCAATGGGGTGATCCGGATCGAGGAGATCGCCTCGGCGATGGCCGCAGCCGACTCGCTCGGCGCCAGGCTGCTGGTGGCCGTGCACCTGGTGAACAACGAGACGGGCGTGATCCAGCCGATCGACCGGATCGAAGTGCTGGTCGGCACGTCACCGCATTACCTGTTCGTCGATGCCGTCCAGGCTTTCGGGAAGCTCGCACTGGATTTTGCCGGCCGCGCACCCGACATGATGGCTGTCAGCGCACACAAGATCGGTGGACCGCAGGGCGTCGGCGCTCTGCTGATGAAGGGACATGCGGACCAGGTGCGGCTGATCCCCGGGGGCGGGCAGGAGACCGGCCGGCGCGGGGGAACGGAAGCCGCGGCGCTCATCGCCGGGTTCGGCGCGGCAGCGGAGGCCTTTCCGGCGCGCTATCGCGCGGCCGGGACCGACAGCACCCTCGCACGGGCGGTCGACGGGTTGCGGGCCCTGGCACCGAACGCGGTGATTTTCGGGGAAGGGGCCGAGCGGATCGGCAATACGCTCGATTTCGCCGTGCCGGGATTGAAGAACGCCGTGGCGATGATGGGGCTCGACCTCAAAGGCATCTCCATCTCCTCGGGGTCGGCATGTTCATCGGGCAAGGTTGGCCCGAGCCACGTGCTCAAGGCGATGGGCGTTGCGCCCGAACTCGCCGAATGCGCCATGCGTCTGAGCGTGGGCTGGAATACGACGGCGGCGGATATCGACGCCTTTCTCGAAGGACTAAGTGAGGTGCTCAACCGGCACCGCGAACGCCGCGCCAGCGCGGCCTAGGACAAGATCAATGGCCGAGACGAATTACAAAGACACGATCCCCACGCTCAAGGACGAGATCGAACACGAGACGGTCGCGAGCGTGCTGGCACTCGACGTCGACAAGTACAAGTACGGGTTCGAAACGCCCATCGAGTCGGACAAGGCGCCCAAGGGGCTGAACGAGGACACCATCCGCTTCATCTCAGCCAAGAAGGGCGAGCCCGAGTGGATGCTCGAATGGCGGCTCGACGCCTATCGCCGCTGGCTGACGATGGACGAGCCGACCTGGGCGCGCGTTCACTATCCCAAGATCGACTTCCAGGACATGTACTACTACGCGGCGCCCAAGAACGCGCCGCGGCCGAAGTCGCTGGACGAGGTCGATCCCGCACTGATCGAGATGTACGAGAAGCTGGGCGTGCCGCTCAGGGAGCGCGAGCTGCTGGCCGGCGTCGAGCAACCCAAGGTCGCCGTCGATGCGGTGATCGACTCCGTGTCGGTTGCAACGACGTTCCAGGACGAGCTGAGGAAGATGGGCATCATCTTCTGTTCCATCAGCGAAGCGATCCGCGAGCATGGCGAACTTGTGAAGCAGTATCTGGGCTCGGTCGTGCCGCCGACCGACAACTACTATGCAACGCTGAACTCGGCGGTCTTCACCGACGGCTCGTTCTGCTACATCCCGCCGGGCGTCCGCTGCCCGATGGAGCTTTCGACCTATTTCCGTATCAACGAGGCCAAGACGGGCCAGTTCGAACGCACGCTGCTGATCGCCGACGAAGGCGCCTACGTCTCGTACCTCGAAGGCTGCACGGCGCCGGCGCGCAACGAACACCAGCTGCACGCCGCGGTGGTCGAGCTCGTCGCCATGAAGGACGCCGAGATCAAGTACTCGACCGTCCAGAACTGGTTCCCCGGCGACAAGGAAGGCAAGGGCGGCGTCTATAACTTCGTGACGAAGCGCGGCGACTGCCGGGGCGACAATTCCAAGATCAGCTGGACGCAGGTGGAGACAGGTTCGGCCATCACCTGGAAGTATCCCAGCTGCATCCTGCGTGGGGACAACAGCCGCGGCGAGTTCTACTCGATCGCGATTTCCAACGGCTACCAGCAGGTCGACAGCGGCACCAAGATGGTGCACCTGGGCAAGAACACGACAAGCCGGATCATCTCCAAGGGCATTGCGGCGGGGTTCTCGGACAACACCTATCGCGGGCAGGTGTCCTCGCACGCCAAGGCCAAGGGCGCGCGGAACTTCACGCAGTGCGACAGCCTGCTGATCGGCGACAAGTGCGGGGCGCACACCGTGCCCTATATCGAGAGCCGCAACGCAAGCACCGTGTTCGAGCACGAGGCGACGACGTCCAAGATCTCGGACGACCAGATGTTCTATTGCCAGCAGCGCGGGCTGAGCGAGGAAGAAGCCGTGGCGCTGATCGTCAACGGCTTCGTGCGCGACGTGCTGCAGCATCTGCCGATGGAGTTCATGGTCGAGACGCAGAAGCTGATCAGCATTTCGCTGGAGGGCAGCGTCGGATGAGCGAACCTCTGGTTCATATTGCCGATCTGGCTCCCGTCCGGGACGCGGTGGGGACCCTCTACG
>JBIQKK010000153.1:0-3043 GCA_044506585.1 Hyphomicrobiales bacterium
CCTCCTCCCCTTCCCCTTAACGTTAATCACTGGCTAAGATGGCGATGCGTCGCCGTCTTTGTCATCGTTCGATCGGGGCCGTGTTGCTATGATCGGGCCAGTGTCGGGGCCTTACCATGGGCATTGAGAACATCATGTACTTCGCGTTGGGGCTGCTGATCGCCAGCCTCGTCGCGCTTGCCATCATGCCCGCCGTCTGGGGCCGTGCGGTGCGTCTCACCAAGAAGCGCATAGAAGCCGCAACCCCCATCACGATGGCCGAATTCCGCGCCGACAAGGACCAGTTGCGCGCCGAATTCGCCCTCTCCACGCGCCGCCTCGAAATGCACGTCGAGGCCCTTCGGCGCCGGCTGAGCGACCAGCTCCGCGACATCAACCGCAAGCGCAATGAAGTCGGCGCCATCCGCGACGAGCGCGAGAGCCAGCTCCAGCAGATCCGCGAGCTCGAAGAGCGCGAGACCGAACTGCGACGCCGTATTCTCGATCTTGAGAAAGAAGGCGCCGACCTCGCCCAGCGCCTGCGCATGCGCGACCGCGAATACGCCGACAAATCCGCCCAGCTCGAAACCGCGCGCGAGGCGTTGCGCGGCAAGACCCCGCGGTCCATCGACGTCGATGGCAAGGCCCTGTCGGGCGATTACAACACCGATATGGACGTGCTGCTCGCCAAGCTCGAAGCCGAGCGCAAGCGCGCGGCCTTCCTCGAAACCCAGAACCGCTCCCTCATCGCCCAGCTCGAAACGTCCGACAAGCGCACTGCTGACGCCGCTTCCGCTGCCGCCGAACTCCGCGCCGCCCTTGCCCGCAAGGACGACGCCGCTACCGAAGCACAATCCTCCGCCATCGAAGCCGAGGCCCGTGCCGCCGAGGCCGAACAACGCACCGCAACCGCCCTCGCCGACACCGCCAAGGTCGTCGAGACCGTCGACGGTCAGCGCGAACAGCTCCTGGCCGAAAAGCTCGCCATCGAGGACGAACTCGAGCGCCTGCGGACCCAGGTGCTCACCGTCGAAGCAACGATCATGGCCGATTGGGACAGCGACCGCGTCGAGCAGGCGCACCTGCGCGAAAAGCTCAACGACATCGCCTCCGAAGTCAGCCGCCTCGTCTACGCCGTTGAAGGCGAGCAGCCGGACTCTGAGGAGTCCCTCCTCGACCGCGTCCAGAAATATGCGGACGAAGACCTCGCCCCGCCGCCCCAGCGCACCCCCGACCCCGTCGGCCAGAGCGCGGTATCGGACCGTCTCGCCGCCCTCCGCGAAATCCAGAACCGGACCTAGCCCAGGCGGCGGCTATTCGCTGACGACCGGGATCTCCCGGATCATCTCGCCCGTCTTGCCGTCGAAGATCCGCACGCTGGTCGCCGCCCCGGCCCTGTAGGTCACCGTGACCTTGCCGTCTGCCGCCACAGCCGATACCACCTCCGCGCCGCTCGGAATCTTGAGCGAAGCGATGGCGTAGTCGGCGCCGGTGGAACTGCCGCCGCCGCCCATCGTCGCCGACCGGTAGATCAGCGCCCCGCCGATAGCGAGAAAGCCCACGATGAGCAGTCCGATCGAGAACAGGAAGGATTTGCGCGCCCGCGCGATGATCTCCCGCGCCTCGGGCGTCAGGTTCTGGGGCTGAGTGTCGCTCATGCAGGCATCCGGGGCTGAAGACGATGAATATGCGGTCGAGGTCGATGCGGCGCTGGCCGGAGGCCGGCTCGATGCCGTGCTGGCCAGGGCGCTCCCGGCCTTCTCGCGCAACCGCATCAAGGACCTGATACTGGCGGGGGCGGTCGCGATCAATGGACAAACCGCCACGGAGCCCCGAACGAAGGTGAAGTCGGGCGATGCCCTCGTCCTCGCCGCCCCGCCTCCCGAGGATCCCGACCCCGAACCGGAGGATATCCCGCTCGACATCCTCTACGAGGACGACGCCCTGATCGTGATCGACAAGCCCGTCGGGATGGTGGTCCACCCTGCCCCCGGCGCCGCGCACGGCACCCTGGTCAACGCCCTGCTCTTCCACTGCAAGGGCACCCTGCCCGGCATCAATGGCGTCAAGCGTCCCGGCATCGTGCACCGCCTCGACAAGGACACCTCCGGCGTGATGGTCGCCGCCAAGACCGAGGCGGCAATGGCGCACCTCGCGGCGCAGTTCGCCGACCACGGCCGCACCGGTCCGCTCCATCGCGCCTACACCGCCTTCGCCTGGGGCCGCACGCAGCAGGGCCGCGGCACCGTCGACGCGCCCCTCGGCCGCGACCAGAACAACCGGCTGAAGCAGGCCGTCCGCCGCGACGGCCGCGAAGCGATCACCCATTATGCCGTCGAGGCCCGCTATGGCGGCGAAGGCTGGGACATCACCCGGATCCGCTGCGAGCTCGAAACCGGCCGCACCCATCAAATTCGCGTGCACATGGCCCATATCGGCCACCCGCTGGTTGCCGATCCGATCTACGCCACCGGCTACGCCACCAAATCCCGCCGCCTGCCCGATCACCTTCGTGCCATCGTCGAGGGCCTCGGCCGCCAGGCCCTTCATGCGTCCGAGCTCGGCTTCGAGCATCCGCTCACCGGCGAGGAACTGGCCTTCGAAGCCCCCCTGCCCCCCGACCTTGCCGGGCTCGCAGCCGCCCTCGAGCCCTATGACAGGGCGTTTGCCCGGTAGGGAACCCCCGCTCTGTCCGGGCATTGCGCTCCCGTCACCCGGGTCTCGCGGCCTTATCAAGGCCGCCTTTGGACCTATATATTGCCCACGTCCTCCGGTGTGCCGTTTTGGACGCCAGGGGCAAATCCCGCCGCGGACGCGCGGGGGAAATCTGAAGGGGGTGCTTGAATGGCCCAATCCAATCTGCCTGTTCTCTCCACTGAGGGCGGCCTCAGTCGCTACCTCCAGGAGATTCGGAAATTTCCGATGCTGGAGCCCGACGAGGAGTTCATGCTCGCCAAGCGCTACAAGGAGCATGAGGATCCCGAGGCGGCCCAGAAACTCATTACGTCCCATTTGCGGCTCGTGGCCAAGATCGCCATGGGCTATCGCGGCTATGGCCTGCCCA
>JBIQKK010000154.1:0-3040 GCA_044506585.1 Hyphomicrobiales bacterium
GCACATCCGATCCGAACGCTCGCTTCCTTCTAAAGGCAGCGGGCGTTTTGCTTTTCGGGGCTAGTAGGCGAGACGCCCGGCGAACTCCGAGAAATCGAGCTCGACCGTCGTCCGGTAGGCGTCGCGAGCCCGTAGCCGCTCCACCCAGGCCTCGACCCCCGCATGGTGGTGGCGCTCGATACCCATCTTGGTCCATCGGAACATCGCCACGCCCGCCGCGATGTCGGCGTAGGTCAATTGCGGCCCGCCGAGAAACGGCGTTTCCGACAGCCGCCTGTCCATAATCGCAAAGCAGCGCTCGGCCGCGGTCATCGCCGCCTCGATCGCGGCAGCGTCCCGCTGGTCCGGCGGCGTGCGGTAGAACTTCCAGAAGACACCCAGCCAGGCCGGCTGAAAGGTGCTCGCCGTCCAGTCGGTCCACTGATCGACATGGGCGCGGCCGGTGGGCGACTCCGGCCAGAGGCTGCCCGAGCCGTAGGTGGCCGCCAGGTAGCGGACGACGGCGTGGCTTTCCCAGACGATGAGGTCGCCATCGCGCAGGGTCGGCACGAGGCCGTTGGGGTTGAGGGCGAGATAGTCCGGCTCGCGGTTGCCGCCATATTTGCCGCCGAGCGGAATGTGCTCGTAGCTGAGCCCGAGCTCGGCGAGCGCCCAGCGCACCTTCTGGACATTGGCGGAGCTGTCGCGGCCCCAAAGCGTGATCGACATGCCGCAGGCTCCCGCGTTGCGCCTCTCTGGCACCCTTGCTAGGACGCGCGCGATGTCGAGACAACCCATACATATTATCGGCGCGGGCCTTGCAGGATCGGAAGCTGCCTGGCAGGCGGCCGGGGCCGGCGCGCAGGTGGTTCTGCACGAGATGCGGCCGGCCAAGCTGACCGAGGCGCATCTGACGGGCGGTTTCGCCGAACTGGTCTGCTCCAACTCGTTCCGGTCGGACGACCACGAGCACAATGCGGTGGGACTGCTGCACGAGGAGATGCGGCGCTGCGGTTCGCTCATCATGCGAATGGCCGATGCGCACAAGCTCCCCGCCGGCGGCGCCCTGGCGGTCGATCGCGTGGCGTTCTCCGATGCGGTGACGGCGGCGGTCCGGGCCCATCCCAACATTGCGGTCGAATTCGGCGAGATCGCCGGATTGCCGCCGGCCGAGTGGGACAATGTGATCGTCGCGACGGGTCCCCTCACCTCGCGGCCGCTGGCCGAGGCGATCCAGTCGCTGACGGGCGAGGCGGAGCTGGCGTTTTTCGACGCGATCGCGCCGATCGTCCACGGCGAGTCGATCGATATGGAGATCGCCTGGCGCCAGTCGCGCTACGACAAGGCGGGGCCGGGCGGCACCGGCGCGGATTATCTCAACTGTCCCATGGACGAGGCGCAGTACAACCGCTTCGTCGATGCGCTGCTGACGGGCGAGAAGCACGTCTATCATCAATGGGAGAACGTGCCCTATTTCGACGGCTGCCTGCCGATCGAGGTGATGGCCGAGCGCGGGCGCGACACCCTGCGCTGGGGCCCGCTGAAGCCGGTGGGGCTGACCAATCCGCGCAATCCGGCGGTGAAGCCCTACGCGATCGTCCAGCTCCGGCAGGACAATGCGCTGGGCACGCTGTGGAACATGGTGGGGTTCCAGACCAAGCTCAAATACGGGCGGCAGGCCGAGATTTTCCGGCTGATCCCGGGGCTCGAGAACGCGCAGTTCGCGCGGCTGGGCGGGCTGCACCACAACACCTTTCTCAATTCGCCCAAGGTGCTCGACCGCCAGCTGCGGCTGAAAGCGATGCCGCGCCTGCGCTTTGCGGGGCAGATCACCGGAGTCGAAGGCTATGTCGAGAGCGCCGCGATCGGACTGGTGGCGGGACGCATGGCAGCAGCAGAGGCGCGGGGCGAGGTCGTCGACGCACCCGTGCCGACAACGGCGCTGGGCGCGCTGTTCGATCACATCCTGGGCGGGCATATCGCGGCGGAGGGCGAACCGGGGCCGCGTTCGTTCCAGCCCATGAACGTCAATTTCGGCCTGTTGCCACCGGTAACCGTCACGAGGCCCGACGATCACGAGGGCCGCTGGCGCGGCCCGGAGAAGGCATTGGCCAAGAAGAAGGCCATGAGCCGGCGGGCGCTGGCCGATATCGCGGCCTGGGCCTAGGCGTTCCGCAGCTTCCACCAGGCGAGTGCCGCGATCTTCCGCCAATCAGGGATGGACGCGGGAGGTGCGAAGGGCGTCGTGAAGTCGAGCGCGCGATGCTCGGCGCGCAGCAGCGCGACCGGCGCCATGCCCGCGCGAAGAGGCCGATGCAGCAACGGGATCGCTGCCTCCGCCTTGTCCAGGTGATCGGCAGCCAGCTCGGCGAGCTGAGCGAGGGCACCCGGCAGGCCCGGTGCGTCCTTGCCCGATAGAACATCGTTCTCGGCGATGCCGTGCGCGGCGAACACGCTCCACGGCAGATAGATGCGGCCCTGGCTGGCGTTGTAGCCGAAGGCGCGCAGGTGCCCGATGAGGGCATGGGCCACGCCGAGATGTCCGGCGGCATCGCCGTTGTCGATCGGACGGCCCCCATTGAGGATCATCGCGGCGAGCTGATAGAGCGCCGAATGCGTGTCGCCGGCATAACCCTCGAAGGTCGGAATGTCGGGCATCGGGTCGTGGTAGAGATCGAAACGGCGGGCGGTGAGCAGCCGCGTGAGCGCCGGCACCGGCAGGCCATAGGCGGCGACGGCATCGAGCAATGCGTCGGCGAGCGGGTTCTGGCGGACGGCACCGTGGCCCTCCCCCGTCAGCGCGTCCATCCACCATTGGAGGCGGATCTCGCCCGCGGCGGGCTCTCGGGCAACCCGGTCGCGGATCGAGGCGATCTCGGCGTTGAAGGCGTAGAGTGCCGTGACGGCGTCGCGGGCCTCCGGCGGCAGCACCAGCGTTGCGAAATAGCGGTCGCGGTCGTTGGCGCGCAATGCCTCGGCGGCGTGGCGCGCGCTCTCGGGCTTCATTTGCTCGAATCCACCGCGAGCAGTGCAGCGCCCACTGCGCGGTTCTCGCCGAGGA
>JBIQKK010000047.1:0-7956 GCA_044506585.1 Hyphomicrobiales bacterium
TGACTCGAACACGCGACCCCATCATTACGAATGATGTGCTCTACCAACTGAGCTAAAGCGGCGACGCGGGCGGGGCCCGGAAGCGGGGGTCTTTTACTGGGCGCCCGGTTGGGGCGCAAGCGAAGTTTCGGGCGGCGGGACTGGCGCGGGCAGCCTTTCGCCAGGGGCCCGCAGCTGCTCCGCCTTGAGGCCGGTGGTGGCCAGGGGGACGCGCCACTCGAACGCATCGAGGGCGCCGCTGACGGGCGAGACCGGCTCCCATTCGTCCGAGGTGATTCCGTCGGCGACCCACACCGGGTCGGCCGGGGCGCGGACGGCCCGGGCGAGCCATTCGCGTGCCTTGCCCTGGTCGGCGTTCTGGCCCTCCTCGATCTCGGCCATCAACAGACACACGGCCTGCGTCGGGTCGGCGACCGAATAGCCGGCGAGGGCATTGCGCGCCGTCACCCAGTCGTACGCATCCACCGCGGCGCGAGCGAGGACGATCGCCGCCGGCCGGTTGGGCGGAGGGGTGTCGATCAGCTCGCGCACGCGCTTCAACCGATCGACCGCGGAGGTCCCGGGCTGGGCGTTGGCATAGAGCATCGCGATATGCGGATGGGAGGTGGCGCGCCAGACCCGGCGGAGCAGGCTCATGGCCTTGCGCACGTCGCCGCGGTTCGACTGAATGCGCGCGGCAATCAGCGCCGCCGGCACGAAATCGGGCAGGAGCTTCAGTGCGACGGTCGCGTGGTCGAGCGCGCTCAGCGGATTGGTATCGACCTGCTCGCGGGCGAGGGCGGTTTCGATCACAGCCTGCTTGCGCCGCTTGATCATCTTTTCCTCGCGCGTGGTGGCGCTTTCGCTGCCAACGCGGGCGAGCGCAAGTTCCCACTGGCCGCGGCGCGTCAGATCGTCGAGCACGGCATCGGACGCCCAGCGCGTTTGCGGTGCGAGCGCCACCGCTTTCTGGGCGAAGTTGAGCGCGGCATCGACGCGGCCCTGGGCGCGCGCCTGTTCGTAGAGGCCGGCAAGTGCGGCGACCGCCGTCTTCTTGTTGGAGATCAGCGCGCGATAGTGCTCACGGGCCGATTGCATATCGCCGAGCGCGAGGTCCGAGCGGGCTTCGAGCAATTGGGCGGCATGGTTGCGCGGCAGGTTGCTGCGCGCTTCGCGGGCGAGCACGCGGGCCCGGCTCGGATCGCCGGCCTGGAGTGCAATGAAGCCGTCAGATAGCGCCGCGACTCCGACTTCGCGCCGGCGCCTGCGGTTGAGTTCGGCGAAGTAGCGCGGTGCGTCGAGGATGCGGCGCACGATCGACCAGGCGAGAACCACCGCTGCGATGGCCGCGGCAAATACGAGGGCGGCCATGCCCAGCTTGGGCTGTAGCCTGTAGCCGGCGATTTCGATCATCGCGGTGCCCGGCAGGCTGATCAGCCAGGCGATGCCCGCGGTGAGCAGCAGGCTGACAATGATCCAGGTGGCGACGCGGATCATGGCGCGGCGGTCGCCGTGGTGAGGGCGCGGGCGCGCAGATCGGCAACGAGCTTGCTGGCGGCGGCGTGGGCGCGGATGTCGGCGCCGACCAAAGTTGCCTGATCCTGCATGGGCTGGGGCAGGGCGTTGAGAAGCGCCAGCGCAGCGGGGTAATCGCGCCGCTCCATCGCCGCCTCGAGCCGCGAGATGACTGCTTCGGGGCTGTCGCCTTCAATCTCTTCGGCCGGGCGCAGGGCGAGGATCGACTTCGCCCAGTCGATGGCGCTCTGGGTCCAATCGGCATTGGACGTGTCGCGCGCCGCGAGGATCTCGGGCAGCGCCCGTTCGAATTTCTGGAACAGCGCGTCCGGGCGGATCAGGCCCGACGGCGCCGCAGCGCTCAGGGTCGGCGGCACGGCGAAATCGGGCAGGACTGAATGCAGCGTCTCGATCTCGGCAGCAAACGGACGCCCGGTCGCGAAGGCGCCTTCGAGCCCCGAAAGAATCAGCGGCAGCTTGAGCGCCGGCCCGACTTCGTTGGGCAAGGCGGCTTCGATGTGCTCGCTCAATGTGTCGCGGGCTGCGTCGAGATCGGTGCGGAGCGCGGCAACGGTGGAGTCGACGCCATTGAGGCGGGTGGTGAGGCTCGAAATGCCGGTCTCGAGGCTCGCAATGGAATCCGCGATGACCCCCGCATCGGCACCCGACGCCCCGGCCGCGATCGCATCGACCTGCGCCTTGAGGGTGCGCAACTGCGTTTCAAGCGGGGTGAGATCGACCGGCGCCGGCATTTCCGGAATCGCCGCCCGCACGTCCTCGATGGCCTGGTTGGCACTGGCGAAGCCGGAATCGAGCTGGGCGATGGTTGCGTCCAGCGAGACCTGTGTTTTGGTCGTGCTCTGCTGCAGGGCGGTCAGGCTCGCCGACAGTGCATCGATCTTCTCGCCCTGGGCGGTGAGCTCGGGAGTGAGATCGGGAAGATCGGGCCCACGCGTGGGCAGCGGCAGGGCATTGGCGACGAGATAGGTGAGGAGGGTGCCAAGCAATGCACCCGCCACAGCGACACCCCCGAGCAGTGGCCAGTTGGCGTCGCTCAGATCGAAATCCAGCCCCGGACGACGCGAGGTCCGCGGTGTCTCGGGCTGCGGCGGCCGTTCCTCCGGCCGCGCATTGGTATTGCGCGCCGTAAGATCGATCACCGGGGGTTGGACGGGACCGGTCGAGCGGTCAGCCATGGACGTCATCCTTCATTTCCCGATCATGCCCGCTTTCTGGTCCCGCGCGAAAGAGAGCGCGAGCGCCATCATGGCCTCTTCGCTGGGATGGTCGGCAAGGCTCACCCTCACGAAATGGGCGCCGATCAGCGGTTCGGCAACGGCTTCCGAGAGGCAGAGCACACCCAGCCGCTTCCGGTCCACACTGCCGGGCGCCAGCGAGACGAAGGTCTGCGCCGTGCGGCGGGAATAAAACAGGGCGCCGTCAACGCTGGGCATGTCGTCGGCGACGGTCAGGCGCGGGGCGGGGTTCATCGCATAGACCGGCGTGGTGATGACCATGACGCCGTGCGGTGCGAGGGCTTTGGCGAGATCGCCCGACTGGTCGCGCGCGGCGGGATAGAGCAAGGGTCCCGTGAGGTTCGCCCGGGCAAGCAAAGCGACGAGATCGCGGAAATCGCCATTGGCACTCGTGACGTCTGCAAAGCCCATATCCCGCGCCATCGCCGCAGTCCGATCGCCGACGGCATAAAGGGGAAGCTTCAGGAGGCGGGGCAGTTCCCCCCGGTCGCGCAGCGCTCGCAAGGCATTGGCGCTGGTCACGGCCATGGCCGCAAAGCCGTCGCTGCCCGGCAGGGTGGTCGGCAGGAGTTCAGCAATGAGCAAGGGGTCGACCACGGCTTCGATATCCAGCGCATGAAGGCGCGCAGCGGTTTCGCTCGCATCGGGTTCGGGCCGGGTGACGAGCAGTCTGACCATTGACCTGTTATCCGGGGAACAGCTTGAAGAAGTCTGAACCGGCCTTGTCGCGGAGGATTTGGCCCAGTTCGTGGCCGATAATCTGGGGCGCCGTGGCCGGACCCGTGTGCCGCGCTTCGATAGCGATCTTGCCGTCGGGGGACAGGATCTGGCCGCGCAGCGACAGAGTGTGGTCGGCCAGATGGCTGACGCAGCCGATGGCGGTCCGGCACGAGCCATCGAGGGCACCGAGCAGCGCCCTTTCGGCGGCCACGGTGGTCGCTGTCGCGGCGTGGTTGAGCGGGCCAATCAGTTCAGCGGTGCGCGCGTCGTTCTGCCGGATTTCGATGCCGATGGCGCCTTGCGCCGGCGCCGGCAGGAAAGTCTCGGCATCGAGATAAGCTGTTATCTCAGCCTGCCGGCCGAGCCGGTTCAGGCCGGCAACGGCCAGCAAAGTGGCGTCGGCGACCCCCTCGCGGAGCTTCCGCAAGCGCGTATCCACATTGCCGCGGAAGGGCACGATCGTCAGATCAGGGCGGTGCCGCAACATCTGTGAAGCGCGCCGGATCGAGGACGAGCCGAGCTTTGCCCCCGGCGGCAAGGCCTCAAGGGAAGGGTAGGCCACCGAGACGAAGGCGTCGCGGATATCCTCGCGCTCAACAAAGGCCGCGAGGACAAGGCCGTCGGGCAGCGCGGTCGCCATGTCCTTGCTGGAATGGACACCGAGGTCGATTTCACCGGCCTCCAGGGCCGCCTCGATCTCCTTGGAGAAGAGACCCTTGCCCCCCACCTCGCTCAGCGGTGCGTCGGTCAGCTTATCGCCGGTCGTCGCGATGGTCCGGATCTCGATGGCTTCGGGCGGGACGTGATGGGCCTCCGCCAGCAGCCGCTGCACCAGCCGCGCCTGGACCAGCGCCAGCGGCGAACCGCGGCTGCCGATGCGCAAAAAGGGGGGCGATTGCAAAGTCGGCGGCTCCACCTTAAGCAGTCCCCGCGCCCGGAAGCGGCAGTCTGCCTGCGTTTTGTCTGTCGCGTTTCCGACCCGCAACTTGCGTCGCACGTGCTGGAACGCTCCGGTCGATGGCACGCCTTAGACCTTGAGGATATCGCGCGCAATGCGGCTTCTGGGCATAGAAACCAGCTGCGATGAAACGGCCGCCGCGATCGTCGAACGCGACGCCGACGGACGCGGGACGATCCTCAGCACGATCGTGCGCAGCCAGTGGACCGAGCACGCGCCCTATGGCGGTGTCGTTCCCGAACTCGCGGCACGCGCCCATGTCAGCCATCTCGACCACATCATCGCGCGCGCCGCCGAGGAAGCGGGCGTGCCGCTGCGGGCACTGGACGGCATTGCGGCAACGGCCGGACCAGGGCTGATCGGCGGCGTGCTGGTCGGGCTGACCACGGCAAAAGCCCTGGCGGCCGCCCTCGATAAGCCGCTCATTGCGGTCAATCATCTCGAGGCCCATGCGCTTACCGCGCGGCTGACCGATGGGTTGGCCTTCCCTTATCTGCTGCTGCTGGTCTCGGGCGGGCATAGCCAGTTCGTGCTGGTCCGCGGCGTCGGTTCGTACGAACGCTGGGGTACAACGATCGACGATGCCCTGGGCGAGGCGTTCGACAAGGTGGCCAAACTGCTCGACCTGGGCAGTCCCGGCGGACCGGCGGTCGAGCGCATGGCGCTCTCGGGCGATCAGGCGCGCTTCCGGTTCCCGCGACCGCTACTGAAGGAAGACCGGCTCGATTTCTCCTTTTCGGGGCTGAAAACCGCCGTGCGGCTCGCCGCCGAAGAGATTGCGCCGCTGACCGATCGGGACGTCGCCGACATCTGCGCGTCGTTCCAGGCGGCGGTGACCGAGATCGTCACCACTCGCGCCCGCTCCGCGCTCGAGCGCTTCGTCGCGGCGTTGCCCGGCGTGGAGCCGACGCTGGTGGTCGCGGGTGGCGTCGCGGCCAACAGGGCGATCGGCGAGGGACTCCGCGCGGCTGCCGCCGGCTCGGGCGCGCGACTGGTCGTGCCGCCCGTTGCGCTTTGTACCGACAATGGCGCGATGGTCGCATGGGCCGGCGCGGAGCGCCTTGCCCTCGGCGCCCGCGATGGCTTTGAGGTCGCGGCGAAAGCGCGATGGCCGCTCGATAGCGCCGACATGAGGCCAACCGATGCCGCTTGAGCGCGTCACCATCATCGGCGCCGGTGCCTGGGGCACTGCGCTGGCCCAGGCCGCGGCGATGGCGGCGCGCGCGGTCACGCTCGTCGCGCGCGATGAGACGGTGGTCGAGGAGATCAACTCCCGCCACACGAGCGGCCGCCACCTGCCGGGCGTACAGCTCGCCCCCTCCATTCGGGCAGCCACGTCCTATGCCGGTGCGGATCTCGTGATCCTTGCCGTGCCGGCGCAAGCGAGTCGCGCTGCGCTCGAAGGTCTGCCGCTGGCCGGCCTCCCCGTCGTGCTGACGGCCAAGGGCCTGGAACATGGTTCTTTAAGGCGACAGAGCGAAGTGCTCGCCGAGGCTGTTCCGTCCGCCATCCCCTACGTGCTCTCTGGTCCGAGCTTTGCGGGGGATGTTGCCGCCGGGCGGCCGACGGCCGTTACGCTCGCGGGCGACGACAACGGGGCGACAGAAGAGATTGCCGCAGCCCTCGCCGGTCCAACCTTTCGCCCCTACGCGGCGGGGGACAGGATCGGCGTCGAGCTCGCAGGCGCGCTCAAGAATGTCTATGCGCTGGCGGCAGGGGCGGTCGACGGCGCGCGGCTCGGGGCATCGGCGCGTTCGGCGCTGATTGCGCGCGCCTTCGCGGAACTCGGCCGCATCATCCCGGCCCTTGGCGGCAAGGCCGAGACGCTGACGGGCCTGGCGGGGCTCGGGGACCTGACGCTGAGCTGTACGTCCGAACTCTCTCGCAACTACCAGCACGGCATTGCGCTTGGCCGCGGCGAGCCACCGCCATCGTCGCTTGCGGAGGGCGTGTTCACCGCGCCCGTAGCGCAGCTACTGGCACGGCAGGCCGGCGTTGACGCGCCGCTCATCGATGCGGTCAACCTGCTGCTCGCCGGCAATCTCACCATCACCAGGATCGTGGCGGGACTGATGTCCCGCCCGCTCAAACGCGAGGATTAGAATGTTGTTCGCCCTTGTCGCGCATGACCGCCCGGACTCGGTCGATCGCCGGATTGCCATACGCCCCGAGCATCTGCAGCATCTGGAGTCGCTCGGCGACAGCCTGCTGCTCGCAGGGCCCTTCCTCAACGACAAGGGCGAGGGCGTCGGTTCTGTTATGGTCATCGAGGCGGCTTCGCTCGAGGAGGCGCGTGCGATATTCGGCCGCGACCCCTTCATGCGCGAAGGGCTGTTCGACCAGGTGACCATCAAGCCGTGGCGCGTCACCATCAATCGGCTGCCGAACTGAGGTGCGTCTGTTGCGGGCGCCCGGCATGCATGTATCAATGCGCACCTTTAGCGGCGGGAGCGTATGATGGCCTATTGGTTGATGAAGTCCGAGCCGGACGTGTTCAGCTACACCGACCTCGAAAACAAGCCGGTCGAGGAGTGGCACGGCGTTCGCAATTTCACCGCCCGCAACAATATGAAGGCGATGAAGGTGGGCGACCTTGCCTTCTTCTACCACTCCAATATCGGCAAGGAGATCGTGGGCATCATGAAGGTGGTCGCGCCGGCCCACCCGGATTCGACTGCCGAGCCCAACGACAAGGGCAAGGTGGTGTGGGAGTGCGTGGACGTTGTCCATCATACGCGCCTGCCCAAACCCGTGACGCTCGAAACCATCAAGCAGACGCCCCAGCTTGCCGATATGGCGCTGGTCAAGCTCAGCCGCCTCTCGGTGCAACCGGTCACCGACGCCGAGTGGAAGCTCATCTGCAAGATGGGCGGGCTGAAGACGACGCTCGCCGCTTGAAGCGCCGGAGGTTATGACCTAAATTCTGGTCATAATCGCGAGAGTGACCCATGAGTATCAGCATTGCGGAAGCCAAGAGCCACTTCTCTGCCGTCATCGAGCGCGCTGCGGCAGGCGAAGAGGTGACCATCACCAGGCACGGAAAGCCGGTGGCGAAGGTGGTGCCGGTGCGGAGCGATCGGGACCGCGAGCGCGCCCGTCGAGCATTCGAAGACATGATCAAGCTTCGCAATGAAACCGGCGCCTCACTCGGCGGGCTCGATTGGAGGACCCTGCGGGACGAAGGCCGCAAGTGACGCTGGTCGTCGACACGTCCCTGATCCTTGCCTGGCTGCTCCGCGAAGAGCGATCGGCCGACGCCGAGAAGATCGCCCGAGTCGTCGTCGAAGAGGGTGCTTGGGTACCGCAACTGTTCCCCGTCGAGATCGCCAACGTGCTCCTGCAGGCGGTCCGGAGGAACCGGATCACCGCGTCCTACGCGGATGCACAACTACGGTTGCTGGAGAATATCTCGCTCTCAATAGATGTCGAAACCAGCGCCCAGGCGTGGGACGCCACCTACCGGTTGGCGTCGGAAGACGGGCTCACGCTGTACGACGCGACCTATCTGGAACTCGCGCTACGGCGCAA
>JBIQKK010000047.1:8056-14885 GCA_044506585.1 Hyphomicrobiales bacterium
AAGACGGGCTCACGCTGTACGACGCGACCTATCTGGAACTCGCGCTACGGCGCAACGCCGGCCTTGCCACGTTCGATGACGCCCTGGCCCGGGCGGCCCGCGCCCGCGGCCTCGCCGTCCTTCCCTAGAAATCGGCAGTTATGCCCTTGATCTCCCAGTCGCCGTAGCGGTTGGGGTCGAGCCCGCCGCGGCCGCCCTTTTCCGGCGGGCGGGCAGCCATCTCCGCGTCGATCTGCTTGCGGCGTTCGGCCGCTTCGGCGAGGGCGCGCCGTGCTGCCGGCGTAAGCTCTCTTGCCGCAGCAGCGGCATCTGCGTCCGTGTCCGCCGGGACGCCGGTCTTGTGGGGAACCGTCATGGTCCCCATTTATTGCCCAGTATCGCGTTCACGTCGAGGAGCCGTCGAGCCCATGTTCAACCTGATCCGGACCGGTGTGCTGATTGCCGCCATGACCGCCCTGTTCATGGCGGTTGGCTACTTTATCGGCGGTCAGTCGGGCATGCTGATCGCGTTCGGCGTTGCCGCCGTCACCAACCTCTTCGCCTACTGGAACGCCGACAAGATGGTGCTGTCCATGCAGGGTGCCGTGGAAGTCGATCCCCGTCGCGCCCCCGATCTCTACCGCATGGTTGAGACGCTTGCCGCGCGCGCGGAGATTCCGACACCCAGGCTCTATGTCATCGAGACCGCGCAGCCCAATGCGTTTGCCACGGGACGCAACCCGCAGAACGCGGCGGTGGCCGTGTCGTCGGGTCTTCTCAATACGCTGAGCCCGGCGGAGGTCGCGGGCGTGGTGGCCCATGAGCTCGCGCACATCAAGAACCGGGACACGCTGACAATGACGGTGACCGCCACGCTCGCGGGCGCCATCTCGATGCTGGCCCAGTTCGGCCTCTTCTTCGGGGGCGGCAACAATCGCGACAATCCGCTGGGCGGTCTGGGCGCGCTGTTGATGGTGTTCCTTGCTCCGCTTGCCGCCGCGATGGTGCAGATGGCGGTGAGCCGGACGCGCGAATACGAAGCCGACCGCGATGGCGCGATGATCTCGGGCGAACCGATGGCACTTGCCTCGGCGCTGCAGAAGATTTCGGCGATCGCGCAGCGCACGGTCAACGTGCCGGCCGAACGCAATCCGGCGATGGCACATCTTTACATTACCAACCCGCTGAGCGGCGCGCGGATGGACAACCTCTTTGCCACGCATCCTGCGGTCGAGAACCGCATCGAGGCGCTGCAGCGCATCGCCGCCGAAATGGGCCGCGATGCACGCGGCTACCGGCCGCGTCCCCGTGCGGACTTTACGTCCTCGCGCGAGGGCACTAGTGGCTGGCGAGTGCCGCAATTCACCGAAGGCGATGATCGCCGGACCCGCGGCCCCTGGGGCTGAGTTTGGCAAGACAAAAGCACGTGCCGGGGCTCCCGCTCCGGCTCCTGGCGGCCGAGAGGCTGGGTCAAGTCCTCAAGGGCGCGAGCTTTTCGCCGCTTTCGGCGGCTGATCTCCCGGACGGGCGCGACCGCGCCGTGGCCAACCGTCTGATCACCACGGCGCTTCGCTATCATGGCCCCATCCGCGCCCTCCTGGCCGACCTGCTG
The DNA here is from genome assembly GCA_044506585.1 of Hyphomicrobiales bacterium. GTDB lineage: Bacteria > Pseudomonadota > Alphaproteobacteria > Rhizobiales > Devosiaceae > Devosia_A. The sequence goes on from JBIQKK010000047.1 coordinate 9,648, forward strand.
CAGCGGGGCGTGCCCAAGAAGTCGGGCCGGTTCGAAGCCATCCTGCACCTCTCGCTGGCCCAGCTGCTGTTCCTTCCTGACCTGGGCGATCACTCCGCCCTCTTTCTCGCCGGCGAGGCGATGCGCGCGGATCAGAAGACCCAGCACCTGATCAAGCTGATGAATGGCGTGTTGCGGGAGGCGCAGCGGCGGCGCGAGAGCGTCGAGGTCGATGCCACGACATTGTTTCCCGCCCATCTCGTCGCCCAGTGGCGCGCCGCCTATGGTGATGCCGCCATGGACGCTTTCGCGCGTGCGCTCCTCGAGGGCGCGCCGCTCGACCTCACGCTCAAGGGTCCGGTCGAAGGGCTCGAGGCCTCGCCCGTCATCGGCGACACCGTGCGCATGGCGGAGCGTGACCGCGCAGTCGACCAGCTGCCGGGTTATGCCGAGGGTCGGTTTTGGGTGCAGGACGCGGCAGCGGCCCTGCCGGCACGGTTCATGCGGCTATCCCCCGGCGCGCGGGTGCTCGACCTTTGCGCCGCGCCCGGAGGCAAGACGGCGCAACTGATCAAGGCAGGCTATAGCGTCACCGCGCTCGACCGCGATCCCGCCCGCATGGAGCGGCTCGTGCAAAACCTGGGCCGCCTCAACTACACGGCTGAGGTCGTCATCGCCGCCGCGGAGACATATGCGCCGGACTCGCCATTCGACGGCATCCTGCTCGATGCACCCTGTTCGGCCACGGGGACGTTCCGGCGCCACCCTGAAGTGATCTGGCACCGCGATCCCGCGGATATCGCAGGGCGCGTGGCGTTGCAGCGCCGGCTCATCGAGCGCGCGGCGAGCCTGCTCACCCCGGGCGGCACGCTGATCTATTGCGTGTGCTCGCTGGAGGCTGAGGAGGGGGAAGACCAGGCCCAATGGGCGACCGGCCATGGCCTCGAGCCCGTACCGATAAGTGCCGCCGAGCTTGACGGATGGGCTGTCCCCGTCACAGAACCCGGGTTCCTGCGCACTCACCCCGGCCAGATCGTACCTGGGGATAAGGGCGGAACGCTCGACGGGTTCTTCGTTGCACGCTTTCGCAAGCGCTGAATATTGTGGACGATCCGGGTTCGGGGCCGGCTGGGACGGCCGGGGGGCAACGGCGCTCCAGAGGGGTTTGAGAGGGCGGCTTGGCTAACCCGTTAGCATTCGCAATCCGCCGCGGCGCGAGGCGCTTTGCCGATTTCGTCGTGTCCAATCCCATCATCCGATGGGTCTGGACCGGCCCGGGCAATGAGGAATTCGTCAACGCGCTGAGCGATTTCCGGCCGTCGGACCGCGAATCCATGCTCGAAATCATGCAGGGACGGTACCTGCTCGCGAGCAAGCTCGTCGACACCAATGGCGCGTCCCCCTTCGCCATCGACATGGTGCACAACGACTGGCTGGACGACCTCCAGTCCTTCTCGTGGCTGCGCCATTTTCGCGACGCCCGCACCGACGAGGAGCGCAGTTTTGCCCGTGCGCTCGTCATCGACTGGATCGATCGCGACGGCGGGTTCGATCCGCGCATCTGGGGGCTGTCACTCACGGCACGGCGCGTCCTCAACTGGCTGCGCCACTTCAACCTCTTGATCGAAGGGGCGAACCCCGAAGACGCGCGGATCATCACCCGCGCGCTCGGCACCCAGATCCAGTCGCTGAAACTGCGTTCACCGTTCGCCGAGACGCCCGAGGACGCGCTGATGGCGTCGATCGCGCTGCTGGGTGTCGCACTGTGCGATCCCGACCGTGAGAGCGAAATCCCCGGCCGGCTCTACGCCATGAACATGCTGCTCGACCGGCAGATCGACGAGGATGGGCTGCATCGCTCCCGGTCGGCCAAGATCCAGTTCATGCTGATCGTCGAGCTCACGACCATGCGTCAGGCGCTGCTGCGCCAGTCGGACGCCTATCGCAACGAGCTTGGCGAATTGCTCGAAAGCATGCATCGCGCGCTCGACGCGATTTCGCTGGGCACCGGGGAGCCCGGCTATTTCAACGGTACCGGCCAGATGCCGCACGACATCATCGTCGCCGTGCAGGCGCAGACCCCGACGCGCGCCCGCTCGACCGGCACGGCGGGTGGCTATGGCCGGCTGATCTGGGACCGCTCGATCGTGGTCGCGGATTCGGGCCTTGTGCCGCCCCCCGAATATTCGCGCCACATGCATGCCGCGGCGCTGGCCTTCGAATTCAGCCACGGCCGCGATCTGGTCGTTTGCAATTGCGGCCCCGCGCAGTCCGACGAAGAGGAGAGCGCCCTCCTCTTCCGGCAGGGCATTGCCCACTCCTGCCCTACCATCAATGCCCTCTCGTCGGCGTCCATCCCGACGCGCGGGGCGCTGAAGGATCGCGTCGTCAAGGTCGGCCGCGATCCCGAAATGGCGAGCGAGGAGGCCGACCACTCCCTCGTCATGCGCACGCACGGCTATGCCGAGCGCTTCGGCGTCGTGCTCGAGCGCCGGTTGACGCTTCTGGCGGACGGCCACTCGCTTGTGGGACAGGACCGCGTCCTCAAGGCCCGCAGCCGCGTCTCGGGTGCGATTGCCATCCGCTTCCACCTCGCCCACCAGACGCAGGTGACGCAGGCGGGCGATATGCTGAAGCTCCGCCTGGCGTCGGGGGAAATCTGGAACTTCCTGTGGGAAGGGGCCGACATGCGGGTCGAGGACAGCGTGCGCCAGTCGGCCTATTTCGGCTTCCGGCGCACGCGCCAGATCGTGCTCGACGCGCTGGCCGCGGATACCGAAGAGATCAGCTGGATCTTCACGCTGGACGAAGGCTGAAAAGGCCGCCCCGGCCCCTTTTCCTGCCCCCTGAAATCTGCAATAGGTCCGCCCGTTCGCGCGACTGGCGAGAAGAGATGGGACACCATCGGGGAACGCGAACCTGAACCGCCGCTCGCCTGGGCACCCCTCGAACCTCGGGAGCCTCATGTCCACCGTCAGCCCACCCACAATCGTCCCCATCAAGCGCGCGCTGCTGTCGGTCTTCGACAAGACAGGCATGGAGGATTTCGCCAAGGAGCTGGCGCGGCTGGGGGTGGACCTGGTGTCAACGGGAGGGACGAGCAAACTGATCGCCTCGACCGGCACTGCGGTGCGTGACATTTCGGATCTCACGGGCTTTCCCGAGATGATGGACGGCCGGGTCAAAACGCTGCACCCCAAGGTGCATGGCGGGCTCCTCGCCGTGCGCGACGACCCCACGCACAAGGCGGCGATGGACGAGCATGCGATCGGCGCCATCGACCTGGTGGTGGTCAACCTCTATCCGTTCGAGGCAACCATCGCCAAGAACGCCTCCTACGCGGAGACGATCGAGAACATCGACATCGGCGGGCCCGCGATGATCCGCTCGGCGGCCAAGAACCACGCCTACGTCACCGTGGTTGTCGATCCCAACGATTACGAGAGCGTGCTCGAGGCGATACGGCAGCAGGGCGGGGTGCCGTTCGAGCTGCGCCAGAAGCTTGCGGCTAAAGCCTATGCACGGACCGCCGCGTACGATTCCACGATCTCGAACTGGTTCGCACGTACGCTCGACTACAACGACATTCCATACCGCGCGTTCGGCGGCCAGCTTGCGGAAGTCATGCGTTACGGTGAGAACCCGCATCAATGGGCCGCGTTCTACCGCAATGGCGAAGCGCGGCCTGGCGTTGCGACGGCACAGCAGCTCCAGGGCAAGGCCCTCAGCTACAACAATCTCAACGACACCGATGCCGCCTTCGAGTTGATCAGCGAGTTCGATCCAAAGGTGCCGGCCGTTGCCATCATCAAGCATGCCAATCCCTGCGGCGTTGCCATCGGTACGTCGCTCGCCGACGCCTACATCAAGGCGCTGCGCTGCGACCCCACGTCGGCGTTCGGTGGCATCATCGCGCTCAACCAGGAAATCGACGCGGCGACGGCCACCGAGATCGTGAAGCTGTTCACCGAAGTGATCGTCGCCCCGTCGGCGAGCGACGAGGCGCAGAAGATCATCGCGTCCAAGAAGAACCTGCGCCTGCTGGTGACGGGGGCGCTGGCCGATCCGCAGCAGGCAGGCGTCACCTTCAAGTCGCTCGCGGGCGGCATGCTGGTCCAGAGCCGCGATAATGGCCGGATCGACGATGCCGACCTCAAGGTGGTCACGAGGAAAGTCCCCACCGACGCCGAGATGGCCGATTTGAGGCTCGCTTGGAAGGTGGCCAAGCACGTCAAATCAAATGCCATCGTCTATGTGAAGGACGGCGCTGCGGTCGGCATTGGCGCCGGTCAGATGAACCGGCTGGATTCCTCGCGCGTTGCGCATCGCAAGTCGATCGACGCGGCGCAGCTCGCCGGGATAGAGGGCGCATTGACGGCAGGCTCCGTCGTCGCGTCCGACGCCTTCTTCCCCTTCCCGGACGGTATGCTCGCCGCCGTCGAGGCCGGCGCGACCGCTCTCATCCAGCCAGGCGGTTCACTGCGCGACCAGGACGTGATCGACGCGGCGGACCAGGCGGGCGTCGCGATGGTCTTCACGGGGATGCGGCACTTCCGGCATTGATCGTGTCGAGGCCGAACCTAGAAAAATGACCGAAGTCCCTGTCGCCATGCAGCAGGGTGTGCCGGCCCTCAATGCAATAGGCCGCGAGCAGCACGTCGATGGTGCTCCGAACCGTGAAGCCGAGCCCGCGTAGCGACCGGTAATAGGAGGCAGCCTTGATCGCGAGATCACGGCTGCCGATTTCTACCACCGGAAAGGCCGACATCTGCCTGAGCAGCCTTTGTGCAGCGAGATCAGATGTGGCACCGCGTAGCACTTCCATCAGGACGAGGTCGGCAACTGCGACCGTGCCGGTCGAAATCGCGTCGCGGAGGTGCATTGTGTAGCGAGTCTCCGGGCGGGAAAGGACAGTGATCCAGATCGAACTGTCGACGAGGATCAATTTTCGTCGCTGAGGTAGTAGACGGAACCGTCTTCCCTGAAGTGGCGGTCCTCCATCGGCGGCGCGTCCCAACCGGTGCCCCGCATCGCTTCGAGCGCCCTAAGCTGCCGCTTTACCGTCACGTAGTGCCGCATGGCCTCTTCCACGGCACCCTTCTTGGTCGAGTTGCCGGATTCCCTCATGGTGGCCGCGAGCAGGTCTTCGTCGAAATCGATGTTCGTCCGGCTCATTTGGGCCTCCGTGTGTATGGAATTGGAAAAACATACACATCGCGCCGCCCGGCTTCAAGCCGAGCGGGCGAGATCGGCGAGGAG
>JBIQKK010000047.1:14985-20712 GCA_044506585.1 Hyphomicrobiales bacterium
AACATACACATCGCGCCGCCCGGCTTCAAGCCGAGCGGGCGAGATCGGCGAGGAGGCCCGCGGCGACCGACAGCCGCGAGACCGTCATTTCGCTCCCGACAATGCCCGTCACCGCTGCGACGACGCGGTCGATCGCTTCCGGCCGGGCAGCGCGCCAGGCGGCGAGGCGCGTGTCGATTTCGCCGCGCCCGAAGCCCAGCACATCCACCGTGATATCGCGCTGGGCGCGCATGAGGTTGGCGAGCGCGCGGTCGAGCGCCATGCGGTCGAAGCGGTCGGTGAGGATGATCCGGCTGCCGCTTTCGACGATCTGGGGCAATCCGAACAGGTCCAGCACGCCGAAGAATGCGCCGGCCGCCGCCGGGATCGAGCTTTTGGTCCGGTCCGCGACGAGGGCGATGTCGGTGGCGTAGTTCAGGGCGCTGAGTTCGGCGATGCGCCGTGCCACCCCGTTGGGTGCGCCGCCCGCCATGAAGAATTCGGCGCGCGCCGCGATCGCCTTTTCGAGGCTCGGCGGCACGAGGTTGGCAACCAGCCCGGCAACGTCGGTCACACCTTCGGCATAGCGCAGGACGAGGTCGCCCAGCGGCTGGGTGAAATCGGCATTGCGCAGCAGCCACAGGGTTTCGCGCTCAAGGAGCACGCCGATGTCGGCGTAGAGGTCGAGTTGGGTCTTTCCGGCGATCTGGCCATCGAGCGCGTCGATCTCGTCATAAAGCCGCTCGAGCCCGTAGGCGTCGCGCGCGAGGCAGAAGGCCGCCGCGACCTGGCCGGCATCGGCGCTGGTCGCCGCCATCATTTTCACCACGAATGCCGGCCCGCCGCGGTTGATCATCTGGTTGGCGAGCACCGTCGCGATCACCTCGCGCCGCAGACGGTGCGACGAGACCGCGTCGGGATAGCGGTCGCCGAGCGTGGGTGGGAAGTATCTGAACAGATCGTGCCCGAGATAGGGATCGTCGGGCGCGCCGCCCTCGAGCAGGTCGGCGTAGAGCGCGTTCTTGGCATAGGCGAGGATCACGGCCAGTTCCGGCCGGGTGAGACCCTTGCCGCTGGCCGCGCGTGCATTGAGGGCCACGTCATCGGGCAGGAATTCCACCTCGCGGCTCAGTTCGCCGCTCGCCTCCAGCGTTTCGATCAAGGCGCGATGGTCCGGGAGGGCAGCGATGCCTGCATGCTCGGCGAGCGAGAGCGCCAGCGTCTGCAGGTAGTTGTTGCGCAGGCACAGCGCCGCGACCTCGTCGGTCAGCGCCCCGAGGAAACGGTTGCGCTGGTCCATTTCGAGTTTGTCGGTGCGCATCACGGTCGACATCGCAATCTTGACGTTGACCTCGATATCGGAGGCGTTGACGCCGGCTGAATTGTCGATCGCGTCGGTGTCGATCCTGCCGCCTTCGAGCGCGTATTCGATCCGGCCCCGCTGGGTGACGCCGAGGTTGGCGCCTTCGCCCACGACCTTGGCGCGAATGTCCTTGCCGGCAATGCGGACGGCGTCATTGGCCTTGTCGCCGACATCGGTGTCGGTTTCGAGGCTCGAGCGCACATAGGTACCGATGCCGCCGAACCAGAGGAGGTCGACTTCGGCCTTGAGGATGGCGGTGATGACTTCGTTCGGCGTCACCGGATCGTTTCCAAGGCCCAGCGCCCGCCGTGCTTCCTGAAAGAGTGCGACATTCTTGAGCGAGCGCGAATAGACGCCGCCGCCCTTGCTCAGCAGCGATTTGTCGTAGTCCTGCCAGCTCGACCGCGGCAGGCCGAACAGGCGCTTGCGCTCCTCAAACCCAACGATGGGATCGGGGTCGGGGTCGATGAAGATGTCGCGGTGGTCGAAGGCCGCCACCAGCCGGATCTGCGGCGAGAGCAGCATGCCGTTGCCGAAGACGTCGCCGCTCATGTCGCCGACGCCGACCACGGTGAAGGGCGAGGTCTGGATGTCGCGGTCGATCTCGCGGAAGTGGCGCTTCACTGCCTCCCACCCGCCGCGCGCGGTGATGCCCATCTTCTTGTGATCGTAGCCATTGGAGCCTCCTGAGGCGAAGGCATCGCCCAGCCAGAAGCCGCGCTCGGTGGAAATCGCGTTGGCGGTGTCCGAGAAGCTCGCCGTGCCCTTGTCGGCTGCCACCACCAAATAGGGGTCGTCGGCATCGCGGCGCCGAACGTCGGGTGGCGGGATGACGACGTCGCCTTCGAGGTTGTCGGTTACATCGAGCAGCGTCTGGACGAAGATCGTGTAACAGGCGATGCCCTCTGCCTGGATGGCTTCGCGCTCGGCACCCTTGGGCATCATGCGGGGCACGAAGGCGCCTTTGGCGCCCACCGGCACGATGATGGCGTTCTTGACCTGCTGGGCCTTCACCAAACCCAGCACTTCGGTACGGAAATCTTCCGGCCGGTCGCTCCAGCGCAGTCCGCCGCGGGCGATGGCGCCGAAGCGCAGATGCAGGCCCTCGACGCGCGGCGAATAGACGAAGATCTCGCGATAGGGGTGCGGTTCGGGTAAGCCGTCGATCGTGGTGCAGTCGAACTTGATCGCCAGCGCGGGGCGGCGGCGCCCGGCCGCGTCGTGCTGGAACGCGTTGGTCCTCAGTGCTGCATCCACCAGGTTGAGGACGCGGCGGATGATGCGGTCCTCGTCGAGCGATGGGGTGGACTGCAACGCGGTCGCGATCGTCTCGCGGGCTTCCGTGGCACTGCGGTCGCGATTGCCGGCGAAGCCCGCGTCGAGCTGGGCGTGGAACAGCGTTACAAGCGCTCGTGCGACGTCCGGATGCCGGCTCAGGACCTGCGCGAGATAACTCCGGCTCCAGGTGACACCGACCTGCTTCAGATACCGCATCAGGGCGCGCAGGATCGACACGTCGTACCAGGGGAGTCCGGCCTGCAGCACGAGCTGGTTGAGCCCGTCGCTTTCGGCATCGGTCTGCCAGACGGCAAGGATCGCCTCCTCGACCAGCGGGCCGCGCTGCTCGAAGTCAGTGGCCTGCCCGGAGGCGACGTCGAGCACCATCTCGTGGATGAAAACGGGCTCCTGGTGCTTCGGCTCGACCGTATAGGTGTGCTCCTCGATCACGCGGAAGCCGAAATTCTCCAGCATCGGCACGCGGTCGGACAGCGGGATGGGCTTGCCGCGGTGATAGACCTTGAGACCATAGTTGCCGTCATCGTCGCTGCGTTCCACGAGCTTGAGCGCGAGGCTGGTGTCGCCCTCGAGCTTGTTGATGACCTCGATATCGGCGAGGGCCTGCCCGGCGGTGTTGCGTGACTGATAGGCGGCGGAAAAGGCCTCGAGCCACGGCACCATCCCTTCGGTATCGTGGGCAGCGAGCTGCAGGCGGTCGCCGAAGGTCAGGATGATGTCGCCGACCCTGTCCTCTAGTTCATCGCGCGTCGGTCGTGGCGTGCGCCCGCCATTGCGTCCGATGATGAAGTGGACCCGCACCAGGTCCCCCTCGGGGAAATGAGGATAGTAGGCCGAGACGCGCCCCTCGTAGATCTGGGCGAGATAGTCTCCGATCTTTTGGCGAACCTCCGAGGTGTAGCGATCGCGCGGGACGAAGACGAGGATCGACACGAAATTGTCGAAGCGGTCGATGCGCGGCAGGACGCGCACCCGCGGCCGATCCGCAAGCGCCGAAATCTCGCGTGCGAATTCGAACAGGGTGTCCTGGCCGATCTGGAACAGCTCGTCGCGCGGATAGGAGTCGAGCGCCGCCATCAGCGTTTTGCCGGCATGCCCGCCGGGGTCGTAGCCCGAGCGGCGCATGACCTCGGACACTTTGCGGCGGATCAGCGGCACTTCGCTGTGCGGTGTCGCGAGCGCCGCGGACGTGAACAGTCCGATGATGCGCAGTTCGCCCGTGACGGCGCCGCCCTCGCCGTAGAGCTTGACGCCCACATAATCCATATGCGCGCGGCGGTGGACCCGGGTGCGCACATTGGCCTTGGTGACCATGATAGGGTCGGGTTCGTTGAGCCAGGCCGCGTGCTGCTCGGTCATTTCGACATAGTCGGTGCCGGCGCGCAGGAAATGGAGATCCTTGTCCTCGAGGATGCCGATGCCGGAGGTGATGAGCGGCACGAGCTTCCTGTCGGCGCCCTCGCCTTCGAGGCGGTATTCGCGCATCCCCAGGAAGGTGAAATTGTGCTCGGCCAGCCAGCCGAGGAATTCCTTGGCTTCCGCGATGGCCGCCGACGTGGCCCGCGGCGGGTTGACCTTCCACTCCTCGACGATCCGCCGCAGCCGCTCGAGCATGGTGCGCCAGGCGCGCGTCGCGCGATAGACCTCGGTGAGGGTGCCGTCGATCTCCTTGAGGAGCGCGGCGCGCATATCCTTGTCTTCGATCGGCTCGATCTCGACGAGCAGCAGGCTCTCATTGACCGAAACGGTCGCCTCTTCGTCGAGGAGCCGGTGCGATTCCGGGTCGAGATGCAGCACCGGGTGGCTCATGAACCGGACCACGCCGCCCTTCGCCCGGATCGCCGCGAGCACCGAATCGACGATGAAGGGCATGTCGGCCGAAAAAATCTCGATCAGCTCGCCACGGCCCGGCTCCTCGGGCGGGAAGTCGAAAACGACATGGCTCTTGCCCTCGCGCTTGCCCAGCCGCGTATAGGTCCTGCGCAGCATCGCCTCGACGATCTGGGGGGTCGTCGTCTCGAGGTCGTCGGCGTCGGTGGAATTGACCATCGCGAGCAGGAAGCGCGCGAAATTGGGCTCGGTTTCCCGCAGCTCTTCGGCGCGGTTCAGCAGACCGCGCTTGGTGTCGATTGTCGCATCCACTGCCATGGCCCCCTTTACCATGACATTTCAAGGCACTGACAGAGTGCTGCCGCGAGCCTTCATTGTCGAGGGCCCGGTAAGACCTTCTAAGAAAAGACCCGGCATAGTCGCCCCATGGATCACCCGCCCCGCTCCGATCTCAGAGGTCTCGTACGCGCGGGCCTAAGCAAGTCGCTGGTCTCGCTCGTCATCAAGGTGGCGACGGCCGGGCTGACATACCTGATGTATGTCATCCTTTCGCGCCTGATGGGCGCTGCCGAATACGGCTATTTCGCCTTCGGCCTGTCGCTGGCGACCATTCTGGCCATCGGCGCCAATTACGGGCAGCAGACGGCGATCCTGCGCTACTGGCCGGAGGAGACGGTCGCGGGGCGGCCGCAAAAAGCCCTCGAGGCGCTGCGCTCGGGCGGCGCGGTCACCATCATTGCAGGTCTCGCCATCACGCTCGCCCTCGCCGCGCTCAGCGGCCTTGTCGGTGTCGCAGGCGCCCCGTCGGCGCATCTGTTGGGTGCGGCCGTCCTGATCCTGCCGCTGGCACTCGCCGAATATTGGAGTTCGGTGCTGCGCGCGCAGGGGTCGGTCTGGACCGCGCTGACGCCGCGCGACATCGTCTGGCGGCTCGCGGTGCCGCTGCTGGTCGTCGCGCTCTGGTATGCGGGCGTCACGCTCTCCGGGGCGGCGGCGTTGCTGCTGACGGCGGCGCTCCTCGGACTCTCCCTGGCGCTGCAATACCTCCTCGCGCGCGCCCGATCGTACGAGATCGCCCCCGGTACCGCGGGGCTAGGCGACTATTGGCGCGAGCGCGGCAAGCCCAGCCGGTCGTTCTTCCTGGGCACGGTGCTCGACAGCGCCGCGCTCAATGTCGACATCATCCTCGTGGGGTTGCTCGTCGCGCCCGCGGCCGCCGGCATCTACTTCAACGCCTTCCGCACGGCCGGACTGCTCAC
>JBIQKK010000048.1:0-3251 GCA_044506585.1 Hyphomicrobiales bacterium
TACCGCCGCCGACGGCGGAGGCGAGCGGCTGGTAGCCGTTCTGGTGCGGCGCCACAATGTGCTCATGGCCCAGCGGGTCGACGAAGACCCGTGGATTGCCGTCGAGTTCGGGGCCCGTGTTGTGCCCGTGGGGAAAGTTGCGGTGATTGCGCAGGTGATCGCGATGGCCGGAGTTTGCGTAATCGCGCCATCGGCCGCGCTCGATGAGGAGCACCTTTTTGCCCGCGGCGGCCAGCACGGACGCGGCACTGCCGCCCCCCGCGCCCCCGCCGATGATCAGCACGTCCCAGTCGATGACGCCGCTCTCGCCATAGACCGCCGCCGGCGGGTCGGGCTGCGGCGGCGGGCCGTTGGGCCCCTCGGGCAGCCGATGCTCGTAACCGATCATGGCCCAGGCGCCGGCGTCGCGGTTCCCGCCATTGCCGGGATCGGCGTAAACGCCTTCCTGGGTCAGCTCCACGAGCCGCCCGAACCAGCTGGCGCCCTCCTCGGCCGCCAGCAGCAGGTCCTGCTCCTCCGGCGTTTTGTCGAGAAATCCCAGACGGCCGAGTTCATCCAGCCCATAGCCGATCAGCTGCCGGACCGGGCGCGCATCGCCTTCGAGGATGTCTAGGATGAACCTGTCGGCGCCAAAGCCCGTGGCCGACGGAAACGCATCGGCCGGAACGATCCGGTCGATCACGGCGCGCAGCAGCGCCTGTTGGCGATCTGAAAGCATGCCCCAATCTAGGGGATTAATGGTGCGGTCGAGAAGACTCGAACTTCCACGCCTTGCGGCACAGCGACCTCAACGCTGCGCGTCTACCAATTCCGCCACGACCGCACGCCATGGTAGGGCCGCGCCGCTGGGGCGAAGCGAGGCTGCGTGTAGCAACGGTTACAGGCAGGTGCAAGCGATTAAATCGCCGCCGGTCACAGGGACCGATTCAGCCGATCTTGAAGACTTTTTCGATGATCTCGACGGACAGATGGCCGTCGTCCACCTTCACTTCGCCGCGGGCAATCAGGGTGTTGTTGGCGTAGACCCGCAGCGGATCCTGCTCGCCGGAATCGAGCTCGATGATGGCCCCCCGGCCCATGCGCAACAGATGGTGGATCGGCATGGTGGCCGAACCCAGCTCGACCGTGATATCGACTTCAATCTGCTCGAGAGTGTTCATACATGGCCCGCAACACTGGTGTCCGCTGAATCAGGCAGACATCCCCCGCGGCAAGATCGGCTTGCGATGATTACCGAAGCGTTAACATGCGTTGGACCCGACAAGCTCCGGCGGGAGGATGGGGCTCCTGTCGAATGGGTCGTCGCCGATGGACTTGTCGAGTACCCCGGCGCCCTCGCCTTCATGAAGGAGCGGGCGAGCGCCGTTGCGCGCGGCGACGCCAAGGAGATGGTCTGGCTCGTCGAGCATCCGCCGCTCTACACCTCCGGCACCTCGGCCGCCCCCGGTGATCTGCTCGAGCCCAACCGGTTTCCCGTCTACGAGGCCGGCCGGGGGGGTGAATACACCTATCACGGGCCAGGGCAGCGGGTGGCCTATCTGATGCTGGATCTGACCAAGCGCGGGCGCGATATCCGCTGTCTGGTCCAGGGCCTCGAGGAATGGATCATCGACACGCTGGCCGCCTTCAACGTCACCGGCGAGCGCCGCGACGGACGGATCGGGGTGTGGGTCAAACAGCCCGGCCGCATGGGCGGCGAGAGCAAGATCGCGGCGATCGGCGTGCGCGTCAGCAAATGGGTCACGACCCACGGCATCGCGCTGAACGTGTCGCCGGCGCTCAGCCATTTCGCGGGGATCGTACCGTGCGGCATTTCGGACCGCGGTGTCACCAGCCTCGAAGACCTCGGACAGCTCGTCTCGATGCCCGAAGTGGATATGGCCCTGCGGGCGGCGTTCGAGCGGCGGTTTGGCCCCACGATCGCCAAAGCGCCGGAAACGCTTGTCACGGCCGCATGACGGCACCATCTTAGGACGAATCGTGGGGGAGCCCGGTCATGACCGTCGATGACCTGAAGCGCATATTCCTGGGGCCGACGTTGTTCCGGCTCGATACGATCCTGTCGCCGCGGCTGGTTCCCATCGTCTATGTGACGGGCCTCGCCGCCATCCTGATCTGGGCGATCAAGCACCTGTTCGCCGCCTTCGGCACCAGTTTCGGCGAAGGGCTGTGGGGCCTTCTCGAGATCGCGGTCTTTGGCGCCTTCATGCTGGTCGTCCTGCGCGCCGCCTGCGAGGCCTTGCTGGTCTTTTTCAAGGCCAATGAGAGCGCGGCGGACTCCGTCAGCCGCACACGGATCAGCTCGAGCCTGCTCGACGAGGTCCGGGACGCCATTCACGATATCGCCGACGAGCAGGACGACGAAGACCTGATCATGCCGGCGACCGATCCGGCCCCCGACATCGAGATCACCCCCCCGCGCGGTCCCCGCCGCACCGCCCGCCGGACGCCCGGCCCCAAGCTCTAGGGTACCCGGCCGTGTTCGACGGCATCGGTTATGATCTTCATGAAAAGGGGAGATCACCGCGCCCAGAGCAGCGCCGCCCTGCATCTATCGCAAGGTGGCGATCATTGCTTTTCCGGCCATTTGCGCTATATCCGCGCCCCAATGACCCAAGCACCAAAGATCGGACTCGTCAGCCTCGGCTGTCCGAAGGCCCTCGTCGATTCCGAGCGCATCATGACGACGTTGCGCGCCCAGGGTTATGCGTTTTCCCGCGACTATGCCGGCGCCGACATCGTCCTGGTGAATACCTGCGGTTTTCTCGATAGCGCGAAGCAGGAAAGCCTCGAGGCCATCGGGGAGGCCGTCGCCGAAAACGGAAGGGTCATCGTCACCGGCTGTCTCGGGGTCGAGGAAGACCTGATCCGCCAGACCCACCCCAGCGTCCTGGCTGTGTCCGGACCCCACCAGTACGAGACCGTGGTCAACGCGGTGAACGCGCATCTGCCCCCGGTGCCGAACAAGTTCGTCGACCTCGTTCCCGAGACCGGGCTGCGCCTGACGCCGCGGCACTACGCCTATCTCAAGATTTCGGAAGGCTGCAACAACCGCTGTTCGTTCTGCATCATTCCCCAGATCCGTGGTGATTTGAGCTCACGTCCACTGGCCTCGGTGCTTTACGAAGCCGAGCGGCTCGTTGCCGGCGGGGTCAAAGAGATCATGGTGATCTCGCAAGACACGTCGGCCTACGGACTCGACGTCAAATACGCACCATCCAAGTTCCACGGTCGCGATGTCACCGCGAAAT
>JBIQKK010000048.1:3351-20318 GCA_044506585.1 Hyphomicrobiales bacterium
CTCGACGTCAAATACGCACCATCCAAGTTCCACGGTCGCGATGTCACCGCGAAATTCCAGTCGCTGGCCGAGGAGATGGGCAAGCTCGACGTGTGGACGCGGCTCCACTACGTTTACCCCTACCCCCACGTGGACGCCGTGATCCCACTGATGGCCGAGGGCAAGATTCTTCCTTATCTCGACATCCCCTTCCAGCATGCGTCACCGCAGGTGCTGAAGGCGATGCGCCGACCGGCCAACCAGGTGAAGACCCTCGATCGGATCAAGGCTTGGCGCGACATTTGCCCGGATCTCACCATCCGCTCGAACTTCATCGTCGGTTTTCCGGGCGAAACGGACGAGGATTTCGAATTCTTGCTCGATTGGCTCGAAGAAGCCGAGATCGACCGTGCCGGGTGCTTCAAGTATGAGCCGGTCACCGGCGCTCCAGCCAACGATCTTGAGGGCGTCGTGCCCGATGAGGTCAAGGACGAGCGCTTCGCCCAGTTGATGGAAGTCGCACAGGGCGTCTCGACCGCGCAGCTTGCCAAGAAAGTCGGCCGGACGATTGAAGTCCTTGTCGACGATGTGCGCCCCCTCGAAGGACGTGCCATCGCGCGCAGCAAATGGGATGCGCCCGACATCGACGGCCAGGTCATCGTGGATCACGCGGTCGGCGTGAAGCCGGGCGACAAGCTCAGCGTTGTCGTCACGGGTTCGGACGAATACGACCTGTTCGCCGAACCGGTCGGCGCAAAGATCCTGCAGCCGGCAGTCGCCTAGCCTCAGGTCCTCGGCATCGACTGCACCATGCTGAGTTGGCGGCGGAAGACGAGTTCCGCGCCCGTTTCGTCGCGAACGCGTCAACCGGAGGCGGTTGCCGGGACCCTACGCGATCTTCAAGTGGAGCCCCAGCCTGATGGCGCTCTCGGCGGTATCCTTGATGGTTTGACGGGTGGGAATGTAGGGGTGCCCCATCAGCGCTTCGCCCTTCGATCCATCAAAGATCTTCTCATTGCCGATGTCGTTGATGATCTGGCGCGCCGGGCCACCGAACATCGCGATGAGGCGGATGATCCAGTCGGGCACGGTCTTCTGCACGATCTTGCGATCCGGGTAGAGCTCCTGCAGCACAGCGGCGACTTTCGGAAACGGCATGTACTCGGCCGTAGACAGGTAACGCTGGCCGATGGATTCAGGTTTTTGCAGCGCCGCGACGTGCATATCGGCCACATCACGCACATCGATGATTGAGAAGCCGTTGCTGGGCATGGCCGGCGTTGAATTGTCCAGCAGGCCCGAGATCATCCCCACCGAGATCGAAGCGTCGTCGTCCAAGGCCGGCCCGATGATTGCGCCAGGATGGATGGTGGTCAGTTCCAGCCCGTTGGCTTCGGCGTATTCCCAGGCGGCGCGTTCGGCCTTGGTCTTGCCGATGCAGTAGGCCCAGGTCCAGCGCATATTCTCGAGGTTGGTGAAATAGGTCTCGTCGTAGACCTTCCGGCCGGTGGTGTGCCCGTGGCCATAGCCTACGGTCGCGATCGACGAGGTCAGGATGACGCGCTTGATGCCCGCCTGATTGGCAAAGCGCAGAACCCGTTCGGTTCCCTCGACGGCCGGCCTGATAACCAGACTCGAGTCCTTGGGCTCGTCGCCTCGAATGGCGGTGGCGACGTGCATCACCGCTGTCACGCGGGCCATCGCTTCTGTCCAGCCTTTATCGTCGAGGATGTCTGCAGTCACCAGCTCGAGCCGGGAAGCGGCATCCGCGCCCGCCGTTGCAGCAACGGTCTCTTGCACCTGCTTCGCCTTCGCGGCGCTGCGGATGGTGCCCCTCACGCGGTACCCCTTCTCAAGGAGCTTCACCACGCACCATTTGCCCACAAAGCCGGACGCACCGGTAACGAGGATCAAGTCGGTATCGGTCATCAGCACTGTCCCTTTTTGCGACGGCTTCCTTTAGCTGCATGCGCCGACCAGGTGAAGCGAGATAACGTGACCATCCGTTCGACCCCAACAAAAAGGGCGGCCCGTTGAGCCGCCCTCGAATACGCTGTCAGACTTGGCAGGCTTATGCCGCTTCGGTCTCGTCTTCCCTGACCTGAACGGGGCCGGAGTCGAGGCCCTTGGCACTGACGTCGCGATCGACAAACTCGATCACGGCAACGGCCGCATTGTCCCCATAGCGGTAGCCGGCCTTGAGGATCCGCAGATAGCCACCGTTCCGCTCCTTGTAGCGCGGGCCGATGACGCCGAAGAGCTTACGCACCTGATCCTCGTCGCGGATCTGCGCAATCGCCTGGCGGCGCGCATGCAGGTCGCCGCGCTTGCCCAGGGTCACCAGCTTTTCGACGATGGGACGCAATTCCTTGGCCTTAGGCAAAGTCGTCACGATCTGCTCGTGCTTGATCAGCGCGGCGGACATGTTGGCGAACATCGCCTTGCGGTGGCTCGCGGTCCGGCTCAGCTTCCGGTTGGAATTTCCGTGGCGCATTTCTTACTCCCTACGCAGGCAGCGTCTCTCGACGGGCGTGCGGCTTAATAGTGATCTTCGTAGCGTTTGGCCAGATCGTCGATGTTCTCAGGCGGCCAGTTCGGCACGTCCATGCCGAGATGCAGGCCCATCTGGGCGAGAACTTCCTTGATCTCGTTGAGCGACTTCCGGCCGAAGTTCGGGGTCCGGAGCATCTCCGCCTCGGTCTTCTGGATGAGGTCGCCGATATAGACGATGTTGTCGTTCTTCAGGCAGTTGGCCGAACGGACTGAAAGCTCCAGCTCGTCGACCTTCTTGAGCAGCGCCGGGTTGAAGGCGAGCTCGGGCACCGAGTCTTCTGCCTTGACCTTGGTGGGCTCTTCGAAATTGACGAAAACAGCCAGCTGATCCTGCAGGATACGCGCCGCGAAGGCGACCGCGTCCTCAGGCGTGATCGCGCCGTTGGTCTCAACGGTCAGCGTCAGCTTGTCCTTGTCGAGGCTCTCGCCGGCGCGGGTAGCGTCAACCTTGTAGGAGACGCGGCGGACCGGGGAGAACAGCGAGTCGACCGGGATGTAGCCGATCGGAGCGTCCTCCGGACGGTTCTTGTCGGCCGGCACGTAACCTTTGCCGGTATTGACGGTGAATTCGATGTTGATCTCGGCGCCATCGTCGAGGTGGCAGATCACGAGGTCGGGGTTCAGGACTTCAATGTCGCCCGTAGTCTTGATATCTCCGGCCGTCACGGCACCGGGACCCTGCTTGGTCAACTGCAGCCGCTTGGGGCCTTCGCCGCCCATCTTCAGGGCGACTTCCTTGACGTTGAGCACGAGGTCGGTGATGTCCTCGCGAACGCCCGGGAGGGAAGAGAATTCGTGCAGAATGCCGTCGATCTGGATCGCCGTCACCGCAGCGCCCTGCAGAGACGACAGCAACACGCGCCGCAGCGCGTTGCCCAAAGTCAGTCCGTAGCCGCGCTCGAGGGGCTCGGCCACGACCGAAGCCACGCGCGCGTTGTCGCTTCCCGACACGAACTCCAGTTTGGTCGGCTTAATCAGCTCTTGCCAGTTCCGCTGGATGGTCACGGTAAGGTCCTTTCAAAAGTGCGGCGCTCGCCCGCCGCTTAGCCGCAAGTACCAAAAGGGCATACCGGCCGCGTCACGCAGCCGGTTGCCAAACCCGATTAGACGCGGCGACGCTTGCGCGGCCGGCAGCCATTGTGGGGAATCGACGTCACGTCGCGGATGGACGTCACGTTGAAGCCGGCCGCCTGCAGGGCGCGAAGCGCCGATTCACGGCCCGACCCGGGGCCGCGAACTTCGACCTCGAGGGTCTTCATGCCGTGTTCCTGGGCCTTTTTGGCCGCATCTTCAGCCGCGACCTGCGCGGCATAAGGGGTCGACTTCCGCGATCCCTTGAAACCCATGACGCCCGACGAGGACCAGGAAATGGTATTGCCCTGTACGTCGGTGATAGTCACCATGGTGTTGTTGAAGCTGGCGTTCACGTGCGCAACGCCGGACGTGATATTCTTGCGCTCCTTGCGCTTGACGCGCGCGCCTTCAGCTTTAGCCAATTTGGTTCCTTTGCTTCGATATCGACGCTGCCGTAGTTCCAGCAGCTACATCGGGCAGAGCGAGGAGTTCCCCGCCACCCAGATTACTTCTTCTTGCCTGCGATCGGCTTGGCGGGACCCTTGCGGGTACGCGCATTGGTGTGCGTCCGCTGGCCACGAACCGGCAGACCACGGCGGTGGCGCAGGCCACGGTAGTTGCCCAGGTCCATCAGCCGCTTGATGTTCATGGCCACGTTGCGGCGGAGGTCACCCTCCACGACGTAGTCACGATCGATCGTCTCACGGATCTGGATCACTTCGGCGTCGGTCAGCTCGTTGACGCGGCGCTCGGCGGGAATTCCCACCTTCGCGCAGATTTGTTCGGCGAACTTGTCGCCGATGCCGTGGATGTATTGCAGTGCAATAACCACACGCTTGTTCGTCGGAATATTGACGCCAGCGATACGAGCCACGTCGCTCTCCTTCTTGCCGGCCCGCTTCACTTAGGCCGATTTTTTGTAACAACAAGGGACCGGTTCCGACCCCTCACCCGTTTCGAGGAACCGAATCCAGTCCGTATGCCTTTGAGACTGGCGCGGTTCTAGTGGCCGATTCCGGCGGAGTCAACCGCCGAAAGGCCCAATTGCTATGCTCCCAGCGCACGGCGGATCGCCGCCGTGACCTCTTGGACGGGGGCCATTCCATCCACTGTCTTCAACATCCCGCGATCGCGGTAGTAGGAAACCAGCGGCTCGGTCAGTTCGCGATAAACGTCGAGGCGTTTCCGGATGACTTCTGCGGTGTCGTCAGCCCTCGCCCCACCAGTTTCCTTGGCTCGATTGGCAACGCGCGCCACCAAGGTGTCGGCGTCGGCCGTGATTTCGACGACGGCGTCGAGCTTCAAGCCCTTCTCCGCCAACATCGAACCAAGAGCGTCGGCCTGGGGGATCGTGCGTGGGAAGCCATCGAGAATGAACCCATTTGTACAGTCGGGCTCGTCGATACGCTCGGACACAATGCCGTTGACGATCTCGTCCGACACCAGGTCACCGCGGTCTACAATAGCCTTGGCCTGAACACCGAGGGGCGTCTTGTTCGCGATCGCCGAACGGAGGATATCGCCCGTCGACAGCTGCGGAATGCCGAGTTGCTCGACCAGGATCTTGGCTTGGGTGCCTTTGCCGACGCCCGGGGGGCCCAGAAGGATCAGTCTCATCGTTGCTTGCGCCCTCCCAGTCGCGAGCGCTTCACCAGTCCCTCGTACTGCTGGGCAATGAGGTGGGACTGGATTTGGCTGATGGTGTCGAGTGTCACCGTGACCATGATCAGCAAGGACGTGCCGCCGATAAACTGGCTCACATTGAGCTGGTAGTGGATCATCTCGGGGATCAGCGCCACGACCATCAGGTAGGCGGCGCCAACGAGTGTGACGCGGGTCAGCACGTAGTCGATATGCTGGGCGGTCCGTTCCCCGGGACGGATGCCCGGTATGAACCCGCCCGATCGCTTGAGATTGTCTGCCGTATCGGTCGGATTGAACACAATCGACGTATAGAAGAACGCAAAGAAAACGATGAGCACCGCGTAGAGCGTCAGGTAGAGCGGCTGGCCGCGGCCGAGCAGCGCGGCAACGACCGACAGCCACTGCGGCGCATTTCCCTGCGCGGCGAACGAGGCGATCGTCGCGGGTAACAGCAGCAGTGACGAGGCGAAGATCACCGGGATCACGCCCGACGTGTTCAGTTTGAGCGGCAGGTGTGAAGTGTCGCCCTGGAACATCTTGTTGCCAACCTGGCGCTTTGGATACTGGATCAGCAACCGGCGCTGGGCGCGTTCGAAGAAGACGATCACCGCAATCACGACGATGGCGATGGCGAGGATGCCGAACAGCCAGGCGGTCGACAGTGCGCCCGTGCGGCTGAGCTCGAGGGTCTGGACAATGGTTGCGGGCAGGTTCGCCACGATGCCGGCGAAGATGATCAGCGAGACACCGTTACCAACGCCGCGCGACGTGATCTGCTCACCCAGCCACATCAGGAACATGGTGCCGCCCACCAGCGTCACCACGGTCGAGATGCGGAAGAACCACCCCGGATTCAGAACGACACCCTGGCTGCCCTCGAGGCCGATTGCGATGCCGTAGGCCTGGATGGCGCAGAACACCACGGTGAGGTAGCGGGTGTACTGATTAAGCTTACGGCGCCCCGTCTCACCTTCCTTCTTGAGGGCCTCGAGCCGGGGCGATGCGGTGGTGATGACCTGGATGACGATGGACGCGGTGATGTACGGGATAAGGTTGAGCGCAAGGATCGCCATACGCTGGACGGCACCGCCCGCGAACATGTCGAACATGCCCGCGATACCCTGCTGGGCCTGCTCGAAGGTGGCCGCGTAGGCGTCCGGATCGATGCCCGGAACCGGGATGTACGTACCCAGCCGATAGATGAGAAGAGCGCCCAGGGTAAACCAAAGGCGCTGCTGGAGGGCCTTCGCCTTGGCGAAGGTCGAAAAATTGAGGTTCCTGGCAAGCTGCTCGGCTGCGGACGCCATTATCGCTAGTCCTTCCTACGCCCCGCCGAACCGAAGAACCGGTTTCTCCGGTTCGGACGATGCTCCTCCCGCCGCGCTGCTTAGGCGTCAGCCTTGGCTTCTTCGGCCTTGGGCATATCGACTTTGCCGCCCAGGGCTTCGATGGCTGCGACAACACCCGCGCTGGCGTGAGTCACGTTGAACGACACCTTCTTGGCCTCAAAGGCCTTCGGGCCGAGGACCAGGCGGACGCCATCCAATTCGCGACGGATCACACCCGCTTTGACGAGAGCGGCGGCATCGATGACGCCCTTGTGATCCAGCTTGCCGCTGTTGATGTAGTCCTGGATGCGATCGAGGCGCACGGTGTTGTAGCGCTTGACGTTGGGCACGTTGAAGCCGCGCTTGGGCATGCGCATGTGCAGCGGCATCTGGCCGCCTTCGAAGCCGTTGATCGCAACGCCGGCACGGCCCTTCTGGCCCTTACCGCCACGGCCGCCGGTCTTGCCGACGCCCGAACCGATGCCACGGCCCACCCGGACCTTCTTCTTGTTGGCACCAGGATTGTCGCGAAGTTCGTTCAAACGCGCCATTTCGATATCCTAACTTCTCTCACTCGCCGACGACGCGGACGAGGTGCGGGATCTTGTTGATCATGCCGCGCACTTCAGGCGTATCTTTCAGCGTCCGCTGCTTGCGGATCTTGTTGAGGCCGAGACCCACAAGGGTCGCGCGCTGGTCGGCCTGGCGGCGGGCGGGCGACGCAATCTGTTCAACAGTAACAGTCTTCTCAGCCATTTAGGCCTCCACAGCTTCCTGACCGCGACGGGCCTGGAGGTCCGAGACCTTGAGACCGCGACGCGCCGCGACTGCACGGGGGCTGTCGACCTGCTTCAGGGCGTCGAAGGTAGCGCGGATCATGTTGTAGGGGTTCGAGGTGCCGGTCGACTTGGCGACGATGTCGTTGATGCCCAGCGTCTCGAAGACGGCACGCATCGGGCCGCCCGCAATGATGCCGGTCCCCGGAACGGCCGAACGCAGAACGACCTTGCCCGCGCCGTGACGGCCGGTGACGTCGTGATGCAGCGTGCGGGCTTCGCGAAGCGGCACGCGGATCAGCTGGCGCTTGGCCTGCTCGGTGGCCTTGCGGATAGCCTCGGGCACTTCGCGCGCCTTGCCATGGCCGAAACCGACCCGGCCCTTCTGGTCGCCAACGACAACCAGCGCGGCGAAACCGAAGCGCTTGCCGCCCTTGACCACCTTGGCCACACGATTGATGTGAACCAGCCGGTCGATGAATTCGCTTTCGCGCTCTTGAACGTCTCTCATTGTCTTTCCTTCCGCGCGATCAGAACTGGAGGCCGGCTTCGCGGGCCGCGTCCGCCAGGGCCTTCACGCGGCCATGATAGAGATAGGCGCCGCGATCGAAGATGACTTCGGTAACTTTCGCGGCCTTGGCCCGATCGGCGACGAGCTTGCCGACCGCGGCTGCTCCCTCGACCGAGGCGCCATTGGCCTTGCCCTTGATATCCTTGTCGAGGCTCGAGGCCGCAGCAAGCGTGCGGCCCGTCGAGTCGTCGATGACCTGGGCGTAGATGTTCTTGCCGGAGCGGTGAACGCTCAAGCGGGGACGGCCATAGGCACGAGCCCGGATGGCTTTGCGGACGCGCGCCTTGCGCCGTTCCGATCCCTTGAGACTGATGGGCATCTTGCTGGCGCTCCTTACTTCTTCTTGCCTTCTTTGCGGGCGATGTACTCGCCCTCATACCGCACGCCCTTGCCCTTGTAGGGCTCCGGCTTGCGGTAGGCGCGGATGTTGGCGGCGACCTGGCCGACCTGCTGCTTGTCGGCGCCGGCGACGGTAATTTCCGTCGGGCTCGGCGTCGTAATGGTGACCCCTTTCGGGGTTTCGAACACGACTTCGTGGCTGAAGCCAAGCGAGAGCTTCAGGTCTTTGCCCTGCATCGCGGCACGGAAACCAACGCCCTGGATCTGGAGCTTCTTTTCGAAGCCATCCTTGACACCCTGGACCATGTTGGCGATCAGCGCGCGGGTGGTCCCCCAGGCGGCGCGGGCCTCGGACGTGTCGTTCGCCGGCTCGATCACGATACCCTGATCGGTCTGCTTTACGTTCACGATATCCATGAGGGTGAGCGACTGCTCGCCCTTGGGACCCTTGGCGGTGACCATACGGTCATTGATCGCGACGGTAACGCCGCTGACCGCTGGAATTGGCTTTTTGCCTGTACGGGACATTCTCTACTTTTCCTTCGGAGTCATCGTCGATGACGAGTCTTAGAAGACCCGGCAGACTACCTCGCCACCCAGGTTCTGGGACTTTGCTTCATGATCGGCCATCACGCCCTTAGGGGTCGACAGGATCGACACGCCAAGGCCGTTCGCGACCGACGGGATGTTCTTGACCGAAACATAGACACGGCGACCGGGCCGCGAAACCCGCTCGATTGTCCGGATGACCGGCGTGTTGTCGGCGTACTTCAACTCGATCTCGTACTGGTTGAGACCGTTGTCCGTCTTGTGCTCAGTGTAGCCGCGGATGAAGCCTTCCGACTTCAGGACGTCGAGCACGCGGCCGCGCATGGTGGAGGCCGGCGTCGCAACGGTGTCGCGGCGGCGCATCTGCGCGTTGCGGATGCGGGTCAGCATATCGCCGATCGGATCAGTAAGGCTCATAGATGTCTCTCCTTACCAGCTCGACTTGACCATGCCGGGCACCTGCCCGAAGTTTCCAAGCTCGCGCAGCGCAATGCGGCTGAGCTTGAGCTTGCGATAGTAGCCGCGCGGACGGCCCGAGAATTCGCAACGGTTGCGGACGCGACCCGGCGACGAGTTCCGCGGCAGTGCGGCGAGCTTGAGCTGGGCAGCAAAGCGCTCTTCCATGGGGACCTTTTCGTCCATGGTGATCGCCTTGAGCTTCGCGCGCTTGCCGGCGAACTGCTTGGCAAGCTTGCGGCGGCGGTTGTTCTTCTCGATTGAGCTGGTCTTGGCCATATCTCGTCCTTTGCCCCCTTGTTACTGCCGGAAGGGGAAGTTGAAGGCGCGCAGCAGAGCTTTCGCCTCTTCGTCGGTCTTCGCCGTCGTGCAAACCACGATATCCATGCCCCAGACCTGCTCGATCTGATCGTAGGAGATTTCGGGGAAGATGATGTGTTCCTTGATGCCCATAGCGTAGTTGCCACGGCCATCGAAGGCGTTCGGGTTGAGACCACGGAAGTCGCGCACGCGGGGCAGCGCCACGTTCACCAGCCGGTCCAGGAACTCATACATGCGCTGCTTGCGAAGGGTCACCTTCACACCCAGCGGCATGTTCTCGCGCACCTTGAAGCCGGCGATCGACTTGCGGGCATGCGTGATGACCGCCTTCTGGCCGGCGATCTTCTCGAGGTCGGCAGCAGCGGACTTCACCTTCTTGGTGTCGTTGACCGCTTCACCGATGCCCATGTTGAGAACGATCTTGTCCAGCTTGGGCAGCTGCATGACGTTCTTGTAACCGAACTGCTTGAGCAGGTCGGCCTTGATGACTTCCTCGTACTGCGTGCGAAGACGCGGGACGTAAGCGGTCTCAGCCATCGATCACATCTCCGGTGGTCCTGGCGACGCGCACTTTCTTGCCGTCGTCGTTGATCTTGAAACCGACGCGGGTCGGCTTGCCCTTGGCATCCATCAACGCAAGGTTGCTCAGATGGATCGGGGCTTCCTTGGTGTAAATGCCAGCGTCCTGGCTCGCGCTCTGGCGCGTGTGGCGCCGCACGAGGTTGAGGCCCTGCACCGTCGCGCGCTCGGCAGCGGGAAAGACCTGGGTGACGTTGCCCGTCTTGCCCTTGTCCTTGCCAGCGAGAATGACGACCTTGTCGCCCTTCTTGATCTTGGCGGCCATCACAACACCTCCGGGGCGAGCGAGATGATCTTCATGTGGTTCTTGGAGCGCAGCTCGCGCGGCACCGGCCCGAAGATGCGGGTACCGATCGGCTCGGACTGATTGTTGATCAGGACCGCGGCGTTGTTGTCGAAGCGGATGATCGAACCATCGGTGCGACGGACCGGCGCCGCCGTGCGGACGACCACGGCCTTCATGACCTGGCCCTTCTTGACGCGGCCGCGCGGGATCGCATCCTTCACGGACACGACGATGATGTCACCCACCGAGGCGTATTTGCGGTGCGAGCCGCCCAGCACCTTGATGCACATGACGCGACGCGCGCCGGAATTGTCGGCAACGTCGAGATTGGACTGCATCTGGATCATGGCGTTAGTGCCTTCTCATTCAAACCGGCCACGCCTCACGGCGGACCAAAACCTTGTTCTCAAGCGCCCTGGACCAGCGTCCAGCGCTTGTTCTTGGAGATCGGGGCGGTCTCTTCGATCCACACCACATCACCGACCTTGGCCGCATTGGCCTCATCGTGGGCGTGGTACTTCTTCGAACGGCGCACCGTCTTTTTCATCACCGGGTGGGTGAACGCGCGGTCGACACGCACCACCACCGTCTTTTCGTTCACGTCGGAGACCACGGTCCCCTGCAACACGCGCTTGGGCATCGGTTTCTCCTTACTTTGCCGCGGACTTCTCGCCGAGGATCGTCTTGATCCGGGCGATCTCGCGGCGCACCTGCTTCACGCGTGCAGGCTTTTCGAGCTGCTGCGTGGCGCGCTGGAAGCGTAGATTGAACTGCTCCTTCTTGAGGCCGAGCAGCTGGTCCTTCAGTTCGTCGGGCGTCTTTGCCCGCAGATCGGAGTTCGCCATTTTTGTCGTCCTCAGTCCGGAATACGCTCGACCACGCGGGTCATGATCGGCAGCTTCATCGCGCCCAGGCGCAGCGCTTCCTTGGCGACATCGGGCGGAACACCATCGATCTCGAACAGGATGCGGCCGGGCTTGACGCGCGCAGCCCAGTACTCGACCGAGCCCTTGCCCTTACCCATGCGGACTTCGACCGGCTTCTTGGAGACCGGAAGGTCGGGGAAAATGCGGATCCACACGCGGCCGGCACGCTTCATCTCACGGGTGATCGCGCGGCGTGCCGCTTCGATCTGACGCGCAGTGACGCGCTCGGGCTCCTGCGACTTCAGGCCAAACTGGCCGAAAGCGAGGTCCGAACCGCCCTTTGCAGCGCCGTGGATGCGGCCCTTGTGCGCCTTGCGGAATTTCGTCTTCTTGGGTTGCAGCATTTATCCGATGCCTTCTCAGTTCGCGGCTTCGCGCTCGGGGCGACGGCCGCGCGGGCGGTCCTCGTCCGAACGCTCGCGGCGCGGCGCACCCTGCCCGTCCCCGCCGCCTTCTGTGGCGCGGCGTTCGTGGGCCATGGGATCGTGCTCGAGCACTTCGCCTTTGAAGATCCAAACCTTGATGCCGATGATGCCGTAGGTCGTCTTGGCCTCAGCAACACCGTAGTCGATGTCGGCGCGCAGCGTGTGCAGCGGCACGCGGCCCTCGCGGTACCATTCGGTGCGCGCGATGTCGGCGCCGCCGAGACGGCCTCCAACGTTGACGCGAATGCCACCGGCACCCATGCGGATCGCCGTCTGCACGGCGCGCTTCATGGCACGGCGGAACGCCACACGGCGCTCGAGCTGCTGGGCGATGCCCTGGGCCACCAGCGTTGCGTCGGTCTCGGGCTTGCGCACTTCAACAATGTTGATGTGCACTTCGCTGTCGGTGAAGCTCTTCACCTTGGCGCGGATCTTGTCGATGTCGGCGCCCTTCTTGCCGATCACGATGCCCGGACGGGCGGTGTGGATCGACACTCGGCACTTACGGTGCGGACGCTCGATGACGATCTTGCTGACCGCGGCCTGCTTCAGGTCTTCCATCAGCGTTTCGCGGATCTTGAGATCTTCCTGCAGCAGGTTGCCGTACTCGCCCTTGTTGGCGAACCAGCGGCTGTCCCACGTGCGGTTGATCCCGAGGCGCAGACCGATCGGGTTGATCTTCTGACCCATTATGCGGTCTCCTCAACTTGGCGAACCACAATGGTGAGGTTCGAGAACGGCTTCTCGACGCGAGCCGACTTGCCGCGTCCGCGCGCCATGAAACGCTTCATGACGAGCGAGTCACCGACATAGGCTTCCGCGACCACGAGGCTGTCGGGGTCGAGGCCGTGATTGTTTTCGGCATTGGCGACGGCGCTCTCGAGCGTCTTCTTCACCGGGCCGGCAATGCGCTTCTGCGAGAAGGAGAGCTCGGCGAGCGCCTTCTCAACCTTCTTGCCGCGGATCATGGCGGCCACCAGGTTCAGCTTCTGGCCAGAGCCGCGAAGCATGCGGAGAACCGCCTTTGCCTCGTTGTCCTTGAGCGCGCGCTTGGTCTTGGGCTTGCCCATGTTACTTCCTCTTGGCCTTCTTGTCGGCCGTGTGCCCGTAATAGGTGCGGGTCGGCGCGAACTCGCCGAACTTGTGTCCGATCATCTCTTCGGAGACGAGGACGGGCACGTGCTTGTGGCCGTTGTGGACGCCGAACGTCAGGCCGACAAATTGCGGCATGATGGTCGAGCGGCGGCTCCACATCTTGATGACTTCGTTGCGACCGGACGAGCGCGCCTTGTCTGCCTTCTTGAGCAGGTAGCCGTCGACGAACGGACCCTTCCAAAGTGAGCGAGTCATGACTTAGCGGCCCTTCTTCAGATGACGGCTGCGGACGATGAACTTGTCCGTCGCCTTATTGCTTCTGGTCTTCTTGCCCTTGGTGGGCTTGCCCCACGGCGTCACCGGGTGGCGGCCACCCGAGGAACGGCCTTCGCCGCCACCATGCGGGTGATCGACCGGGTTCATGACCACGCCGCGTGTGACTGGCTTCTTGCCGAGCCACCGGTTGCGGCCGGCCTTGCCGATGGACGTGTTCGAATGATCCTGGTTCGAGACGGCGCCAATGGTGGCAAGGCACGAACCATGCACCCGACGCTGCTCGCCCGAGTTGAGGCGCAGGATCGCCCAGCCGGCGTCACGGCCCACATACTGGGCGTAGGTGCCCGCTGAACGTGCGATCTGGCCGCCCTTGCGGGGCTTCATCTCGACGTTGTGAACGATGGTGCCGACCGGCATGCGCTCGAGCGGCATCGCATTGCCCGGCTTCACGTCGACAGTCTGCAGCGACGAGACAACCTTGTCGCCAGCCGCCAGGCGCTGGGGCGCGACGATATAGGCCTGCTCGCCATCTTCGTAGTTGACCAGTGCGATCCAGGCGGTGCGATTGGGATCGTATTCCAGCCGCTCGACAGTGCCGACAGCATCGAACTTCACGCGCTTGAAATCGACAATGCGATACGACCGCTTGTGCCCGCCGCCACGATGATAAGCGGTGGTGCGGCCCGTGTTGTTGCGGCCGCCCTTCTTGTTCAGACCCTCGGTCAGCGCCTTTACCGGCTTGCCCTTCCACAGCTCCGACCGGTCGGTCGTGATGAGCGTGCGGCGGCCAGGCGAGGTTGGATTGTAAGTAATCAGGCCCATTGTTCTTGTCTCCCCTTAGACGCCGGTCGAGATGTCGATCGACTGGCCGTCGACGAGGGTTACGATTGCTTTCTTCACGTCGTTGCGGACACCGGCGACGTTACGGAAGCGCTTGGTCTTGCCCTTGCGGACGAGCGTGTTGACCGACTTCACCTTGACCGAGAAGAGGCCCTCAACGGCGGCCTTGATGTCGGACTTGCTGGCATCGATCGCGACGTCGAACACGATCTGGCCGTGCTCGGACGCGAGCGTCGATTTTTCGGTCACCACCGGGGCGCGGATGATGTCGTAGTTCGAGAACTTGCTCATGCGAACCGCGCCTCCAGCGCTTCGACGGCAGCCTTGGTCAGAACCAGGCGGTTGCGGCGCAGAATGTCGGCGACGTTGATGCCCTGAATGGGCAGCACGTCGATCTGCGGGATGTTGCGAGCAGCCAGAGCGAAGTTCTTGTCGAGCTCAGCTCCGTCCACGATCAGCACGTTCGACCATTCGAGCTTGCCGAACTGGGTCCGGAGCGCGGCGGTCTTTGCTTCCTTGACGGCCAGCGTGTCGACGATCGTCAACTCACCGGCCTTCGCCTTGGACGACAGCGCGTGCTTGAGAGCGAGCGCGCGAACCTTCTTGGGCAGATCGATCGCGTGCGAACGCGGGGTCGGCCCAAAGGCACGCCCACCGCCACGGAACTGCGGCGCACGCCGCGAGCCGTGACGAGCGGAGCCACCGCCCTTCTGGTTGCCCCACTTCTTGCTCGTCAGGGCAATCTCGGCGCGGTTCTTGACGTCATGAGTGCCCGCCATGGCCTTGAGGCCTTGGTAACGCACCATGCGATGCAGGATGTCCTGGCGCGGCTCGAGACCGAAAATCTCGTCCTTGAGCGTCAGCGTACCGGCGTCCTTGCCGTCGAGGGATGTGACCTGGATATCCATTACTTGCTCTCCCCGGCGGCTTCAGCCTGGGCCGCGGCGGGCTTGAAGGAGCCCGGCGTCGCAGCACCCTTCGGCGCCGGCTTCTTGACCGCATCGCGGATCTGGATCCAGCCGCCCTTGGCGCCCGGGACCGCACCCTCAACCATGATCAGGCCGCGCTCGACGTCCGTCTTGACGACACGCAGGTTCTGCGTGGTCACCCGGCGATCGCCCATATGACCGGCCATCTTCTTGCCTTTGAATACCTTGCCCGGATCCTGGCGCTGGCCCGTCGAACCATGCGAGCGGTGGGACACGGACACGCCGTGCGTGGCGCGCAGGCCGCCGAAGTTCCAGCGCTTCATGCCGCCTGCGAAACCCTTGCCGATCGAGGTGCCGGTCACGTCAACGAGTTGACCTTCGACGAAGTGGTCGGCCTGCATGGTCGCACCAACCTCGATGAGGTTGTCCGGATCGACGCGGAACTCGGTGATCTGCCGCTTGGGCTCCACCTTGGCCACGGCGAACTGCCCGCGGTCGGCCTTGGTGATGTTCTTGGTCTTGACGGTGCCGGCGCCCAGCTGCAGCGCGACATACCCGTCCTTCTCAGCCGTGCGCTGGCCCACCACTTGGCAGTTCTGCAGCCCGAGCACCGTCACGGGGACGTGCGTGCCGTCCTCCTTGAAGATGCGGGTCATGCCCAGCTTTTGTGCGATCAAACCAGAACGCATCGGTTGCTACCTTTTCCTTCCTTGGCGACTGACCGGGTCATTGGCCTATCAAGAGGACCCTCTGGATGGTCAGCGCGAAAACCTCATCTTAGAGCTTGATTTCGACGTCGACGCCGGCCGCGAGATCGAGCTTCATCAGGGCATCCACGGTCTGCGGCGTCGGATCGACGATATCCAGCAGGCGCTTGTGGGTGCGGATTTCGAACTGCTCGCGCGACTTCTTGTCGATGTGCGGCGAACGGTTGACGGTGAACTTCTCGATCCGCGTCGGCAGCGGGATGGGTCCGCGGACCTGCGCTCCCGTCCGCTTGGCGGTATTGACGATCTCGCGCGTCGACGTATCGAGCACGCGATGGTCAAACGCCTTGAGGCGGATGCGAATATTTTGACCGTTCATCTTGCTTTCCCAACCAAAACTGGAACGCGGCGCACACGTATCGGCGCGCCGCGCTTAGAGCTGGATCCTTACTTCAGGATCTTGGAGACGACGCCCGAGCCAACGGTGCGGCCACCCTCACGGATAGCGAAGCGGAGCTTCTCTTCCATGGCGATCGGCACGATCAGCTGGACGGTGATGTTCACGTTGTCGCCCGGCATCACCATCTCGGTGCCTTCCGGCAGCGTAACCACACCGGTCACGTCCGTGGTGCGGAAGTAGAACTGCGGACGGTAGTTGGCGAAGAACGGCGTGTGACGGCCACCCTCTTCCTTGGTGAGGATGTAGGCCTCGGCAACGAACTCGGTGTGCGGCGTAACCGAACCGGGCTTGCACAGAACCTGGCCGCGCTCGACCTGGGTACGCTCGATGCCGCGGATCAGCGCGCCGATGTTGTCGCCGGCCTGGCCCTGATCGAGCAGCTTGCGGAACATCTCGACGCCGGTAACGGTGGTCGACTGGGTCGCCTTGATACCAACGATCTCGACGGTCTCGCCCACCTTCACGATGCCGCGCTCGACACGGCCGGTGACCACGGTGCCGCGGCCCGAGATCGAGAACACGTCTTCGATCGGCATCAGGAACGGCTGGTCGACCGGACGGGCCGGCTGCGGGATGTATTCGTCAACGGCAGCCATCAGCTTCAGGACCGCGTCCTTGCCGAGCTCGGCATTGCCGTCGTTGAGCGCCTCGGTAGCCGAACCCTTGATGATCGGAATGTCGTCGCCCGGAAATTCGTAGGACGAGAGCAGTTCGCGCACCTCGAGCTCGACGAGTTCGAGCAACTCGGGATCGTCGACCATGTCGCACTTGTTGAGGAACACCACCAGGGCCGGCACGCCGACCTGACGGGCGAGCAGAATGTGCTCACGGGTCTGGGGCATCGGGCCGTCGGC
>JBIQKK010000049.1:0-5362 GCA_044506585.1 Hyphomicrobiales bacterium
GGCAGTGGCGCCGGTCGCAGCGTCAGCGGCGTCCTTTGCCTGATCGGCGAGGTATTTCTTCTTCGCTTCCTCGGTGAAAGGCACGTAGGGCTGCTTTACCGGGCCGCCGATCTTGTCCTGGATTTCCTTGTAGACGCTCTCGGATTTGGGGTCGGCCGGCTTGATGGCGCCGGAGGGCTCGACTTTGCCCGTCGCCGTGGTCTTGTTGAACTCGCTGCGGATCTCGGTGGCGGTCTGCTTCAACGGCTCGGTGATCGAGCGGCGCAGATCGGTGATCTGGTCCATCCCGGTCGCCTTGTTGAGTTCGCGCTGGAACTCCGAGCCCATGCGCCGCATGGACCCCAGGATCTTGCCGAGGCGGTTCATGACGACCGGCAGGTCTTTCGGGCCGATGACGATCAGCGCCACGACGCCGATCAGCAGCATCTCCGTCCAGCCGATACCGAACATTGGTCGTTCCTAGTTGAGCGGAAATCCGCTCAGGCGTCCTTGGCCTTTTCCGTCTCCCGGGGCGTTTCCGCCTGGGTCGAGGCAGTCACCTGCGGGGCCGGCTTGTCGTCGTCCCTCATGCCCTTCTGGAAGGCTTTGATGCCCTGGGCCATCTCGCCCATCATGCCGGAAATCTTGCCGCGGCCAAAAAGCAGGATCACCACGACGGCGACGATGATAATGCCCCAAAGTCCGGGACCGTGCATGACAGAACTCCTATTACGGCGGGCAACTAGAGCGCCGAGAAATAGGTTCAATCGGCCCCAAACACAAGGACGCGGTTGGGATTGAGCATCAGGAATACGTCATTGCCCGGCTCAAAATGGGGGTCGGAGCGCTGCCTCAATTCGATCGGCTGGTCGAGGCCCTCGACCCGAACCTCGCACAGATCGATGCCGATCGCGTCGCGCTTGGTGACGATGCGGCCGGGCACACCG
This sequence comes from Hyphomicrobiales bacterium, assembly GCA_044506585.1. Lineage (GTDB taxonomy): Bacteria > Pseudomonadota > Alphaproteobacteria > Rhizobiales > Devosiaceae > Devosia_A. Next base: position 927 of record JBIQKK010000049.1, read on the forward strand.
GCCCCGGTTCTGGCCATCTCCAGCACGCCAACGGGCCGGATGGCGACGATCACGCGGGCGCCGTCGGCGTAGCCGGGAGCCGGAACGCGGCCCAGCGGGGTCTCGGCTTCCCCGCCCTTAACCGTTGCGGCAATTTCACCCAGGGGCGAGAAAAAGCGCGCGGCGGCGAGGTCAACCGGGGCGCGGTAGATTTCCGCGGCGCTATCGATCTGGGCAATCCGGCCATGGCGCAGGAGCGCGACGCGGTCGCCCAGCAGCATCGCCTCCTCCGGATCGTGGGTGACGATGATCGTGGTCGCGTGGGTTTCGCGCAGCACCGCGAGGGTTTCGTTGCGCACGCTCTCGCGCATCCGGGCGTCGAGGCTCGAAAAGGGCTCGTCCAGCATCAGGATGCCGGGCCGTGGCGCGATGGAGCGGGCCAGCGCGAGCCGTTGCTGCTGGCCGCCCGACAGCATGTGCGGATAGTCGCCCTCGCGCTCCCCCAGCCCCACGCGGCGGAGCGCCTGCCGGGCCTGCGTCAGCGCCGCCTTGCGGCCCAGCGATTTGAGGCCGAACAGGACATTGCCCAACAGGGTCAGATGCGGGAACAGCGCGAAATCCTGGAACATCAGCCCGATGCCGCGGCGGTCCGGCGCCACATGCGTGCCGGGCCCCGACACGACGCGATCGTTGATGCGGATCGTGCCGCCATGGATGGGCTGGATGCCCGCGGCGGCGCGCAGGATGGTCGATTTGCCCGAACCGGATTCACCGAGGAGGCAAACGATCTCCCCGGGGGTCATCTTGAGCGAGAAGTGGTCGAGCACCGTGCGCCCGCCGAGCCGGACGTCGACGTCCTCGAAGCTGAGGCCGGCGGCAAAGGCGACGCCCGCCGTCCCGCGCGGGCCCCAGACGGAAAGCTCGCCCGCTTCCCGCTCGGCGCTCATTGCTCCTCGTCCTGCCCCTCGATGTCGTCGGGATCGAGGGGGTCTTCGTCTTCGCGCAGCGGACCGTCGAAGGGCAGCGGAATCTGCATGTTGGGCGGCAGGCGGTTGCTGAGCAGGCCCGCGCCCTTGAGCTCTTCGAGCCCCGGAAGGTCCGCCAGGGATTCGAGCCCGAAATGGTCGAGGAAGGCCTCGGTCGTCCCGTAAGTGACGGGCCGGCCCGGGGTACGGCGGCGGCCGCGCATGCGAATCCACCCCGCTTCCATCAGCAGGTCGAGCGTGCCCTTGCCGGTGGCGACGCCGCGCACCTCCTCGACTTCGGCACGCGTCGTGGGCTGGTGATAGGCGATGATCGAGAGCGTTTCGAGCGCAGCGCGGCTGAGCGGCCGGTTGTCGGTGGTCTCGCGCAGCAGCAGGAAGCCCAGGTCCGGCGCGGTGCGGAACGCCCATTTGTCGCCCCGACGCACGAGATTGACGCCGCGTGCCGCGTATTGCTCCTGGAGCGCCACGAGCAACGGCTCCGCCTCGATCCCCTCCCCCAGATGCGGTGCGAGCTCGGAAGCGGCGAGAGGCTCGCTCGAGGCGAACAGCAGCGCCTCGAGGATGCGCAAATGCCGCTCCTTGAGGTCGGGGCTTCTCGATGCTTCGGGGGCCGCCATCTCGGCGTCCACGGGGTCGGTTTGGTCGGACATCAGTTCTCGGTCGCGGGGCCGTCGGACTTGCGGCGGCGCATCAGGAGGGGCCCGAAGGCCAGCGATTGGTGGATTTCTATTTGCCCTTGGCGCACCAGTTCAAGGCTCGACGCGAAGGTCGATGCCATCGCGGTGAGGCGCTGGTCGGGCAGCGCGAGGTACTCCGCCAGATAGGTGTCGAGCGGCACCCAGTCCATGGTTTCGCCGATGAGGCGGTTGAGGATTTCTCGCGCCTCCTGCAGCGACCACACCTGCCGCTCGAAGGGCACGTAGTCGGTCGGAATGCCGCGCTCGCGCTGGGTGGCATAGGCCTTGAGCAGGTCGAACAGCGAGGCTTCCCACAGGGCGTGCTTCTTGATCGTGACCGGTTCGGGTTCCCCGCGCGCAAAAACCTTCCGGCCGAGCAGCGGGCGGTTCATGAGCTGCATCGCGGCACGCCGCATCGCTTCGAGCCGCTTCAGCCGGAACTGCAGGAGGGCCGCCATCATCTCGCCGGTCGGCTCGTCGTCGGTGGCGGCCTGCGGGACCATCAGGCGGCTCTTGAGGTAGGCCAGCCACGCCGCCATCACCAGGTAATCGGCGGCGATCTCGATGCGCTTTTCGCGCACCGTCTCGATGAAGCTCAGATATTGCTCGGCGAGCGCGAGGACCGAAATCTGCGCAAGGTCGACCTTCTGGCGCCGGGCGAGGTCGAGCAGCAGGTCGAGCGGGCCCTCATAGCCGCCCACATCGACATACATCACCTCGTCATCGGGAGGGGGTGCGGGTTCGAGCCACTCGGCGGATGGATCGACCATGAAAACTGCCACAACCAAGGAAACACGGGGCTCGGCGGCCCTGCGGTCGAGCTTTTACACGAAGTGGGCCGCGGGAAAGCGGGAATTTGCCGCGCGCGCCGTCCGGCTCACAGAAAAGGCGCGAATCCGGGCGTCAGCGGCTAGCGGCCGCTGACGATGCAGTCGCCGCCATTGGCCTTGATGTTGGCGCAGATGCTCTGGGCATCCGCCAACGAGGCCGCGGGCAGCTTGACGCGATACCAGGTGCCCTTCTGGCCCAGATCCGCGGACTGGATGACGAGATCGTTGCCGCCCAGGAGGCTGCCGTAGCGGTTCGTCAGCGTGCGGCGCGACGCCTGCGCATCGGCCTCGGTGGGGCTCGAGGACAGCTGCACGTAGGCCGCTGCGCTCCCCTCGTCGACCGCCACGGGCGGCGTTGCCGCCACGGCGACCGGCTGTTCGATGGTGCCGCCGAGGAGGTCGATCTGGCCGTTCGGGGTTTGCGCCCCCGTCAGTTGCGGGGCCGGGTCCGGCGTTTCCTCCGCGAAGGCCGTCACCGTTTCGCGCCGGACGGGAACCGGCAACGGACGCGGAGCGACGATGGTGGGGTCGAAGGTGGGTTGATCGCCCGACGCCACGGCGGCTTCGGATGGCGCCGATGTTTCGCCCGTCAGCGGCGCAGGCGTGAGTTGCGTCAGGGCGGTGTTTTCATCGACGGGGTCGGTCATGGCGACCGAGGTGGTGTCGCCGAGCAGATTGGGGGTTTCGGACGCGGCGGGGACGGCCGGAACGTTCGGCCTGTCGACCGGCAGCGGCTGCGCGCCCGCCACGGCGTCGTCACCGGAGACGATGGTGCCGTCGGGGCGTACGGTCACCGTGCGCACCTTGCGATTGGCGAGACCGCCTTCGGTATCGGTATCGGTATCGGCCACCTGCGTGACGTCGCGCGGCACGATCCCGTCCTTGGTCTCATCGGTCGAGACGAGCTGTTCGGCACTCGGCTCGGCGGAGGTGCCGCCCATCTGCTCGAGCACCGGCGACCGCGCAATATTGGCTTCGGCCGAAGGCTGCACCGAGGGCAGTTCCTTGACCGGGGTCGCATCGGCCGTGAGCACCGGCGCATCGGCGCCCGTGGCCAGCGTATTGGTGCGGCCCATATTGAGAACCCAGTAAAGGCCCAGGCCGGCGGCCAGCAGCAGGGTGCCGGCGACGGCCATGCCGACATACTGGCGCACACCACCGGAGGCCCAGGAGGACCGTGCGGGCTTTACCTTGAGCCGGCGATAGGGGCTTTCGTCGCCGCTCGGCGGATCGATGCGATCGACGTCGGCACCACTCGCGGCGGCGGCTGCGAGGATCGCGTCCTCGGCGCTCGACGAACCGCCCTCGTCCTTGAGGCCGGCGCGGCGGGGTGCGAATTGCGATCCAAGGGGCGGAACGACCGGTGCGGGCTGCGACGGCTGGCGGGCATTTGCCGGGGTATCGTCGTCTTCGTCGTCCTCGTCCTCATCGACGTCGGGATCGATCTCGACGTGGGGCGCAACCCGCTGAACCGACTGGACCTTCACCGGACCGGGCGGCGCCAGTTCGACGCGCACCGCTTCGCCGATGAGGCTTTCGATCTCCGACATCGGGTCGGACCCGGAGGGCTCGGGCTTTGCGGGCTCGGGAGCGCGCTGGGCCGGCGGATTGAGCGGCTGGCCCGCAGGTGGCTTCATCGTAAGCCCGACACCGGGGGAGATCGCGAAACGATCGGACTCGGTGGCGCGTGGCGCGACACTGACCGGCTTGAGGGGAATGGGCTGGCTCGTCGCAGCCCGGGGCGCGGCGGGCGTTACCTGCGAGATCGCAGGTTTGGGCGGCGCGGCCTGGGGCGTGACGGTGGTGCGCTGGATCGGCGTAACAGGCGCGGGACGCGGCTGCTGGCGCTCCTCGGCGTGATCCTCGCTCGAGGCAAGATCGTCGTCGTCGCCGATTTCGGCCGCGATCAGGTCGCCGATGGGGTCGTCCTGGGGCTCGGGAGCCGGAGGCGGGGCCGCGGGGGC
>JBIQKK010000049.1:5462-9733 GCA_044506585.1 Hyphomicrobiales bacterium
AGGTCGGACGGAATGCGGACGGGCGTCGCAGCGGCTGCCGGCGTGGCCGTCGGCTCGGTGCGCGCGGCAGGGTTCTGCGCCGCGAGCCGTTCGGTGAGCGTCGACAGCGGCTCCTGCTTGATCGGCGCGACGGGCGCGGGCTTGGCGCCGAAATCGAATTTGCTGACGGGGGCGCTGGTCGAGACCGGCGCCGGGCTGTCCATCCCGGGAATGCGGATCGCGCCCGTGACGGGCGCGCGTGCGGCCACGGGACCGGCGCCAGCCGGCGGGGTCGCCGGGCGCGGCTGGTCCATGCCGGGAATACGGATGGGGGTGGGAGCGGCGGACGCAGGCGGCGGTGCCGAAGTGGCCTGCGGATCGAGCGGTGCCGGTTTGGCGATAGGCGTGACCGAAGCCTGATTGCCGCCAGGCGAGGCTGCCATCAACTTGGCAAGCTCGGCGATAAGGTCATCGGATTTATCGGCCGGATCAGACATCTGCTGCGGTCTCGCTGGCGGCATGGACTAGGCTCACGGTGGTATTTTGTCCCCTGCCCGACCCCCGCCGGGACGATCGTGAAGCATCACACCAATGCGCCGGAATTATGAAAGCTCCTCTGGAGCGGACACTCCCAACACCGTGAGGCCATTGACCAAAACCTGCCGAACGGCGCCCACGAGCGCGAGTCGCGCCAAGGTGAGTTTCAAGTCCTCAGGGTTAACAAAGCGTAACGTCTTGTCGTCCTTTCCTTTTGCCCAGAAGGCGTGGAAGGCCGCGGCCAGCTCGTAGAGGTAGAATGCAATGCGGTGAGGCTCATGCGCAAGCGCCGCGGCACCCACCGTGCGCGGCCACTGGGCCAGCACCTTGATCAACTCGAGATCGGCGGCACTGACCAGCAGTTCGACGGGCGCCTGCGCGAGTGCCGACGGCCTGAGACTCAGCGCCGGTAGCTCCGTTTCCGCCATGCGGAAGACCGAGCAGGTCCGGGCATGGGCGTACTGGACGTAGAACACCGGATTGTCGCGCGTGTGCTCCTTGACCAGCGCGAAGTCGAAATCCATCGCCTGCTCGTTGCGCCGGAAGAGCAGCATAAAGCGCGTGGCGTCCGCCCCGACGTCCTCGACGAGGTCCGAAAGCCGGATGAAATCGCCCGAGCGCTTGCTCATGGTGACGGGCTCGCCGGCCCGCATCAGCCGGACGAGCTGCATGATCTTGACGTCGATCTCGGCCTCGCCGCCCGAGACGGCCTTCACCGCCGCCTGCAGGCGCTTGACGTAGCCCGAATGGTCCGCGCCAAGCACGTTGATCATGTGCTTGAAGCCGCGCTGCACCTTGTTGCGGTGATAGGCGATGTCGGCGGCGAAATAGGTGTAGCTGCCGTCGGACTTCACCAGCGCCCGGTCGACGTCGTCGCCGAACTGCCTGGCCCGGAACAGCGTCTGCTCGCGCTCTTCCCAATCCTCGTCGACCTGCCCTTTCGGGGGATCGAGCGTACCCTGATAGACGAGGCCTTCCTCGCGCAGCCAATCAAGCGTGAGGTCGATATCGCGTCCCTGCCCGTGCAGCGTCCGCTCGGAGAAGAAGACGTCATGCTTCACTCCCAGCTTGGCGAGATCGGCGCGGATGAGGTCCATCATCGCATCGAGTACCCGATCCTTGACCAGCGGCATCCACTCGGACTGGGGCATGGCGAGCAGCGATTTGCCGAACTCGGCGGCAAGACTCGCGCCGGCCGGCTTCAGGTAGTCACCCGGATAAAGGCCCTTGGGGATCTCGATCGTTTCGCCGAGCGCCTCGCGGTAGCGCAGGAATGCGGACTGGGCGAGAACGTCGATCTGCCCGCCGGCGTCGTTGATGTAGTATTCCCGCGAGACGTCATAGCCGACGTAATCGAGCAGCGACGCGAGGGCATCGCCGAACACCGCGCCGCGGGTGTGGCCCACATGCATGGGGCCGGTGGGGTTGGCCGAGACGTACTCGACATTGACCTTTTCGCCCTTGCCGAGATCGACCTGCCCGTAGGCCGAACCCAGCGTCTCGATCGATTTCAGCAGCCGGTGCCAGGCCGGTTCGGCCAGCCGGAAATTGAGGAAGCCGGGACCTGCGACCTCGACGGACGTGACATCGGGGTCGGCCCGGAAATGCTCGGCCAGCGCCGCTGCAATCTCGCGCGGATTCTTGCCCAGCGGCTTGGCAACGACCATGGCGGCGTTCGAGGAAAGATCGCCGTGACCCGCATCGCGCGGCGGCTCCACCACGGCTCGCGCGATGAGCTCGTCCGACACTTCGGGGTGAAGGGTCTTGAGAGCGGCCGCAACACGCGCGGCGAAATCGGCGAAAATATCCATGGTCAGTCCGTGATGGGAGGTGGGGAGCCCCCTACTCCAGCGGCCCTTTGCCGTCAAACAGCCGGGCATGCTCGGCTTCCGCGTAAGGGTCGGTCATGCCGGCGATGAAATCGGCGACAACCCGGGCACGCGCGGCGCCGGATGTGGCCTCACGGGCGCCGGTGCCCCAGCGGCCAGGCATGTCCCCGGTCTCGAAGTAACGCTCGAAGAGATCCGCCACCAGCTGCTGGCTGCGGCGAACCGGAGCCATCACGTTCGCGGAGCGATAGACCCGCTCGAACATGAAGGCCTTGAGGCCCCGCTCCGCCTCGGCAGTCTCGGCAGAGAAACGGATCAAGGTGCGTCCGGCGTGGCGCACGTCGTCCGCGTTTTGCGGTGCTCCCCCGGTGATCTCGAACGACGACGTCGCGATGACGTCCTCGATGGCCTGCGTGATGAGCCGGCGCTGGACCTCATGCGCCTTCCGGCTCCGCTCGATCTCGGGAAAGGCCGCGAGCACTTCCCGCACGATCGGTCCGACGAGCGGGACGTCGACGAGCTCCGGCAGCGTCAGGAGGCCGGCCCGCAACGCATCGTCGATGTCATGGGCGTCGTAGGCGATGTCGTCCGCGATCGCGGCCGCCTGCGCCTCGAGGCTCGCATGCGTGGCGGGCATCAGATCGGCGCTGGCGGGAATGTCGTCGAGCCCTTCGGGGTTCGCGAGCGGCCCGTTGTGCTTGAGAATGCCCTCGAGGCTTTCCCAGGTCAGGTTGAGCCCGTCATGGGCGGCGTAGCGGTTTTCGAGCCGGGTGACGACGCGGATGGCCTGCATGTTGTGGTCGAACCCGCCGAAACCGGCCATTTTCTCGTTCAGCACGCGCTCGCCGGCGTGCCCGAACGGGGTATGTCCGAGGTCGTGGGCCAGGGCGACGGCTTCAGCCAGATCCTCGTTGAGGCGCAGCGCCCGGGCGATCGAGCGCGCCATCTGGCTGACTTCCAGCGTATGGGTCAGCCGGGTGCGGAAGTGCTGGCCCTCGTGATGGAGGAACACCTGGGTCTTATATTGCAGGCGCCGGAAGGCCGTCGAATGGATGATCCGGTCGCGATCGCGCTGGAATTCCGAGCGTGTCGGGCTATCGGACGCCGGATAGAGGCGGCCCCGGCTTTGCTCCGGATTTGAGGCGTATGGCGCCTGCTCGCTCATTCGGCCCTTTCCATCGGCAATCTACGATATTAGATTGGCACCATGACCGATGCCGCTTTAGCACCGAATCCCGTCGTCCTCACCGACCGCGCCGCGAAAAAGATCGGCCGCGTGCTGGCCAAGCAGCCGGCCGGGACCGTGCTGCGGATCGTCGTCGCCGGTGGCGGCTGCTCGGGCTTCCAGTATGAATACAAGATCGTCCAGGACACGCCGGCCGCAGACGACCTCGTGCTCAAAAAGGATGATGCGACCGTGCTCATCGACTCGCTGAGCCTCGAATTCATGGGCGGAGCGGAGATCGACTATGTCGACGACCTGATCGGCCAGAGCTTCCAGATCAGGAACCCCAACGCGGTTGCCGGCTGCGGGTGCGGCACCAGCTTTTCGGTCGCGGTCTAGCCTTCAGGAGGAACGATGGATGTGAGTCAGCGCGTCGACGCCGTAGTCGACGCTGCGCTGGGCAGCCGCATTGTCGGTTGCGTGGTGCTCGTTCACGACAAGGGCGAGCGGATCTATGGGCGTGCCGCGGGATTTGCGGACCGCGAGGCCGGCGTGCCGGTCCACGAGGACACGATCTTCCGGCTCGCCTCGGTGACCAAGCCCATCGTTGCAGCGGCGGCGCTGAGAATGATCGACCTAGGGTTGCTGGCCTTCGACGAACCGGTGACGAAATATCTGCCGTTCTTCACCCCGCGCGCTCCGGACGGGACGACTCCGGCGATCACCATCCGGCATTTGCTGACCCACACGTCCGGCATTGC
>JBIQKK010000049.1:9833-11771 GCA_044506585.1 Hyphomicrobiales bacterium
GGACGACTCCGGCGATCACCATCCGGCATTTGCTGACCCACACGTCCGGCATTGCGTACAGCAAGATTCCCGACGACGTCTCGCGGGGCTCCGATCCGTTCCCGCTGTTCCCGCTCGAAGAGAATCTACGCCGGCTGGCGCGTGGTGAACTCGCCTTTGCGCCCGACGAAAGCTGGGCCTACGGCATGTCGATCGATGTGCTGGGCGGCGTGATCGGCGCGATCAACGGCGACATCTCAAATGTCGAAGCGGCGGTCCGGCGCTATGTACTCGATCCACTCGGCATGGACGACACGCGGTTCACGGTCACCGATCCGGCACGCCTCGCGGTGCCGTACGGCGACGGCGACCCCGAACCGTTCCGGATGGGGGAACCGCAGTTCATGCACAACTCCATCGGCGGCCCCCACACCATGTCGCCCGTCCGCATCTTCCAGAAGGAAGCCGCGCAATCCTCGGGCTCGGGAATGGCCGGCACGGCCGGTGACTTCATGAAGCTGCTCGACGCGATCGTTGTCGGCGATTTCCTCAAGCCCGAAACGCGGGATGCCGCCCTCAGCAACCAGGTCGGCTCGTTCCTGACGGGGCGGCGTGCCGGCGAGCAATTCGGCTATCTCGGTGCGGTTATCACCGATGCGAAAGCCGCCGGCTGGCCGCGCGACGGCCTCATCCGCTGGGGCGGCATCTGGGGCAACAACTGGGCCCTCGACCCCAAAACGAGGACCATCGCAGTCGCCTTCACGAACACCATGTATGAGGGGAGCGACGGCCGCTTCCGCGACGAGCTCAGGGATGCGGTCTTTGGATGACTCGTGCTAGGGTCGGACCATGCGTATCGCGACCTGGAACATCAACGGCGTAAAGGCCCGCATGGGCTGCATGATGAAGTGGCTGGAGGACGTCCGGCCCGACATCGTGTGCCTGCAGGAAATCAAGGCCATCGACGAAGAGTTCCCGCGCATGGAGATCGAGGCGCTCGGCTACAATGTCGAGACGTTCGGTCAGAAGAGCTGGAACGGCGTTGCAATTCTCTCCAAGAACCGTTTCGACGAGGTGACGCGTGGCCTGCCGGGCGACGACGGCGATGAACAGTCACGGCTGATCGAGGGCGTGTTCTCGACCGAGAGCGGGCAGTTCCGGGTGTGCTGCATCTATCTGCCCAACGGCAACCCCGTGAAGTCGGACAAGTTCGGCTACAAGCTGGGCTGGATGGACCGGCTCATCACCTTCGTCGAGGGGCGCCTCGCAATGGAGGAGCCCTTCGTGCTGCTGGGCGATTTCAACATCATTCCGGCGGCGGTGGACGCGACGTTCCCCGACAAATGGGTGGGCGATGCACTGTTCCGGCCCGAAAGCGCGGAGCGCTGGCGGACCCTGCTCAACATGGGCATGGTCGATGCGCAGCGCGCCGTGAGCGACGAGCCCAACTACACCTTCTGGGATTTCAAGACGTTCGGCTGGGACCGGCAGGACGGCATCCGGATCGACCACCTGCTGCTCTCGCCCCAGGCCGCCGACCGGCTGCAGGACGTGTTCGTCCATCGCGAGGTCCGCGGCTGGGAAAAGCCCAGCGATCACGTGCCGGTAGAGGGCACATTCCTGTTCTGATGCGCGGGACGGTCCCTTCGACGCGCGAGATCCACGAGACCATCGAGCGAATGGAAGCCCGCTATCGCGACCATCCGCGCTTTGCCGATTACGAAAGGCTGCGCCGGCGCTTCGATGCCGATCTCTCGGATGAGCGGGACCGCGCGCTCTCGAGGGCCGCAGCCCTGATGCTGATCAAGTACGAGAACGGGGACTAAGACCCGCTGAACTCAGCCACCACGGTATCCGCCAACTCGGCCGCCCGCTTGCGGTCTTCGGGCACGGCCACCGCCATCGCGGCGTTGAGCATCTCGTCGATCCACGGCGCGTCGGAGGTCCCGCTGGCACGGC
>JBIQKK010000049.1:11871-20277 GCA_044506585.1 Hyphomicrobiales bacterium
GCGGCGTTGAGCATCTCGTCGATCCACGGCGCGTCGGAGGTCCCGCTGGCACGGCGGCTTGCCACGGTGAGCCACATCAACCCCTCGACGGGATTGGCGCCGACATCGCCTTCGCCGTTGAACAGCATGTTGCCGAGCTTGGCCTGGGCGCCGGTATGTCCCTTGCGAGCGGCGAGCAGGAGCCAGCGCGCACCGATGATCGGATCCCCGCCCGCGGCCGGATCGAGGTAAAGCTCGCCGACCTTGTACTGCGCTTCGGCGTCGCCAAACACGCTCGCAGCGTGGAAGATGAGCCTGTTGGCCTCCTCGTCATCCTTGGGGATGCCGGCTTCGGGGACACCTTCCTCGTAGTATTCGCCCATCTTGACGAAGGAGTGGGCGACGATGTCGGCTTCGATGCCCTTGGGCGCGGCCTCGGCGTTCTGGTCCGCGATCTGTTCGAAATAGCCGAACGCCTTGGCCTTGTCCTGCGCGACGCCCTCGCCGTTTTCGTACATCAGCCCGAGCTGCCACAGGGCCATGGCATCGCCCTGCGCCGCGGCATCTTCGAGCGCCGCGACCTGATCGGCGGACGATATGCCGGCGCTGGCCGTATCGAGTGCATTGGCCAGCGCCTGCGCCGCATCAACCGCCGATTGGGCGAAGGACGACGCGACGCCGAAGGCAAGGCCCGCACTCAACGCAAGCGCGCCAAGAGCCTGCGCTCTAGATATCCGCATACTGCTCCTTCTCGCCCTTTGCGCCGGGGTTGGTCAGTGCGCCATAGCGCGCCGGCCCCACCAGCTGGGCATATTTCCAAATGGCGCCCGAGCCGTATTCGTGCTCGCGCGGAACCCAGCCAGCCTTGCGCCGGGTGAATTCTTCCTCGGTGACATCGACGGAAATTTCGCCGGTCACCGCATCCAGCGTGATCGTGTCGCCGTCCTTGAGCAGCGCGATGGGGCCGCCCACTGCCGCTTCCGGACCGACATGGCCGACGCAGAAGCCGCGCGTTGCACCCGAGAACCGGCCGTCGGTGATGAGCGCAACCTTGTCGCCCATGCCCTGCCCGTAGAGCGCCGCCGTCGTCGACAGCATTTCGCGCATGCCGGGGCCGCCCTTGGGGCCCTCGTAGCGGATGACCAGGACGTCGCCTTCCTTGTATTCGCGCTTTTCGACGCAGGCGAAGCAGTCCTCTTCATTATCGAAGACGCGCGCCGGGCCGACGAAGCGCTGGTTCTTGAGGCCCGCGACTTTGACGATGGCGCCATCGGGCGCGAGGTTGCCGCGCAACGAGATGACGCCGCCGGTCGTGGAGATGGGGTTGGACGTCGTGCGGACCACGTCCTGCTGATCGTTCCACTTCACCTTGGCGAGGTTTTCGGCAACGGTCTTGCCCGTCACCGTCATGCAGTCGCCGTGGAGGTACCCGCCGTCGAGCAGGGCCTTCATCACAAGCGGGATGCCGCCGGCCTCGAACAGATCCTTGGCGACGTATTTCCCGCCCGGCTTGAGGTCGCCGATATAGGGCGTCTTGCGGAAGATCTCGCCGACGTCGAACAGGTCGAACTCGATGCCCGCTTCATGCGCCATGGCGGGAAGATGCAACGCGGCGTTGGTGGAACCACCGGTCGCGGCAACGGTCATCGCGGCGTTCTCGAACGCCTCGCGCGTTACGATCTGCCGGGGCCGGAGCTGCATCTTGAGCAGTTCCATCACCTGCTCGCCGGCGGCGGCGCAGAGCGCATCGCGCACTTCGTAGGGCGCGGGAGCGCCGCAGCTATAGGGGAGCGCAAGGCCGATGGCCTCGGCGACCATGGCCATGGTGTTGGCGGTGTACTGGCCGCCGCACGAACCGGCCGACGGACAGGCCACGCGCTCGAGCTCGTCGAGCGTGTCGTCGTCCATCTTGCCGACCGAATGCAGCCCGACCGCCTCGAACAGGTCCTGGACGACCACGTCGCGCCCGCGGAACCGGCCCGGCAGGATCGAGCCGCCATAAATGAAGATCGACGGCACGTTGAGGCGGATCATCGCCATCATCATGCCCGGCAGGCTCTTGTCGCAGCCGGCCATCGCGACCAGCGCGTCATAGCTGTGGCCGCGCATGGTGAGCTCGACCGAATCGGCGATGACGTCGCGGCTCGCGAGCGACGACTTCATGCCGGCATGGCCCATCGCGATGCCGTCGGTCACCGTGATGGTGGTGAATTCGCGCGGGGTGCCGCGAGCGGCCGCGACGCCCTTCTTCACCGCCTGTGCCTGGCGGGCGAGAGAGATGTTGCAGGGGGCGGCTTCGTTCCAGGCGGTCGCAACGCCGACCAGCGGCTGGTGGATCTGCTCGGAGGTCAGGCCCATGGCATACAGATACGACCGGTGCGGCGCCCGCTCCGGTCCTTCGGTCACATGCCGGCTCGGCAGCCGCGATTTGTCGACGTAGTTGCTATCCATCTTCCCATTCCCCCTGAGCTGCCGCTGTCTTTAGCGCTTCCAAAGAAGCGCTTTATGGCGCGGTCGTTTCAGGGTGCAAAGTTCGGATAGGGCCGCTGCGGTACGCTCCTTTTGGAGCCATCGCCGACAGCAACCCAGCCCGCCCTTTCCGCCATCCGTCCTCGCCCCGGTTTGGGGAGACATTGTGGCGCGGAGGGTCACCAAGAGGTTGCCTGGATGAGCACCCAATGGGATTCGGAATGCCTGTTGCAGGAAAGCTACAAATAGCGGCCCGGCGGCCGCCTCGCGGGTGCTGTCAGCTCAGCCTCGCCAGCGCGGCAAGCAGGCGCTCGCGGCGGGCGATCGCCTCTTCGCGGCGGGTGCGCTGTTCCTCGATCACTTCGGGCTTGGCCTTGGCGACGAACTGCTCGTTGCCGAGCTTCTTGTCGACCTTGTCGATCTCGACTTCTTCCTTGGCGATTTCGCGTTTGAGCCGCACCCGCTCGGCGTCGATGTCGATGACGCCCGCGAGCGGCAGGGCAAAGGTCGCCTCACCGATCACGATCTGTGCCGAATTGGGCGGCACGCTATCGGAATAGTCGACGCCCTCGAGCCGGGCGAGGCGAATCAGCGACTGCAATTGCGCCTCGACGCGAATGCCGGTCTCCTCGCCCGCGCCCACGACGAGCAACGGAATCTTCGCACCCGCGGGAACATTCATCTCGGTGCGCACCGAGCGGATGCCGGAGACCACCGCGATCAGCCACTCGATCTCGGCATCCGCCAGCTTGTCCTCAAAGCCCAGCAGCTGCGGCCACTCGGTCACGATCAGCAGCTTGTCGCGCGCGGGTCCGGCCTTGCCGGTCTCGCCCCACAATTCCTCGGTGACGAACGGCATGAAGGGATGGAGCAGCTTCAGGATCTGGTCGAGGACGAAGGCGGCCGTCGCCTGCGTCTCCTGCTTTTCAGCGGGCAGCTCGCCGGTGAGGATGGGCTTGGCGAGCTCAACGTACCAGTCGCAGTAGGTCCCCCAGACGAAATCGTAGGCCGCGTTCGCGGCTTCGTTGAACTTGTACTCGCCGAGCTTGCCCTCGATCTCGGCGACCGCGCGCGCCGTGGCGCCGACGATCCAACGGTTCACGGGCAGGTTGATGCGCGCCGGATTGTAGTCCGCGCGGCGGACGCAGCCGTTCATTTCGAGGAAGCGAGCGGCGTTCCAGAGCTTGGTCACGAAGTTGCGGTAGCCCTCGACGCGCGTCATGGCGAGGCGCATGTCCCGGCCCTGCGCGGCCATGGCGGCAAGTGTGAACCGCGTGGCGTCGGCGCCATACTGGTCGACCAGATTGAGCGGGTCGATGACGTTGCCCTTGGTCTTGCTCATCTTCTGGCCGTGCTCGTCGCGGACCAGCGCGTGGACATAGACCGTGTGAAACGGCTCCTTGCCCATGAATTCGAGGCCCATCATCATCATGCGGGCGACCCAGAAGAAGATGATGTCGAACCCGGTGACGAGCACGTCGGTGGGATAGTAGCGGCGCACTTCGGGGGTGTCCTCGGGCCAGCCCAGCGTCGAGAACGGCCAGAGGGCGGACGAGAACCAGGTGTCGAGCACGTCCTCGTCGCGATGCAGCGGCACCTTGTTGTCGCTGAGCTCGGCGAAGGGATCGGCCGCGCGGCGCGAGGCCCAGATCGTCGGATTCTGCCGGTCGCGCTGGACCTGCTCGAAGTCGGCAACGGCCTTCTGGAACTGCGTCGATCCCAGGCCCGTCGAATGCATCTCGATCTGCCGGCCGTAATAGGCCGCGGCCTGCTTCCTCGCCTCTTCTTCGGTCTCGGCGACGAAGATCTTGAGGCCCGCGTCGAGCTTGTTGAACTCGGGATCGGTGTGGATACGCGGACCGTACCAGGCCGGGATCTGATGGCCCCACCAGAGCTGGCGCGAAATGCACCACGGCTTGATGTTCTCCATCCAGGCGAAATAGGTGTTCTGCCAGCTCTCGGGCACGAACCGGGTGCGGCCTTCCTTCACGGAAGCCAGCGCGGGCCTCGCCAGCTCCTCGGCGTTCACGAACCACTGGTCGGTGAGATAGGGCTCGATGACGACCTGCTTGGTCTTTTCGTCATGCGGCACCATGATCTTCTTGTCTTCGACCCACAGGACCGCGCCGATGGCCTCGAGGTCCTCGAGCACTTTCCGGCGTGCTTCGAAGCGGTCGAGCCCGCGATACTCCTTGGGCGCGAGCGCATTGATCTGCGCCGACGGCGTGAAGATGTTGATGGGCTTGAGGTGGTGACGCTGGCCGACTTCGAAATCGTTGAAATCGTGCGCCGGCGTGATCTTGACGGCACCCGACCCCATTTCGGGATCGGCGTATTCGTCCGCGATGATCGGGATGCGCCGGCCGACGAGCGGCAGGACCGCGTACTTGCCGATGACGTTCCTGTAGCGCGGATCGTCGGGGTGGACCGCGACAGCGACGTCACCCAGCATCGTCTCGGGCCGCGTGGTGGCGACGACGATCGTTTCCGATGAGTTCTCGATGGGGTAGCTGAGGTGCCACATCTTGCCGGCAACCTCGATGTTCTCGACCTCGAGGTCCGAGATCGCGGTTTCGAGGCCCGGATGCCAGTTCACCAGGCGCTTGGCCCGGTAGATGAGGCCCTTCCCGTGCAGCGCGATGAACACTTTGCGGACGGCGTTGCTCAGGCCCTCATCCATGGTGAAGCGTTCACGCGACCAGTCGGCCGACGCGCCCAGGCGCTTGAGCTGGTTGATGATCGTGCCGCCGCTCTCGGCCTTCCACGCCCACACGCGCTCGAGGAACTTCTCGCGCCCCATGTCCCGGCGCGACGGCTCCTGACGCTCCATCAGCTGGCGCTCGACGATCATCTGCGTGGCGATGCCGGCATGGTCGGTGCCCGGCTGCCACAGCACGTCCTTGCCGCGCATCCGGTTGTAGCGGACGAGGATGTCCTGCAGCGTGTTGTTGAGCGCGTGCCCGATATGGAGCGAGCCGGTGACGTTCGGCGGCGGAATCACGATGGTGAACGTCTCGGCCCCGGGACGAGCCCCCGCCCCGGCCTTGAAGGCGTCGGCATCAAGCCAAGCCTTGTAAATGCGGTCCTCGACCGCGCCGGGTTCGTAGGTCTTTTCGAGCATCGTTGAAGTCCAGCAAGGAGAGCCCGCAGGACTGTGTGTCTCCGGCGGGCCTGGATAGGTGGGAGGTCTAAAGCAAAGGCCGGGGCCTCAAGTCAACTGCGCGAGGCGGTCGGCCTCACTTCACGCCGCGGGAAATCCGGGCGATTTCGCGCTCGACGACCCGCTCGACCATCGCCGGAAGGTTCTCGTCCAGCCAGTCCTTGAGCATGGGCCTGACAAGCTGACGAATCATGGCCTCGACGGTCATGCCGCCAATGCCCGACTCGCCGAGCGCACCGAGACGCGACATGGCGTTCTGCACGGCCGCGTCCGTCGCCGGGGCGAGGAGCTGGTCGGCCATATCGTCCGAGAGCGTCGGGTCGGGCATCGGTGCTGCCTGGGCGACCGGACGCGGCTGCGGCCGCGGCGGAGGTGGGGGTGCGGGCGCCGGGCGGGCCGCTTCGACCGGACGCGGCGGCGGCTCGGGCGCGCGCATTACGGGCGGCGGCGGAGGCGGTTCGGGTTCGCTCTCGAACGCGACGTCCTCGGGATCGAGCAGCTGGGGCTCGTCGGCGAACGAGCTATCGGCGGCCTCGGGCTCTTCGATTTCCGACAGCATGGAGGCGAAGTCCATGCCGGCCTCGGCCGCCGGCTCAGGCTCGGGCTCCGGTTCGGCGGGCATGGGCGCGGGAGCCGGGCGGCTCGCGGGCACAATCTGGGCGGGTGAAAGCGCAAGCGGTTCGGATGCCGGTTTCTCGGCCGCCGGCACGGGCGGTACCGGCCGGGGCATCGGAGGCGGAGCGGCGGCCTGTGGCGGCGGCACGGGGCGCGCCGCGACCGGCGGCGGCGGCGCGGTCGATGCGTCGTCGTCGGCAATGATCTGCCGAATGGACGACAGAATCTCGTCCATCGACGGTTCTTTGGTCGCCGGTTTATTCATTGAGACCCCACTCCAACCGGACGAAAGGCGCATTCACCGCAAAATGCGCTTGATTCGTCACGGAATACTTTAACCGCAGAACGGGATTTGCGCGAAGTCGGGTCGTACCGGGGGCCGCCAACTTCCCCAAGAACCTTGGCCCGCAACGGGCACGGCGCCACCATGTCCGACTAATCGAGAGCGCGCAGTTCCTGCCAGACGTCCTCGACCTTGGCGATGTAGTCCTCGCCGGTCTTCACCTCGACATCGAGGCTGAGGTCGGCCGCCGTGAGGTGTCCGGTTGCCGCCACGAGGGCGAAGGAGGCGATCACCCGCCCGGCGCTGGCCTGGATCAGGCCCTCGCGGATCGAGGTGAGCTCGGACTGGGCGTTGAGGACATCGAGGGTGGTCGACTGCCCGACGTCGCGCGACTGCACGACGCCCTCAAGGGAGAGCTCGCCCGACGCGACCGCGGTATTGGCGGACTGGATCTGGGCGTCGGCTTCCTGCAGCGAGCTCCAGGCCGAGATCACCGATTCCTTGATCTGGTCGCGGGTCGCGAGGGCATCCACCTCGCTCTTGATCTGCTCGATATTGGCCTTGCGGATGCTCGCCCCGAACCGTCCGCCGCCATAGATCGGGATCGACAGGCTGAAGCCGGCCGAAACGCGCGGCGAGGGATCGTTTGGCCCGGCGGGCGTCGCCGGCCCGATCACCGTGCTGCCGATCGAGCTCGTGAAACTGAGGGTCGGTCCGAACGCCGCATTGGCCGAGTCCGAATTGGCCTGCGCGGCGCGCACGCCTGCCTTGGCGGCAAGAATGGCCGGATGCGAGGTCACGGCCTCGTTGATCGCCGCCTCGAGGCTCTTGGGCATCAGGGTGCCCAGCCGGTAGGACGTCGTCAGGTT
Source organism: Hyphomicrobiales bacterium (assembly GCA_044506585.1). GTDB lineage: Bacteria > Pseudomonadota > Alphaproteobacteria > Rhizobiales > Devosiaceae > Devosia_A. The sequence continues at coordinate 19,247 of JBIQKK010000049.1, forward strand.
CCTGGGCGCGTGGCCGACATAGCGCTCATAGCTGGCGCGGCTGGTCTGAAGGCTCGCAACGGCGGACTGGTAGGACGCCGTGCCCTGGGCGAGGCGCGCCTCGGCCTGCGAGACGTCTATCTTGGTGCCCTCGCCGATCTCGAGCCGGTCGCGGGCGCTCTGCACCTGCTTTTGGTAGAAGCTGACATTCTCCTGGCGCAGCTGCACCAGCTGGGTGTCGCGGATGACCCCCATATAGGCCTGCACCACCGCGAGGAAGACGTTCTGCTCGGAGTTCTGCAGCGAATAGCGGCTGGCCTCGGTGATGGCGCGCGCCGCCTCGATATCGGCGTCGCTCTTGAAATTGTCGAAGATGGTCTGGTTGTAGCTCAGCCCGAGGCTGACGGTGGGGTTGTTGAGCTTGTTGGTGCCGTCGAACGTGTAGCTTTGGGTGCCGTTCAACTGCGCGCCGATGGTCGGCAGCTTCGCGGATTTGGCGAGCGCAATGTTCTCGGCCGTCGACTTGACGTTGAGCAGCGCCGACAGGATGGCGGGATTGTTGATATAGGCGCTGGTCAGGGCCTCGCGCAGGGTTTCGGCATGTGCCAACGCAGGAACGGCGCAAAAGACAACAGCAAGCGCGCCCGCACGCACACTACGAGAAAACAACATCAAGACGCCTCCAGCCCCTTACCCTATGCCGCGCAATTGGGTGGGACAACTTCGTCGGGCAAGCCCTGCCGAAATTTAATGTGGGATTTGACCCTTGCGTGGTGCCAGGGCAACACATGGTCCGGCCAGTTCAGTAACGCGCCACACGCCTCAGAAAACGAACCGGTCTTCGCTGCTGGGCGCCAGCGGCGGAAGCCTCGCGTCGAACGTCCGCCGGGCGGCGATCCCCTTGCCCGAGCGCGCATAAAGATGCGCAACGGCGAGCCGCCCCGCCTCCGCCACCGACGCCACCAGCACGCCCTCGGGCTTGAGCTGGCCGAACAGCGCCTCGGGGACGGTCTCCACCGCGCCCTCGAGGATGATGACGTCATAGGGTCCCT
>JBIQKK010000050.1:0-6217 GCA_044506585.1 Hyphomicrobiales bacterium
GGACGGGGTGGATGCGCGATCTCGTGCGCGAGACGGTGCTGACGCCGGCCGACCTGATCTGGCCGCTGTTCGTGATCGACGGGCAGAACGAGCGTACGCCCATCAAGACCATGCCCGGCGTCGAGCGGCTGAGCATCGACCTGTTGGTCGCGGCGGCACGGGAGGCGGTTGCGGCGGGCATCCCTGCCCTCGCGCTCTTTCCCAATACACCTGACCATTTGAGGAACGAGAACGGGTCGGAGGCCTACAACCCGGACAATCTGATGTGCCGGGCGATGCGTGCGATCAAGGACGCGGTGCCGGAGATCGGGCTGATCGCGGATGTCGCGCTCGATGAATATTCGAGCGACGGGCAGGACGGGCTCGTGCGCGAGGGAGAGATCCTCAACGACGAGACGGTCGCGGTGATGGTCCGCTCCGCGCTGGTGCAGGCGGCGGCAGGCGCCGACATCATCGCGCCATCGGACATGATGGACGGGCGCGTCGCCGCGATCCGGCAGGAACTCGATGCGGCAGGCTACGGGCACGTGGCGATCATGAGCTATTCGGCGAAGTTCGCGTCGAGCTTTTATGGGCCGTTCCGCGAAGCGGTGGGCTCGGGCAAGCGGCTGCTGGGCGACAAGAAGACCTACCAGCTCGACTTCGCCAATTCCGACGAGGCGATGCGCGAGGTGGCGCAGGACATCGAGGAAGGCGCCGACATGGTGATGGTGAAGCCGGGGCTGCCCTATCTCGACATGGTGCGGCGCGTGCGCGACAGCTTCAACGTGCCGGTGTTCGCCTACCAGGTGAGCGGCGAGTACACGATGCTGAAGCTCGCGGGCGATGCGGGGGCCATCGACGGCGATGCGGCGATGATGGAGGCGCTGTGGGCGTTCAAGCGCGCGGGCGCAAGCGGCGTACTCACGTATTTCGCCCTGGAGGCGGCGCGCAAGCTTGGCGGTTAGCCGTCCAATTTTCCCGCCCCAAGGTCTTGTACCTCGCGCGCGAAGGGCCATGTTTTGGCCATGAACACCGATCGTTCGCATTTGCCCGACCCCGCCACTGCCCCCGAGCTGTTCGAGGGCGTGCTGACCCGCAGAGTCATGGCGTTCGTGGTGGATGTCGTCCTGCTCGGGCTGATCGCGATGGCGATCTGCGCGGTGGGGTTCATCCTGGGCTTCCTATCGTTCGGCGTGGCGTGGCTGTTCATCCCGATTGCCGTGCCCTTTGCGATCATCGGCTATTATAGCGGGACGCTGGGGGCCGCGCGGCGCGCGACGATCGGCATGTCGATGATGGACCTCGTGCTGGTGCCGACGCGCGGCTATCCGCTCGAGGGCTGGAAGATCCTCATCCATCCGCTGGTGTTCTGGATCACGGTGTGGGTGGCCTGGCCGATCTCGCTGGTGGTCGCGCTGCTGACCCCGCGCCGGCAGATGGTGCAGGACCTCGTGACCCGCACGCTGATGCTGCGGCGCTCGCCCATGGCGCGGCACTGGGCCGAAATGCGCGCCTAATTCGCCGCAATTACGGAGCATTGCCGGTGGCAAGGGTGGGGGCTAAGCTCGCACCATCACCGGATCCGCAATGACCGAGCACGCTCCCGAAAATACCCAGCTTTTCCTGACGGCGCCGATGCCCTGCCCGTATCTGCCCGACAAGATGGAACGCAAGCTGTTCACCCATCTCACGGGCCGGCGCGCCCCTGCCCTGCATGCGCTGCTGAGCGACAACGGGTTCCGGCGCAGCCAGAACCTGATCTACCGGCCGGCCTGCGAAGGCTGCGCGGCGTGCCAGTCGGTCCGCGTGGTGGCGCGCGAGTTCGAGTTCACGGGGCGCTATGCGCGTATCCTCAAGCGCAATGAGGATGTGGAGGTGACCGTGCAGCAGCCGCGCGCCACGGCCGAGCAGTTCGCGCTGTTCAAGCGCTATCTCGACCGGCGGCACACGGGCGGCGGCATGACCAATATGAGCTTTGTCGACTATGAGTACATGGTCGAGGATACGCCCGTGCAGACGGTGGTGGTCGAGTACCGGCTGCGCGGCGAAGGCGACAAGCCGCTGATCGCGGTGGCGCTGACCGATGTGATGCCGGACGGGCTGTCGATGGTCTATTCGTTCTTCGACCCCAGGCTCACCAAGCGCGGGCTGGGCAACCTCGTGATCCTCGACCACATCCGGCAGGTCCGGCTCGCGGGACTGAGCTATGTCTATCTGGGCTACTGGGTCGAGGAGTCGCCCAAGATGGCCTATAAGGGCAATTTCCGGCCCCTCGATGTGCAGCGCGGCCCGCTGGGCTGGCGCCGGCTCGACTGAGACAGCAAGTGCGATTGATCCTTGGACTGCTGCGGGCGCTCGCGGCGACGATCATTGTGTGTGCGGCAACGCCCGCGGTGCTTGCCCTGTTCGGGTTCGCCCTGCCGGTGCTCGATATCTTCAACCATCTCCAGCTGCTGCTGTTCTACGGGACGCTGGGCGGGCTCGTGCTCGCGGTGGTGCTGGCGATGCGGCGGCGCTGGAAGGTGATCGCGCTCATGGGGTTTGCGGCGTCGGCATTTGTGTTCGTGCCCGAATGGGTAGCGAGCCTTGCGCCGCGCCAGCCGCTGTCGGACGTCGCCACGGTGAAGGTGATGACGCACAACGTGTTCGGGCTCAACTACGACATGCAGCGCGTCGATGCGGTGATCCGCGCAGAGGACCCCGATGTCATTGCGCTCCAGGAGTTCTTTCCCGAGCAGGCGGGGCTGGGCGACCTGCTGAAGGACCGCTACCCCTATGCGATCCGGTGCCAGGGCGGGAAGCGCGCCAATCTCGGGCTCTATTCCCGCCTGCCGTTCACGACGCAGATGCAGGCGGGCGAGTGCCCGGACGATGCGCAGGGGACGCAGCGGACGGCCCACATCATCGCGCATTTCGCGCTCGACAATGGAATGGCGTTCTCGCTGATGACGACGCATATGGACTGGCCGCTGCCGGTGGAGCGGCAGCAGGCCGAGTTCGCCGCGGCGGCCGAAGCGGTCAAGGCCATCGAGGGGCCGCTGGTCGTGGTCGGCGATTTCAACTCGACGCCGTGGTCCTATGCGCTCAGGGGGTTCGAGGCGGCGACGGGGCTCGCCCGCGAGACGCACAATCTCATCACGTACCCGGAACTCTTCACCGTGCCCGACCGGGTGGAACGGGTGATGCCGTTCCTGCCGCTCGAGCCCAAGACCTGCGAGGGCCGCGATTGCCGTGCGGCCCTGCTCAGGACCGTGCCGTTCCTGCCGCTCGACCATGTGTTCCAGCGCGGGCTGGTGGTGAGCGAGCTGCACCGGGGCGCGCAGACGGGCAGCGACCACCTGCCGGTGATCTTCACCTTCGCGCTCGCGCGCTAGACCCCGAACCGGTTGTTGCGGGGGAAGCCCTGCGGGGGCTGGCGGCCGGCCTGGGCGCGCTCGCCCACCCATTCCTTGAGCTCGCCCATCGCCTTGACGAAGGTGCGGCCCGAGGAGTCGGTCCAGCTCAGGCCGTCGCGGGCGTAGAAGACGCGCGCGTCGGAAATGCCCCCGTCCTTGTATTTCTGCAGGCGCACGCCCTTGCCGCGCGCCATCTCCGGCAGCTCGCCCAGCTTGAAGATGAGCATCTTGCGGTTCTGGCCGATGGTGGCGACGGTGTCGCCGTCGGCGGGGACGATCAGCTTGGCCTCGTTGCCGCCGGCGACGTTGAGCACCTGCTTGCCCTTCCGGGTATTGGCGAGGAGCTCGTCCTCGGCGACGATGAAGCCATCGCCGGCGGAGGACGCGATCAGGCGCCTGGCGCCGGGCGTGTAGACGAAGAAATCGACGAAGTCCTGGCCTTCTTCCATATCGACCATCAGGCGCAGCGGTTCGCCCTGCCCGCGGCCGCCGGGCAGGCGATCGGCGCCGATGGTGTAGACCTTGCCGGCGGTCGAGAGCAGCAGAAGCTTGTCGGTGGTCTCGGCGTAGAAGGCCAGTTTCAGCCGGTCGCCGGCCTTGAAGCCCTTCTCGTCGCCGACCTCGGCGACGTGGCCCTTCATGGCGCGGACCCAGCCCTTCTCGGAGAGGATCACGGTGATCGGCTCCTTCTCGATGAAGGCGGCCTCGGCTTCCTCCGCGTACTCGGCATGGGGGGCGTCGGCGAATTCCGTCTTGCGGCGGCCGAGCGCGGTGTCCTTGCCGTAGGCCTTCTTGAGCTCGTTGATCTGCTTGGTGATCTCGCCCCATTGCTTGCGGTCGGACGCCAGCAGCGCGTTGAGATGGGTCTGTTCGTCGCTGAGGGTCTTGTGCTCGGTGCGCAGCTCGATCTCCTCGAGCTTGCGCAGCGAGCGCAGGCGCATGTTGAGGATCGCTTCGGCCTGCCCCTCGGTGAGCTTGAAGCGCTTCATCAGCCGCGCCTTGGGGTCGTCCTCCTCGCGGATGATGCGGATGACTTCATCGAGATTGAGGTAAGCGACGATGTAGCCATCGAGGATTTCGAGGCGGCGCGCGATCTGTTCGAGCCGGTGCTGCGTGCGGCGGACGAAGACGTCCTTGCGGTGTTCGAGCCAGGCGCCGATGACTTCGCGCAGGTTCATCACGCGGGGCACGGTACCGCGGTCGAGCACGTTCATGTTGAGCGGGACGCGCTGCTCGAGATCGGTGACCTTGAACAGCTGCTCCATCAGCACGGCCTCGTCGACCGTGCCGGCGCGCGGCTCGAGCACGATGCGGATGTCGTCGGCGCTCTCGTCGCGGACGTCCTTGAGCAGGGGCAGCTTCTTGGCGAGGAGCAGTTCGGCGATCTTTTCGATCAGCTTGGACTTCTGCACGCCATACGGGATCTCGGTGACGATCACCTGGTAGACGCCGCGGCCCTTGTCCTCGCGATGCCAGCGGGCGCGCAGGCGGAAGGAGCCGCGGCCGGTGGAATAGGACTCCAGAATGGAGGCGCGCGGCTCGACCAGGACGCCGCCGGTCGGGAAGTCGGGACCGGGCAGATGGTGGACGAGTTCCTCGACGGTCGATTTGGGCCTGGCGATGAGCGCCAGCGCTGCTTCGCAAATCTCGGCGACGTTGTGGGGCGGGATCGAGGTCGCCATGCCCACGGCGATGCCGGTCGAGCCGTTGGCGAGGAGGTTGGGGAAGTTCGCCGGCAGGACCGTCGGCTCTTCGCCGGAGCCGTCATAGGTGGGCTTGAAATCGACGGCATTTTCCGCGAGGCCCTCGAGCAGGCGGGTCGCGATGTCGGTCATCCGGGCTTCGGTGTAGCGATAGGCGGCGGCGCCGTCGCCGTCGATGTTGCCGAAGTTCCCCTGCCCGTCGACCAGCGGATAGCGCATGGAGAAGTCCTGCGCGAGACGGACCATGGCGTCGTAGATCGACTGGTCGCCGTGCGGGTGGAAGCCGCCGATGACGTCGCCGACGATCTTCGCCGATTTGCGGTAGGCTTCATCCGGATCGAGACGCAGCAGGCGCATGACGTTGACGATGCGCCGATGCACCGGCTTCAGGCCGTCGCGCGCATCGGGTAAAGCGCGCTGCGTGATCGTCGAGAGCGCATAGGAGAGGTAGCGCTCCTCGAGCGCCTTGCGCAGATCGACGATTTCGGGGTCTTCCGGCGGAAGAGTGTCGGCGGCTTTAGGCATGGGCACGTCCAGAACGAATCACGTGCCGGACTATAGCCGATTGAACTGGTCGATCAGGGCGTCGCGGATGGCGGGGGGTTCGATCTGGCGCGGCTCCCACACATGCATGTGAAGGAAGTGCCCGGTGAGCCGGAAGGCATGGAGGAGATCCCCGGGCAGGACGGGCGCGGTGCCGTTGACCAGGAACTGGGGCAGGACCAGGAGGCGGTCGCAGTAGGGTTTTGCGGGCTCGCGCGAGACGGCGCGGCCGGTTTTGGGCGAGACGTGGGTCAGATCCTGGGTGGTGCCGGTGACGGCGCAGGCGGAGAGATCGAGCCCGAAGCCGAGGTCGTCGAGGAGGTTCAGCTCGAACCGGGCGAGGTCGACCGCGAGATCGCGGGGCGGCTTGTCGTCGAGGGCATCGACGGCGGCGGCGAGCAGCCGGTCGTGCGGATCGCGCTCGGGCAGCAGGCGCAGATGGTCGCAGAGCAGCTGGCAGGCGTAGAGGCGGGTGCGGTCGGCGATCAGGTCGGCGGCGCGCGCGTCGATGAGCTCGATGGTGAAGGTGCCCAGATGCTCCTCGAGCCGGGCGCGCCAGGCGACCTGCACGGTGTTGCCGGGCTGGAGGGTCGC
>JBIQKK010000050.1:6317-14747 GCA_044506585.1 Hyphomicrobiales bacterium
CCTCGAGCCGGGCGCGCCAGGCGACCTGCACGGTGTTGCCGGGCTGGAGGGTCGCCGCGAGCCTGGTGGAGCGGCCACCACGGATGAGGCCGAGCGTGCGGCCCTTGCCCGCAACCATCACTTCAGCGATGACGCTGGTCTCGCCGTGACGGCGAACGCCGATCAGCAGGCCTTCACCGGACCATTGCATGCTTGGACGGGGTCAGCATGAGGTCACTTGGTCCATTCGAGGCCCATTTCGCGGTAGCGTTCGGGGTCGTCGGCCCATTTTTCGCGGACCTTGACGAAGAGGAAGAGGTGGACGGGGACTTCGAAGATTTCCATCAGTTCCTTGCGGCTCTCGGCGCCGATGGCCTTGATGGTCTGGCCGCCCGCACCTAGAACGATCTTCTTGTGGGTGTCGCGCGTCACGTAGATGACCTGATCGATGCGGTACGAGCCGTCTTTCTGGACAGTGAACTTCTCGGTCTCGACGGTGGCGTTGTAGGGGATCTCTTCGTGGATGCGCAGGAAGAGCTTCTCACGGGTCACCTCGGCCGCGGTGAGGGCGAGGGTGAGGTCGGTGAGGTGATCCTCGGGGAAGTGCCAGGGGCCCGGCGGGATGTGCGCCGCGGCCCAGTCGAGGAAATCCTTCACGCCATGGCCGCGCAAAGCCGAGACCATGAAGGTCGCTTCAAATTTGAGGCGCGCGTTGATGTCCGCCGAAAGGCCGAGGAGCTTTTCGTGCGGGATGAGGTCGATCTTGTTGAGGACCAGGACGCGCGGATGGCGCACGTTCTCGAGGCCGGTGAGCAGCGCTTCCACCTCGGCTGTCACCCCACGTTCGGCATCGACGATGAGCGCGACGATGTCGGCGTCTCCTGCGCCGGTCCAGGCGGCCCCGACCATCGCGCGGTCGAGCCGGCGCTTGGGGGCGAAGATGCCGGGCGTGTCGATGAAGACGATCTGCGCCTCGCCCTCGGTGACGACACCGCGAATCTGCGCACGGGTCGTCTGCGCCTTGTGCGTGACGATCGACACTTTCGATCCGACAAGCGAGTTGAGCAGCGTCGATTTGCCGGCATTGGGTGCGCCGACGAGGGCAATGAAGCCGCAGCGGGTGTTGGATGGTTCGATCATGAAAGTGGATCCCGCCAGACTTTCTCGCGCACGAGAAATGCTTCGGCGGCCTTGTGCTCGGCGAGCTTCTTGCTGTTGCCGGTCGCGGTGAGCTCGGGGAAGCCGGAGAGCTTCACCGCGATGGTGAATTCGGGGGCGTGGTCCGGCCCCTTCCGGCTCACCTCGACGTAGGAAGGTGGCTCGAGTCCCCTGCCCTGCGCCCATTCCTGCAATGTCGTCTTGGCGTCGGCGCGAACCGTCTCGGCACCGTCCAGATGGTTGCCGAACAGCCGCTCGACGAGCTCGTAGGCGGGGCCGAGGCCGGCGTCGATATAGACGGCGCCGATCACGGCCTCCATCACGTCGCCAAGAATGGCTTCCTTGTCTGCGCCGCCGGTGCGGGCCTCGCTGTCGCCGAGATTGAGTTCGGCGCCGAGCTCGAGCTCGCGGGCGATCGCCGCGCACGTTTCCTTGCGCACGAGGGCATTGAGCGAACGCGAGAGATCGCCTTCGGTGGCGCGGGGCAGCTTGCGGTAGAGCATGTCGGCGACGACGAGGCCGAGCACGCGGTCGCCGAGAAATTCGAGGCGCTGATAGGATTGCGCGACGCGGCGCGCCGGCGCGATGGCGCTCGAATGCGTCAGCGCGCGGTTCAGCAGCTCGGGATCGGCGAACTTATATCCCAGCCGGGCCTCGAGATGAGCGTGCCCCCTGGATTTTTGGGTCATGTCGGTGTGTGCGTAACCGGCGTGTAGACGGACTGGAACATGCGATCCCACCGGACATTGGCCGGCCACTGCCAGATCTGCCAGGGTGGAATGTTGTCCTTGATGGAGAAGAAGCGCGCTTCGCCCTTGCCGATGAGATTGGTGGCCGGCACGTAGCCGACCTGGCTCAGAACGCGGCTGTCGGCGGAGCGGTCGCGGTTGTCGCCCATCATGAAGTAGTGGCCCGCGGGAACGGTGTATTCGGCGGTGTTGTCGAGCGGCTGGTCGTCGGAGACTTCCTGGATGGTATGGACGACGCCGTTGGGGAGCGTCTCCCGGTAGAGCGTCACGGGCACGGTCGTTGAACTCGAATCCGTGTCCTGTCCGGTGCCGATCTCTTCGCGGGGCAGCATCGTGCCGTTGATGTAGAGGCGGCCGTCCTTCATCTGGATACGGTCGCCCGGCAGGCCGATGATGCGCTTCACATAATCCTGGCCGGTGGGGCCGTTGAAGAACACCGCGACATCGCCCTGCTGCGGCGACGTGAACTGCAGGATGCGATCGCCCAGCGGCAGCGGCACCGGGAACGAATATTTGCCGAAGCCCCAGGGGAATTTCGAGGCGACGAAGTAATCGCCGATCATCAGGGTCGATTGCATCGAGCCGGTGGGAATGGAGAAGGGCTGATAGAGGAAGGTGCGAAAGACCATCGCGATCAACAGCGCCTCGATGATCACGACGATCGTCTCGGTCAGCTCGTTCTTGCTGGTCTTCTTGCCGGCCTTGGCCATTTCGGTCTGGTTCATTACTGTCCCTGGGTGCGCCCCGAGGGGCAGTGGTTATGCGGTTGCCGCCGAACGGTCAATGACCGGCAAGGCTTCGATGATCACGAAGGCCTGAGCCATTCCGCCATCGTCGGTAATGGTCAGGTGGATATGCGGCTCGTGTCCATCAGGAACAAGCCGGGACAGCGCCCTGGCAGCCCCGTTGGTCAATTTCATGGTCGGTTTGCCGCTGGGCAGGTTCACCACGCCCAGGTCGCGCCAATAGACGCCCCAGCTCATGCCCGTGCCCAGGGCCTTGGCGCAGGCCTCCTTGGCGGCGAAGCGCTTGGCGTAGGAGGCGGCGCGCTGCGCCCGGCGGTCGGATTTGGTGCGCTCGATCTCGGTGAAACAGCGCCGGGTGAAGCGGTCGCCGTAGCGGTCGAGGACCTCCTGGACGCGGGAAATCTCGCACAAATCGTTGCCGAGGCCGACGATCATTGCAGGCCCCTGCTCCCGGGCTTCACGGCAGGTATGGCAGCCAGCTCGGGGGGGAGCGCGTCGGCGGGATAGGCAGGGACCTTGTAGCGTGTCAGGGCAACCAGCGGGACACCGACATCGGCTTCGCCGCCGGAACGGTCGATGAGGCAGGCCGCCGCGCGGACGTCGGCACCGGCGTCGCGCAGACAATCGACGCACTCGCGGATCGAAAGGCCGGTGGTGACGATGTCTTCGACGACGATCACCGGCTCGCCATGGGCCACCTCGAAGCCCCGCCGAAGCTGGAACTTTCCGTCGACACGCTCGGTGAAGATGGCGGGGAGCTTGAGGTGCCGGGCGGTCTCGTAGCCGGGGATGATGCCGCCGACGGCGGGGGAGACGACCTTGCTGACGCCGCCATAGCCCTCGGCGCGGAGCTTATCGGCGAGTGCCCGGCACAGTGTCTCCGCCTTGTCGGGATACATGAAGACACGCTGCTTTTGCAGGAACACCGGCGAGCGCAGACCCGAAGAGAGGATGAAGTGCCCTTCGAGCAGGGCGCCGCACTCACGGAAGATGGCGAGGACTTCGTCGGTGGTCATACGCTGGCTTTCTCGTTGGAATCGACGCCGCCCCATTCATCGAGAACGACGCTCTCGGCCTCGGCGACGGTGGCGCGGCGCACCTGGGTGAGGCCGGGCGTGAGCTTGAGCGAGGACAGGACATCCGTGATCTGGCCGAGGTCCTTCACCTCGAGCTCGAAGATGTTCTTGTGAAAGTCGGGCGACACGATCCGCATCACGAGATTATGGATGTTGGCCTCGGCAGCGGCAATGGCCGCCGAAATCTGGGCGAGCGTGCCGGGCTTGTTCTGCACCAGCATCGAGATCACGACCTTGTGGCTGCGATCCTCGCGGCCGGCGATGTCCCAGCGCACATCGATCCAGGCGACGTCGGCATCGTGGAGGGACGCGAGTTCCTCGGAGTGGACGGGGTAGATCATGATGGGCTTGCCGGGCCGCAGAATGCCGACGAGCCGGTCGCCCGGCACGATGCCTTCGGGCGAGATCGCGATTTTGGTGCCGAAGCCCAGTTGCGCCAGCGCGGCCTTCGCGTCCGGCCCGTTGGTCTGGCCGCCGGGGACGCGGAAGCGGAACATGTCGGTGTCGCGCAACGCGAACCAGCCTTCGGCCTTGTCGGGGATGGGCAGGTCGAGCGCCTTCTTCTTGCGCCGCTTGATGCCTTTGACGGCGGCCAGTTCGACGCCGAGCGATTCGGTCTCGATCTTGCCCTCGCCGACCGCCACCAGCAGGTCGCGCTTGCTCTGGTGGCCGAAGGCGCGCGCGAGCTGCTCGCCTTCGGTTTCGTCGAGGGTGACGTCCTCGCGCTCCATCAGGGAGAATAGGATGCGTTCGCCCAGCGCATGCGCGCGCTGCTGCTGGGCGAGACGGATGGCGCGGCGGATCGCGGCGCGGGCCTTGCCGGTGGCGGCGATGGTCTCCCAGTTGGCGGGCGGAAGGTGGTTCTGGTCGCGGATGATCTCGACTTCGTCGCCCGATTGCAGCTGCGTCACGAGCGGCACGATGGCGCCGTTGACCTTGGCGCCCACGGTGGTGTCGCCGATGTCCGTGTGGAGCGCATAGGCGAAGTCGATGGGCGTCGCGCCCCGCGGCAGTGCGATGAGACGGCCGCGCGGCGTGAAACAGAAGACCTGGTCCTGGAACAGCTCGAGCTTGGTGTATTCGAGGAAATCTTCCTTGGTGGCGCCGGCGGTGATGTGCTCGATGGTGTGGCGCAGCCAGGCGAAGGCCTGGCTGTCCTGCAGGCGGGCGACGTTGCCCTCGACGATCCCCTCTTTGTAGGCGGCATGGGCGGCGATGCCGTATTCGGCGACGCGGTGCATTTCTTCGGTGCGGATCTGCAGCTCGATGCGCTGGCGTCCGAGGCCCACGATGGTCGTGTGGATCGACTGGTAGTCGTTGTGCTTGGGGACGGAGATGTAGTCCTTGAAGCGGCCCGGGACGACCTTCCAGTTGGTATGAACGATCCCCAGCGCGCGATAGCAGTCCGCCACCGCCGGCACGACGATGCGGAAACCGATCATGTCGGACAGCTGCTCGAGCGCGATCTGCTTGCGCTCGATCTTGGTGGCGATCGACCAGGCGGATTTGACGCGCGAAGAGACGGTGGCGGTGATGCCCGCATCGGCAAGCTTGGCCGCGAGTTCGCGCTTGATGGTCTCGATGGTGCCCTTGAACTCGGACTGCATCTCGGCGAGGCGGCCGGTAATGGCGCGATAGTGCTCGGGCTGGAGCGTGGCGAATGCGAGGTTTTCGAGCTCGCTGCGCATGTCCTGCATGCCCATGCGCCCGGCCAGCGGGGCATAGATGTCCATGGTCTCCTGCGCGATGCGCTTCTGCTTGTCCGGAGCCATGAAATTGAGCGTGCGCATGTTGTGCAGCCGGTCGGCGAGCTTGACGAGCAGCACACGGACGTCGGCAGAGATGGCGAGCAGCAGTTTGCGCAGATTTTCGGCCTGGGCTTCCTCGCGGGTGACGAGCTGGAGCCGATCGATTTTCGTCAGGCCATCGACGATGGCGCCGATCTCCGAGCCGAACAGCTGGTCGATTTCGGCGCGGGTTGCGTCGGTGTCCTCGATGGTATCGTGCAGGAGGGCGACCGCGATGGTCGCATCGTCGACCTTGAGGTCGGTGAGGATCGAGGCGACTTCGAGGGGGTGGTTGAAGTAGGGGTCGCCGGAGGCGCGCATCTGCATGCCGTGCTTCTGCATGGCGTAGACGTAGGCTTTGTTGAGCAGGTTCTCGTCTGCGGCAGGGTTATAGGCCTGCACCTTTTCGACGAGTTCATACTGGCGCATCATGGAGCGCCGCTCTCCTGACGCGGCAAACAAAAAGGCGCCCGAAAATCCGGGCGCCCCAATACTATAAGCCGAGTTCCGATCGGATCAATCGTCGCGGCGCTCGGGCGGTGCAAGGCTCTCGATGCCGCGCAGCAGCTCGTCTTCCGACAGCGTGTCGAAGGTGTCGCCATCGGGGTCAGCATCCGCATCGAGCAGGGGCGCGGCGTGACGCTCGGGCTCGTCGACCTCGACATATTTCTGCATCGAGTGGATGAGATCCTCGCGCAGGTCCTCGGGCGAGATGGTGCCGTCGCCGATTTCGCGGAGCGAGACGACAGGGTTCTTGTCGTTGTCCCGATCGACGGTAATCGCAGCACCGGCCGAGATCATGCGGGCGCGATGGGCGGCCATCAGGACGAGATCGAAGCGGTTGTCGACCTTTTCAATGCAGTCTTCCACGGTGACGCGTGCCACGTAGATCTCCAAGCAATGGGGGGAGCGAGGCGCCCTCTTACACCAGGGGGCGTCTCCTATCAAGGCAAGGGGTGCGGCATAATGTTGGTGGAAATACGTTCGGAAAGCGAAATTAATTCATTTGCCGTGAGAACGGCGGCTTGCTATCGAGGCTCGAGGCGGAATTACTCGCTGAAAACACCGCGGGCGGCCCTGATTTCAGCACCTAGATTTATATTATGCCGGGATCCCAGGCGATCCGGCCAGGAGAGCAGCCATGTCCATCGATCCCCGTGAAAAGGTCGTCCTTTTCATCGACGGAGCCAACCTTTACGCCACCAGCAAAGCGATCGGGATCGATATCGACTATCGCCGGCTGCTGGCCGAGTTCCAGTCCAAGGCCTACCTGCTGCGCGCCTACTACTACACCGCACTCGTCGAAGATCAGGAATATTCGTCGATTCGGCCGCTCATCGACTGGCTCGACTACAACGGCTTCACGGTGGTGACGAAGCCGGCCAAGGAATTCACCGACGGCGCGGGCCGGCGGAAGATCAAGGGCAACATGGATATCGAGCTGACCGTCGATGCCCTCGAGATGGCGCCGTTCTTCGATCATTTCGTGCTGTTCTCGGGCGATGGCGACTTCACGGCGCTCGTTGCGGCGCTGCAGCGGCGCGGCAAGCGCGTGACGGTGGCCTCGACGCTGACAACGCCGACACCGATGATTTCGGACGAATTGCGGCGCCAGGCCGACTTCTTCCTCGAGGTGGCCGAGCTGGCCAAGACCGTCGGGCGCGCCGGCGAGCGCATGGAACGGGCCGAACGTCCGGTTGAGCGGCCCGCCGAACGCGTGCAAGTTCACGCCGATGACAAGGCAAAATAACTTCACATCCGTTCATTGCCCCTGACGCAGCCGCCGCTCGACTGCCCGCTCTGTCCCCGGCTCGTGGCGTTTCGCCATGAGGCGCGACGGCTGCATCCCGACTGGCACAACAATCCAGTGCCCTATTGGGGCGACGAGGCCGCGTCGCTGGTGATCATCGGGCTGGCGCCCGGGCTCAAGGGCGCGAACCGAACGGGCCGCCCCTTCACCGGCGACTACGCGGGCGACCTGCTCTATGCGACGCTGCGCAAGGTCGGGCTGGCGGTGGGTGACTACGAACAGTCGCCCGATGACGGCCTGGAGTTGCGCCGCACGCTCATCGCCAATGCCGTGGCGTGCGTGCCGCCCCAGAACAAGCCAACCCCGGTTGAGCAAAAGACCTGCCGGCAGTTCCTGACGCGGCGGCTGAACGAGCAGCGACCGCGCGCGTATCTCGCGCTGGGCCGGATTGCGCACGATTCACTGCTGACTGCGCTCGGCGAGAAGAAGTCGCGCTATCCGTTCGGGCATGGCGCGGAACATTCGCTCTCCAGCGGCCCTACCCTTTTCGACAGCTATCACTGCTCCCGGTACAACACGAATACGGGCGTGCTGACGACACAGATGTTCGAGGATGTCGTGGGGCGTGCTGCCGCGTTCGTGCGGGCTTAGCCGGCCTTCTTGATCGCGGCTTTCAGCGCGTCGTCGATGCGGGTCTGCCAGCCTTTGCCGGTCGCGCGGTAGTGCTCCACCACTTCCGGACTGAGGCGGAGGGAGACCGGAACCTTCTTTGGTGCCTTCTGCTCGCCGCGCAGTTTTGCGAGAGTCTTCGGAAAGAACGCCAGAATTTCTGGCGGCAATTCGCTGGCCGGTCGAGCGCGCGCAAACACTTCGTCGGTCCATTCCGGATTATCTTCATCAATGATGATCTCGCCATGATCGAAGGCGGGGCCACCCTCGGCAAGTCCGTCTCGCTTTCGAGTCATGCTCTCCAACTCCTCTTGTTTTGCCCGCCGGAGGCTGATTGCCCTTATCGCATTGCGACGAAACACGAACGTCAGGCTATGAAGCTCGCCGTCCAGCCTGCCAATGACTTGCAGGCGGCGCTCGCCGTTGCGGGTCGAAACATTGAACTCCAAAGCGACTATTTCCGCCGCCCGCTTCAGCGAGATCTTATGCTTGGCGAGGTTGGTCGCTTCCTTGTCG
>JBIQKK010000050.1:14847-20025 GCA_044506585.1 Hyphomicrobiales bacterium
CGCCGCCCGCTTCAGCGAGATCTTATGCTTGGCGAGGTTGGTCGCTTCCTTGTCGGGATCGAACTCGATCTCCATGGCAATGTAGGCCCAGTCTCAACATTTCGCAATCAAATCGTATATACAATTAACTGTGCTTCAGGAGCCGCTGCTTTTCGCGGTTCCAGTCGCGGTTCTTTTCGGTTTCGCGCTTATCGAAGCTCTTCTTGCCCTTGGCGAGGCCGATCAGGAGTTTCGCCTTGCCGTGCTCGTTGAAGTAGAGCTTGAGGGGCACGATGGTGTTGCCGGCGCGCTCGACCCCCTCGGTCAGCTTCACCAGTTCCTTCTTGCTCACCAGCAGCTTACGGGGCCGCTTTTCCTCGTGGTTGTACCGGTTGGCCTGCAGGAATTCGGGGATGTGGGCGTTGATCAGCCAGAGCTCGCCGCGCTCGGGGGACGCGTAGCTCTCTGTGATCTGAGCCTTACCCAGGCGCAACGACTTGACCTCGGAACCGGTCAGCATGATGCCGGCCTCGAGGGTGTCGAGCACCTCGTAGTCGTACCGGGCACGGCGGTTCTCGGCCACCGTGCCCGTCACGATCATGGTGGGCTTTTTGGGTTCCTTGGCCATGGTGCAGGTTAGCTGGGGAGCAACCCCGCCTGGGACAAGGCCGCGTCGATCGCCTGCTCGTTGGCGGCGGTGATCGGCACGACGGGCAAGCGGAACTCGTTGCGGCAGAGGCCCAGGCGCGAAGCGGCGTATTTGATGCCGCCTGGATTGTTCTCGAGGAACAGGGCCTTGTGCAGGGGCACGAGCCGGTCGTGCAGCATCAACGCGTCGGCGTAGTTCCCCTGCTGGCAGGCGTTCTGGAACTGGGCGCACATGCGCGGCGCGACGTTCGAGGTCACCGAGATGCAGCCATGCCCGCCATGGGCGTTGAAGCCCAGAGCGGTCATGTCTTCGCCAGAGAGCAGAATGAAATCGGCGCCGAGCTTGCTGCGGGTCAGGCTCGCCTTCTCCATGTTCGCGGTCGCGTCCTTGACGCCGGCGATATTGGCGTGCGCGTCGCGCAGGCGGGCCATCGTGTCGACGGTGACGTCGACCACGGTGCGGCCGGGGACGGCGTACAGGATGACGGGCAACGAAGTCGCCTGCGCTACCGCCGAGAAGTGCTGAAAGAGGCCTTCCTGCGTCGGCTTGTTGTAGTAGGGCACGACCGAGAGGACGGCGTCGGCGCCGACCTCCTCGGCGAAGCGCGTGAGCGAGACGGCTTCGTCGGTGGAGTTCGATCCGGCACCAGCGATCACGGGCACGCGGCGGTCGGTCACCTCAACGGCGATCTCGATGACGCGATGGTGTTCCTCGTGGCTCACCGTGGGGCTTTCACCAGTGGTACCCATCGGCACCAAGCCGTGCGAGCCCTCCTTGATCTGCCAATCGACGAAATCGGAGAAGGCTTTCTCGTCCACGGCCCCGTTGGCGAACGGAGTGAGAAGTGCCGTGATCGAGCCTCTGAGCATTTTGGGGATGGTCCTCGGGTTGTGCGTTTCGCCCCTTTTCGCGGGACGTTGTCAGAATGTGGCCAAGGGTTTTCCGCCCTTTGGCCACAGTGGCGCACCATAGTTCGCGGCGTTCGGCGGAACAAGCAGTGAGCCGCCGGACGACCCACAAGGACCGCGCGGCAAGGGATTGTTCACCCTGAGGGAGGACAATCGGAGGCCGCAAGGGTGGGGGCACCTTGTTGGAATTGTATCGAGGACCAACAGGAAAACACCAATGTTTACGGCCCTGGGGAGCCCGAAGGGCGCCCTGCTCGGCCTGTCGGCCGCAGCGCTGATTGTTGCAGTCAGCTACTCGCTTTACGCCGCGCCGGTGGGCGGGGCGGGCGAAGCCATGCGCGCCGTACCTGTGGTCCAGCCGTCGAGGATGACGACCGAAAACGCAACGGTCGTTCAGGTTGCGGAAGCCAACATCGACGACATCGTGACGGGAACGGTTTCGGACGCGGCCGAGACGGGACTCGAACAGGCGATGCCGGGTGGTTCCGAAGCGTTCCGTGACGCGCTGGCGCTGATCAAGGACAAGAAGTACGCCGACGCCTATGGGATGGCGCGGGGCATCGACAATGCAGCCGAGCGGCGGACGATCCAGTGGGCGGCGATCACCTATGGCGGGGGCGGCGTCGACGTCGATGCGATGGAGCGGTTCGAGGCGGATGCGCCCGGCTTCGTCAATGCGGGGACGTTCAAGACGCGGCTCGAGCAGGCGCTGCTCAAGAGCAGCGCCGGTGACGCCGAGATCATCAAGCATCTGAGCGGGGCAATGCCCAATACGCTCGAGGCGCGGATCGCGCTGGCGTCGGCCTATGTCGCCGATGGGCAGACCAAGCGCGCCGCGGCGATCGCGCGGTCGATCTGGGTGGAGGAATTCCTCGATGCCAAGTCGGAAGCGCGGGTGCTCGACAGGCTCGGCAGCCTGCTGACGCGTGAGGACCACTGGAACCGCGCGATGCACCTGATGATGCACGACCGGGCGACGGGGACCGAGCGGCTGTTCAAGTTCATGACGCCGGCGCAAAAGTCGCTGGCGGTGGCGCGGAACGCGGTGTCGCGCAATGCCAACAATGCCAAGGCCCTGCTCGATGCGGTGGATCCGGCGTTCAAGACGAACCCCATCTACTATTTCTCGCGGGCGCAGCGGGCCCGGCAGTTCGAGCTGTGGGACGATGCGATCGCGTACCTCAACAAGGGCAAGGCCAGCGACCCGGACGCCGCCGAATGGTGGTACGAGCGCCAGTCGCTGACGCGGCAGCTGCTGGGGCTGGACGACAGCAAGCGGGCGTATCTCGCGGCAGCCGGGTTCACCGACGGACCCGAGGGGCGCGTGGTGGAAGCGCGCTTCCATTCGGGCTGGATCGCGCTGAGCTTCTTGGGCGACGCCAAGACGGCCGCGACGCATTTCGCCAAGATGGCAAAGCTGTCGACGCTGCCGGATTCGGTGACGCAGGCGAACTACTGGCTGGGTCGGGCCCTGAGCGCGGCGGGCGATGCCGGCGGGGCCAAGGCGGCCTACAGCATCGCTGCGAGCTATCCCACGATCTATTACGGGCTGCTGGCGCGGCAGGAACTTGGGCTGAAGCCGGTGGAGCTGCGCGCCATGCCGCCGTGGAAGGACAGCGAGGACGCGTTCAACCGCAACGAGGTGGTGCAGGGCGTCGAGCTGCTGGCCGGCAATGGCGAAGTGGACAAGGCAACATCGCTGCTGCGCACGCTGATGCCGTCGCTCAAGAGCGGGGGTGAGCTGGTGCTGGCGGCACGGCTGGCCCAGAAGATCGGCGCGCATCATCTGGCGATTTCGATTGCGGAGACCGCCGACAAGCGCGGTACGCCGCTCGACCTGTTCAGCTTCCCCAAGGACGGACTGCCGGCGAACAAGGTGGCGGCGGTCGATGCCGCAGCGATCTATGCCGTGGCGCGGCAGGAGAGCCGGTTCCAGATCAATGCGGTGTCGTCGGCGGGCGCCCGCGGGCTGATGCAGCTGATGCCGGGGACCGCCAAGGACACTGCAAAGAAGATCGGGCTCAGCTATTCGCCGGCGAAACTGACGAGCGATCCGCTCTACAACACCAAGCTCGGCGCGAGCTATCTCGACACGCAGCTCGAGACGTATGACGGTTCGCTGATCCTTGCGGCCGCGGCCTATAATGCCGGGCCGGGCAATGCGAACAAATGGATCAAGGCGTTCGGCGATCCGCGGTCGAAGACGGTCGATCCGGTGCTGTGGGTCGAGCAGATCCCGTTCCAGGAGACGCGGAAATACGTCCAGCGCGTGTTCGGCAACTACATGGTCTATCGGGCGCGCCTCGGCCATGACGACCTCGATCTCGAACAGGCGCTGCGCTCCATCAGAAGCTGACGGCGGGCCGCCGCTTTGCTAGAGCGGTAGGCCATGGCCCGCCAGCGTCACATCCCCGCCGACCACAAGGCCTTCGCCGCCCTGCCCGTCACGATGGTGACGGTCGGCCGGGCGAGCGAGCGGCTCGCCGTGCATGTCGCCGGCGCGCTGCGGCCGGGCGTGACGCCGATCGTGTGCGTCGCGGGGTACAACCGCAATATGAGCGATTGGACGGGACTCCTGCGGCTCGCGAGCCAAAGCCTGGGAGCGCGGGTGCCGATCGTGCTGGTCGATCTCAAGGGCCGCGGCCGGGCCACGGACCGGCCCCATGCGAGCGCCTATTCGTCGCTCAAGGATGCGGCCGATCTGGTGGAGCTGATGCGGGCGCTCGCCATCGAGCGCGCGGTGTTTGTGGGCCAGGGCCACGGCGGGCAGGTGCTGATGGCGCTGGCCGCGGACCGGCCGTCGCTGATCGCGGGTACGGTGCTGGTGGATGCGGGCCCGGTGTCGGACTCGCGGGGGCTGGTCCGGCTGCGCGTGACCCTCAACGACCTGATGGGCGTGCGCGGGGAAGCGAGCCTCAGGCCCATGCTGCGGCGCATGGTTCTGGCGGACTATCCCGGCGTGGATGAAAACACACTGCAGGAGGTTTCGCAGCGGACGCATTACGTCGACAAGCGCGGGCGGCTGCAGCCGCTGTTCGATCCGGCATTGATCAAGCTGCTGGAGCCGTTCGATCTCGACGACGTGCTTGTGGCGCAATGGCCGCTGTTCGATGCGCTGCGCTGCGCGCCGCTGATGATGATGCGCACGCAGCTGACCCAGCAGCTGCGGCGCGAGACGTTCGAGGAAATGATGCGCCGGCGGCGCGACGCGGAAGCCTATGTGATCGAGAACCAGGGCTCGCCTGCGCTGCTCGACAGCGCCGAAGACGTGGAGCCGATCCTGCAGTTCGTGCGGCGCGTGACGGGACTGGCCAAGGCCGCCTAGGTGGCGGGCGAGGCGACCAGCTCGCGGGCCTGACGCTGCCACTCTTCGTGACCGATGCGGCCGCGGGCGAAGACGTGGCTTTCCATCCACAGGATTTGAGCGTCGTTCCAGTTCGCGATCTGGTCGAAGTGATAGACGCCCAGATTGTTGAGGGTGGATTCGTCGAGCGCGCCGATGCCCGCGATGCGGCGCAGATCGTCCTTGACGCCGTTGCGGGGACGCGAGAGGCCCCGCGGCCGCGTCCCCTGCCCCGCGGCATCGGCGTCGATGCCGGCCTTGGCGAGGACCTGCTCGACGGCGGCCTGCGCGGCAACGAC
>JBIQKK010000051.1:0-14049 GCA_044506585.1 Hyphomicrobiales bacterium
GAGAGCGGCAGTTGCACCATGTCGAGGACGAGGCCGCAGCGCTCCAGCCGTTCGCGATGGCGGAGCAGGTCGTCGAGGGTCCAGTCGTGGGGGTTGCCGTCGGGGTCTGCGTTGATGTGACGGACGCCGAGTTGCGCGAACTGGCGGTATTCGTCGTCCGTGCGGACGGCGTTCTGGGTACCGATATACAAGTCAGAGTCTCGCTTCTTCTCACGCGGTCCGATTGACGCTAGACCGCTTGTGTTCCGGCCAATAGCTTGGACCGAAACGGTATCGAGGGGAAAGAGAGAATATGCCGAACTTTGCGCCTGATGGCCTCGCGACGACGATTGCCAAGGATCTGCTGTCGTTTCCGATCACGCATATGACGGCGGACCTGGCGTTCGACGAGGCGGCGTATCGGTCGCATGTCGAGTGGATCGTGGATGCGGGGCCCGCGGCGGTGTTTTCGGCGGGCGGGACGGGCGAGTTCTTCTCGCTGACGCCGGACGAGGTTGAACGGGTGACGGGCGCGGCGGTGGCGGTCGTCGCCGGACGCATGCCGGTCGTATCGGCGGCGGGCTATGGCACGGCGACGGCGATCGATCTCGCGAGGCGCGCCGAGCGCGCGGGGGCCGACGGCATCCTGCTCTTTCCGCCGTACCTCGTGAATGCAAGCCAGGCGGGGCTGGCCGCGCATGTCGAGGCGGTGTGCAAGGCCACGCCGCTGGGGGTGATCGTCTACAACCGCGACAATGCGATCCTCGATGCCGAGACGGTGGCGCGGCTCTGCGAGACGTGCCCGAACCTGGTCGGCCTCAAGGACGGGGTCGGCGATATCGAGCTCATGGTCAGGACGCGGAGCCTGCTCGGCGACCGGCTGGTCTATCTGGGTGGCTTGCCGACGGCGGAGACATTCGCGCGGCCCTATCTCACCATGGGCGTTGCGACCTATTCGTCGGCGCTGTTCAACTTCATGCCGAACTTCGCGCGCGGATTCTATAACGCCGTTCGGGCCGAGGACGTGGCGACGATCGAGGCGGGGCTGCGCGATTTCATCCTGCCCTATACCGCGATCCGCAATCGCGGGCGCGGCTACGCGGTCTCGATCGTCAAGGCCGGCGCGAAGATCGTGGGGCGGCCGGGCGGACCGGTGCGGCCGCCGCTGACCGAACTGGATGCGAAGTCCTATGCCGATCTCGAGGCGCTGATCGCGGCGCATGGGGATGTGGCACCGGCGGCGAAGCGCTGACGATGGCAGGGGGGCTATCGGCATCGCCCGTGGTGACGGGCCTCAGGGTCGTGCCCGTCGCGGGGCAGGACAGCATGCTGCTGAACCTGAGCGGGGCGCATGCTCCCCTGTTCACGCGCAATGTGGTGATCGTGACCGACAGTGCGGGGCATACCGGGCTCGGCGAGGTGCCGGGAGGCGAGGCCATTGCGCGGACGCTCGAGGACGCGGCGGCGTTGCTCGAAGGCAAGCAGATCGCAGGGTATCGCACGCTGTTGCGCGAGGTTGGCGCGGCGTTCGCGGAGCGCGACGCCAGGGGGCGGGGACTGCAGACATACGATGAGCGCGTGACCATCCATGCGGTGGCGGCGCTCGAATGCGCGCTGCTCGATCTCCTCGGGCAGTTCCTCGGCGTGCCGATGGCCGAACTGCTGGGCGACGGGCAGGTGCGCGAGCGCGTCGAGATGCTGGGCTATCTGTTCTTCGTAGGCGACGCGAGTAGAACGCCGCTTGCCTATCGCTCGGGCGCGGATGGGGACGAGTGGATGCTGCTGCGCGATGCGCCGGCGCTGGATCCGGCGGCGGTGGTGCGGCTCGCGGAGGCCGCGGAGGCGCGCTACGGGTTCCGCGACTTCAAGCTCAAGGGCGGGGTGCTGGCGGCCGATGCCGAGGCGGACGCGATCGAGGCGCTGGCGGCACGGTTTCCGCAGGCGCGGCTGACGATCGACCCCAATGGCGCGTGGGCGCTGGAGGAGGCGGTGCGGATCGGCACGCGGCTGAAACCGATCCTTGCCTATGCGGAAGACCCGTGCGGGGCCGAAGCGGGCTTTTCGGGACGCGAGGTGCTCGCGGAGTTCCGGCAGCGGACCGGGCTCAAGGTCGCGACCAATATGATCGCAACGGACTGGCGGCAGCTGGGGCATGCGGTGCAGCTGGGGAGCGTGGACATTCCGCTGGCCGATCCGCATTTCTGGACGCCGCGCGGGTCGATCGACGTGGCCAAGCTTTGCGCCCGGTGGGGACTCACCTGGGGTTCGCACTCCAACAATCATTTCGACATATCGCTCGCGATGTTCACGCAGGTCGGCGCGGCGGCGCCCGGCGCGATCACGGCGCTCGACACACACTGGATCTGGCAGGACGGGCAGCGGCTCACGCGCGAGCCGCCGCGGATCGTGGATGGGCATGTCGCCGTGCCGGAGCGGCCGGGGCTCGGGGTCGAACTCGACGAGGGCGCGCTGGAAGCAGCGCACCAGCTCTATCGATCGTTGCCCAAGGGAAGCCGGAACGACGCGGCCGCGATGCAGCACGTCATCGCGGGCTGGACGTTCGACCCCAAGCGGCCGGCGCTGGTGCGCTAGCTACTCGAACCAGGTGGTGCCGGGGTACTGGTGCTCCCGGGCGACATCGTAGTTCAGCTCGAGGCCGATGCCCGGCTTGTCGGTCAGCGTGATCTTGCCGTCCTTGATGATGTTGCCGCCATCGGTGATGGTCGACCAGAAATCGCGGTGGTGCCAGTGGAATTCGAGCACCAGGAAGTTCGGGATCGTGGCGCAGACATGTGCCGATGCCATGGTGCCGATGGGTGACGCGACATTGTGCGGCGCGAAGGGCATCGAATAGATCTCGGCCATGTTCGCAATCTTGCGACACTCACTGAGGCCGCCGCATTTGGGGATGTCGGGCATGATGATGTCGACGGCATGCTTCTGGATCAGATCGCGGAAGCCGTGGCGGAGGTAGAGATTTTCTCCGGCGCAGATGGGCGTCGAGGTCGCCTGCGTGATCTCGCGCATGGTGTCGATGTTTTCCGGCGGGATCGGCTCTTCGAGCCACATCAGGTGCAGCGGTTCGAGATCGCGGGCGAGCCGGATGGCACTGTGCTTGTCGAGCCGTGTGTGAAGGTCGCAGGCAACGTCGATGTCCTTGCCGGCGGCTTCGACGACCATGCCGGCCAGCTCGACCATCCGGTCATGCTCCCAGTGGCTGGGAGACATGTTGTACTTGTCCTTCTTGTACCAGACCGTCTCTTCGTGCGTGTGGCCGTAGGCAAACATGTCGAGGTCGATCTTCAGGGCGGTGAAGCCGGCTTCGAGAACCCCGTCCACGACTTCCTTGATCTCGGACATTCCCATGCCCGGTTCGACTTCGCAGTCGCAATAGACGCGGATGTCGTCGCGAAACTTGCCGCCGAGCAGTTCGTAGACCGGGGTCTTGAGGGCCTTGCCCTTGACGTCCCAGAGGGCAATCTCGATGCCGGTGAGCGCCGTGATGAGCGCACCCGCGAACCCGCCCTCGAAGACGAGGCTGCGGCGGATGCCTTCGAACAGGGCGTCGATAGCGAAGGGGTCCTCGCCGATGAGGCGCGGGGTGAGGTCCTTGATGATCGCAACGGCCTGGTGGCCGCCATGGACGCACTCGCCGATACCGACGATCCCGGCGTCGGTTTCGATGCGAACCCACAATTGCATGGTGTGGCCCTTGGTGGCCCCGGTCTTGATCGACGTAATCTTCATATTTTTCCTCGTACGGCGCCTCTCCGGACGCGCTCGTGGACGCGATGATAGCGCTTGCAGAAAGCGGGTGTCGAGGCGTGCACGGCGTGACTTTGGTACTTATCCCGCACGGGTTCGTGCGGCGGGATGAAGCGGTGTGGAGGAACCTCCAGCGCTAACGGAGATTGTCCTGCTGAGCCGTAGCGTCCGGCCGCTGTTTCCAACTCAAGCGGAGGATAGTTCCCCATGGGAAATCAAGACAACCAGAACAACCAGGGCCAGAACGACATGAACCGGCAGAACCAGCAGAACCAGCAGGGCGGAAGCCAGGGTGGTCAGGGTAACAAGCAGGGTTCCGGCCAGGGGAACCAGCAGGGCGGCGGTGCCGGCCAGCAGTACGACAAGAACCGCCAGCAGGGCGGTCAGTCCGGTCGCCAGATCGACGACAACCAGGACGATCTGGGGCAGGATGTGAACAATCCCGGCCAGACGTCCAACGACATCAACAAGAAGAACCAGAATATGTAAGGCAGCGGTGCTGTCTTGAACTTGCCCGGCCGCCGGCGAAAGCTCGCGGCCGGGCTCGCATGCGAAGACGTTACACGGGAGAGCGTGAGTTGAGCTTAGATCTGCACCATAGTCTGCCCCTGTGGGAGCGCAAACTCGCGCACCCCCTGCACCAGCCCGAACTCGATAGCCTGGCTCGGCGAGATGTGGATTTCGCTGTGTCGTCGCGCCACCAGGATATCGTCCGGGATGGACGCGTACTGACGCAGGATATTGTCCGTGCGATCATCGTCCGCCAACGCCGCATCCAACGTTGACTGCAGGCGCCGGGCGGTCATGCCCTCGGCGCTGCCCATGGTGGTTGGGTGGATCATGAACATTGCGTGGCGCGAGCAGTAGCGCTCGTGTGCCGCAAGGAACACGGAGACCGCGATCGAGCCGACGCTGCCTGTGTTGTAGATCACCAGATGCAGCGGCAATGCGCGGATGTGGTTGTGCAGGTAGATGCCGTCCGCGACGTAGCCCCCGTTGGACGAAAAGCTCAGATGCACGGTGGCGATGCCGGAGTTCACCGCTGAATTGAGGGCGCCCGCGATGCGGCCAACGCCGCCGGGCTCGATCATTCCCGTGAATCCGAAATAGGCGGCGGCCGGTGCCGCTGGGTCAATCATCGGGACCCTCCGTGGTGAGGGAGAGTTTGATCCGAATGGGCGTGCCGGATCCGTCGCGGATGTCGATGCTGATCCTCGCCCGGTCGGTATCGGCGGCGATTTCGCGCGTGATCTCGGCGAGGGCGCGGCGCCCCTCGGCGACCGCCGTATCCGTATCAGGAAAGTCCATCCCGACTTCGTCGATATGCGTGCCGTTGTGGTCGGTAACGTCGAAATAGTAGCGCGGCATTCTAGCGGGGCTCTTTGATCAAATGAAGATAGAGGGGATCGAAGGAGGCACGGGCCTGCAGCCGGTCCCAATCGAGGATGCGGATTTCCTGGTTCTGCCAGGTGAAGAGGTTTTCGGAACGCAATTGCTGCAGGCTGCGGTTCACATGCACGGCCGACAGGCCGAGTGCTTCGCCCAGCTCCATCTGCGTCACGGGGAGGGTGAAGGTCCCGTTCGTGATGGAGGTCGTGTTCTGCAAGCGCACATAGAGCTCGCAGACAAGGTGCGCGATCTGCTCCGGCGCGGAGCGGCTGGCGGCGATGAGCCATTCGCGATGGATGGCGCCATCGATGAGGGTGCTGAGCCACAACACGCGCGTCAGGTGCGGGTGTTGCTCGGTGAGCACCTTGAGGCGCTGGTGCGG
Source organism: Hyphomicrobiales bacterium (assembly GCA_044506585.1). GTDB lineage: Bacteria > Pseudomonadota > Alphaproteobacteria > Rhizobiales > Devosiaceae > Devosia_A. The sequence goes on from JBIQKK010000051.1 coordinate 5,516, forward strand.
AAAGCGGAGCACGCGGCAGGGGGACAACGCGCCGACCGAATGGTCCATCTCCCTCAGGACGAAGGAGTGGAGGTCCACGAAATCGCCGGGCACGTGGATGGCTGTGATCTTGCGGCGGCCATCGGCAGAATCGCGATAGCGGGTGGTGAAGCCCTCGATGACCAGCAGCGAGACATTGGGCCGGTCGCCTTCGCGGACGAGATCGGCACCGGCGGGGAATTCGACCTCATCGGCGGCGCATTCGATGAGCGCCTGCCGCTCGGTCTGCGATAATTCGTCGCGAAGGTCGAGTTTGCGCAGGAGTGTCGCGACGCGTTCGGCATCAACCATTGCGGACCTTGGGGTTTAGCGGGCAACGCGGGGCACGCGCCGAACGTTCCGGACGGGCGGCAGCACTAACAATGGTTATTTGTGGCAGGCGGGTCCCGTGACCAAAGGGACCGATGGATGAACAGGACTCTTCGCGCCGGCGCCGGGAAACCCCCGCCGACGTCACCGTGCGGCGCGCCGCCAGACTATTGGTGGACCCGCTGCACGATCAGCTCAGCATCTGGCAGAGCGAGATGATCAAACTCGAGGCGATGGCACAGCGCGCCAGGGCCGCCGGGAGGGATGACACCGCGGTCGCGGCAGCAAGGCGGGCGATGCTGGGGGCGATCAGCGACAAGGCCGCGGCATTCGAGGCGGATCTGTCGGTGGCGCCCGAGGCGGTGCGCAGCCACAGCCGCGTGACCGATGCGCGCAAGGTCCTGCGGCTGCTCGAAGAGCGGCTCGGCCGATTGGGCGAGGGCTGACGGGCCGAAGCGACAAGCGCGCGAAATAGGCTAGAAGGAGGCGACCAAGGGGAGTCGCCGATGTTCCAGGGACTGCGCGCCGGCAATATGGCGCTGGCCTTTGCCGTCGAACTGGCCATGCTGGCCGCGTTTGCGCTGGCGGGGTGGAGTGCGACGCCGATCCTGTGGCTGCGCGTCGTACTGACGATCGCGCTGCCGGGCATCGCGATCGCCATGTGGGCTGTATGGGCGGCGCCGAAGGCCAAGAAATCGCGGCTGAAGCCCGGCCCGCTGATGACGTTCAAGCTGATCATCTTCGCCGCGGCGACGCTCGCCTGGTGGCTGGCCGGGCAGCCGTTCGCCGCCGCGGTGTTCGGCACGCTTGCGGCGATCAACCTCGCCGGAATCTGGGCCTTTCGCCAGTATTAGGCGTCGGCGGCGGCGGGGGTGAAGTTCATCGCGATGCCGTTGATGCAGTAACGCAGCCCCGTCGGCGGCGGACCATCGTTGAAGACGTGGCCGAGATGGCTGCCGCACGTGGCGCAATGGACTTCGGTGCGGACCATGCCGTAGCTGCGGTCGGTGGTGGTGTCGACCGCGCCCGGGATGGGCTCATTGAAGCTGGGCCAGCCGGTGCCGCTCTCGAACTTGACCTTGCCCTCGAACAGGGGGGTGTCGCAGCCGGCGCAGGAGAAAGTCCCGGGGCGCTTTTCGAGCAGCAGGGCGCAAGAGCCGGGCCGCTCGGTGCCGTGGCCGCGCATGATTTCGTACTGCTCGGGGCTCAGGAGGGCCTTCCACTCGGCCTCGGTGCGGGTCACGGGATAGGTTTTGAGCATCTTGGATCTCCGTTCTGGCGCTTATATAGGCCGATCGGGCGGGATTTTCACGGCGCGGGCGTTCACTGTGTCGCGCAAAAATGGAACCGTTCGGCTCGCTCGGAAGTTACCGTGTGTGCCACAAAAGTGCGTGGTGGTTGGGGAATTCAATGAATCCTGGTTTGGAGGCTGTCGTCGAGGAGAGCGACCGATACCGATTGCTCATCGATGCGATCTCCGATTACGCGATCTTCATGCTCGATGCTTCGGGGCGCGTTGCCAGCTGGAATCCCGGCGCCGAGCGCTTCAAGGGCTATAAGGCCGAAGAGATTATCGGCCAGCATTTCTCTCGATTTTACCCCCCGGAGGACCGGGCGTCCGGCCTGCCCGAGCGGGCGCTGCACACCGCGGCGACCCAGGGCCGCTTCGAACACGAGGGCTGGCGGCTCCGCAAGGACGGCACGCGCTTTTGGGCCCATGTGATCATCGATCCGATCATTTCGCCCCAAGGGGCCGTGATCGGCTACGCCAAGGTGACGCGCGACCTGACCGAGCGGCGTCATACCGAGGAGGAACTCAGGCGATCCGAGGAGCGGTTCCGGCTGTTGGTCGAGGGCGTGAGCGACTATGCGATCTACATGCTCGATCCCGAGGGGTTCGTCACCAACTGGAATTCGGGCGCGCAGCGGATCAAGGGCTACGCGCCGGGCGAAATCATCGGCCGGCATTTTTCGATGTTCTACACCGAGGAAGACAAGGCGGCCGGCCTTCCCGAGCTGAGCCTCGAGACGGCGCGCCGTCTGGGACGGTTCGAGAGAGAGGGCATCCGGGTTCGCAAGGACGGAAGCCGGTTCTGGGCCAATGTGGTGATCGACGCGATCCACGACGATTCCGGCAGGCTGATCGGCTTCGCCAAGATCACGCGAGACATTACGGAGCGTAAACAGGCCGAGCAGGCCCTGGCGCAGGCGAACGAAGAGCTGGCACAGAGCCAGAAGATGGAAGCGATCGGCCGCCTCACGGGCGGGGTCGCGCACGATTTCAACAATCTGCTGATGGCGATTACGGGCAGCCTCGAACTGCTGCGCAAGCGGCTGCCGCCGGACGAAAGGCTGCACAAGCTGCTGGACAATGCCATGCAGGGTGCGCAGCGTGGCGCCTCCCTGACGCAACGGATGCTGGCCTTCGCACGCCGCCAGGAGCTGCGGCCCGAGGCCACCGATGTGGGCGAGCGGCTCAACGGGATGACCGAGATGCTGGCGCGCACGCTCGGTCCAACCATCCAGCTCCATGCGAGTTTCCCCGAGCATCTGAGTCCCATCCTCATCGACTCCAATCAGCTGGAGCTGGCGATCCTCAACCTTGCGGTGAATGCGCGCGATGCGATGCCGCACGGCGGAACGATCACGATCGGCGCAGACGAGACGGAAGTGGGTCCGGACGGCAACCTCAACCCCGGCCGCTATGTGCGGCTCGTCATCGCCGATACGGGCGAGGGGATGGACGCCGAAACGCTGAAATTTGCGACCGAGCCGTTCTTCACCACCAAGGGTGTGGGCAAGGGGACGGGACTGGGGCTCGCGATGGTGCGCGGGTTGACCGAACAGTCGGGCGGCACGCTGACCATCGAAAGCACGGTGGGGGTGGGGACGCGGGTCACGATGTGGATTCCGGTCAGCACCTCGGCGCCCGTCGTCATGGAGGCCGAGCCGGAGACGATCGAGGCCGGGCAGTCGCGCCGGCTCAAGGTGCTGGTGGTCGATGACGACGTGCTGGTTGCGATGAACACGACCGCCATGCTCGAGGATCTGGGGCACGAGGCGGTCGAGGTGCATTCGGGCCGGCAGGCCCTCGAGACGCTGGAATCGGCCGGCGATTTCGATCTGGTGATCACCGACCAGGCGATGCCGCAGATGACGGGATCGCAGCTGGTGTCGGCGGCGCGGGAGAAGTGGCCGGGGCTGCCGGTTATCCTCGCGACCGGCTATGCGGAACTGCCCGACGATGCCGATCGCGACCTGATGCGGCTGGGCAAGCCCTTCATGCAGGCCGACCTCGAGCGCGCACTGCGCCAGGTTTCGGGGGCGTGACCCCGCGCTCTCAGTAGACGCGAATCGACGAGATGCCGTTGTTCAGCAGGCCGTCGATGCGGCCTTTGCTGACATCGACGACTTCGCAATAGGAGCGGAAGCCGCGATCGCGGCAGACGATGGCGCTGACGCCGTTGCCCACTTCCACCGAGGAGATGGAATCGTCGAGGCCAAGCAGGGCGAGATCGCGGATGACGCGGCCCGAATTGGCGCAAAAGGACAGGCCGGTAAAGTCGGGGCCGTCATAGAAGCAGACCTGGCCCGAGCCGCCCCGCTGGGTGGGGAATTTGGGGCCGGCGAACAGGCCGTCCGGCGCCTGCCCGAAGCTCAGATTATCGAGGGAAATCCACCCGCGGACGGACGCCGTGTGGATCTTGCACCAGCGCTGGCTGCACCGGTCGACGCGAACGCGTTCGCCCGCGCCGATGCTTTCGAGCTCGCCATAGCGCTTGCCGGGGCCGGCATAGAGTGCGCCCGGCATGCTGACCCAGCCGTCGGTGGTCCAGGCGGCGCTGCCGAGCGGCTGCACGGCCGCGGCAGGGGAGGCCAGGAACAGCGCGGCGAGAGCGATAATCAGCAAACGAACAGCAGGCGACATCAGAAACCCCTCGGGCAGAAGGGTTTACCCTAAACAGAAGCCGGGCCGCAGAGAAGTGCCGGCCGGCAACAATGGTGGGGAAGACAGATGAAGGGCGCCGCACTTGCGTGCAGCGCCCTCACCTCATCCGTGCATCAGATCTGGAGGTCCTTACCTGATACGGATGGATGAGATGAAATCGTGAATGTGCGCCGCAGCCTCGGCCGGCGATGCGGCGACGGCGGCGGGGAAGAGCACGATCGTCGCGGCGCACACCATGGCGGTGGCGGTCGCGACGCGCAGCAGATTGCGCTTGAGTGACGGTTTCACGGGACGCTCCCCTGGCTCGATGCCTCTTGCCGGGGAAACGCGCGGCGGGTTGACGAGTTCCGGCGCCGTCAGGTGCGGGCGGGGGGAACGCGGCGCTTTTTGCCGTCGTCGCCGAGGGCGACGTAGACGAATCGGCCGTCGGTCACCTTGACGCGGCTGGCGAGGCGATTGCGGCGTGCCCACGCCTCGACCGCGACGGTGATCGAAGTGGTGCCGACACGCTCGACGGTGGTGTAGACGCAAAGGATATCGCCGACCTTGACGGGCGAGATGAAGGTCATGGCTTCGACGGCCACCGTGACCACGCGGCCCTCGGCGCGCTCGACGGCGGTTATGGCTCCGGCGATGTCCATCTGGCTCATGACCCAGCCGCCAAAGATGTCGCCGGCGGGGTTGGTATCGGCCGGCATTGCGAGGGTGCGGACGGTCAGGGTGCCTTCGGGTTCAATGTCGCTCATGAGTCTGCCCTCATCACCGGCCACCGGCCGGTTGCTTCTTCCCAATGCCGGCGGCAGAGGGACACATAGACCGATTTCTCGATCGACACCTGGTCGCCTTCGAGGATGGTGCGGCCCTGCATGTCCTGGCGCACGACCATCGTGGCCTTGTGACCGCAATGGCAGATGGTGCGGATTTCGCGCAGTTCGTCGGCGATGGCGAGCAGGGCCTGGGAGCCGGGAAAGAGCTTGCCCTGGAAATCGGTGCGGAGGCCGAATGCCATCACGGGGATCCCCAGGCGGTCGGCGACGCGGCCGAGCTGCCAGACCTGCTCGCCGGTGAGGAACTGGGCCTCGTCGATGAAGACGCAGTCGAGCTTGCCCGGCAGGGTATGCTCGCGAATGCGGTCGAACAGATCGTCGGTGGCGTTGAAGGTCTCGGCCTCCGAGGCGACGCCGAGCCGCGAGCGGATCATGCCGGTGCCGCCTTCGGCGTACAGATCCGAGGTCATCAGCAGCGCCCGCATGCCGCGCTCGCGGTAATTGTGCGCGGCCTGCAGCAGCATTGTGGATTTGCCCGCGTTCATGGCGGCGTAGGAGAAATAGAGCTTGGCCATGGCCCTTCTTGCCCGAGGGCGGGGGCGGGACACAAGCGGCGGGGCTGCGCCTACGGCGGAAACGCACCAAAAGAAGCGATCGCCGGGGAACGGCGGTCGCGGTGGGATGATGACGGGCCTTGATTCAGGCCCAATCGCAGTCATGATCGCGCCATGGGGCACTCATGCCAAAAGGACGATTGAAATGAGCGGATTGTTGCGGAACGCGGTGGCGCTTGGCGCGGCCCTGATGATGACGATGAGCCCGGCGCTGGCCGCGGAGGATCTGGGTATCTACCAGACCACCGACCGCAAGATGGACTTCGGCCTCTCCACCTGCGGCAGCAGCGGCAAGGATTTGTGCGTGACCCTGCTGGACGCCCGCGGGAGTGCGGCTACGCGGCAGGTGAAGCCCTATATCGGCAAGGTGGTGGTGAACCGCGCCAAGCCTTCGGGCAAGAATGTGTGGAAGGGCACCATGAAGTTCGGCGAGTTTTCGCTGTCGGGGCAGATGGTGCTGCGGCCGGGGAAGAGCTTCAAGCTGTCCGGGTGCGTGTTCCTGATCGCGTGCAGCGACTTCAACCTGATTCCCGCAGAGTAGGTGTGGCGACGTTTCCGCGCCGCGCGGGAACGATCTCCACGACGAGGATCGCAACGAAAATGATGGCCGCCCCGAGATAACCGAGGGGCGGCAATCTTTCGTGCAGCAGCAGCGCGCCGAACAGTGCAGCGAACAACGCCTCGGAGGAGAGGATGATCGCCGCGTTGGCTGGCGGCACATAGCGCTGGCCGATCGCTTGCAGGGTGAAGGCAATGGCGGTCGAGCAGACGCCGGAATATAGAATGGCAATCCAGCCCGCGGCGATGCCGTCAAGCTGCGGCGTCTCGATCGCGAAGGCGCCCGCGAGCGACAGGATTGCGGTGGCAAAGAAGGTGATGGTCGAAACGAAGACCGGCAAGCCGGTTTCCTTGACCAGCGCGCCGAGCATCGAAACCTGGATGCCCCAGCAGACGGCGCAAAGCAGGAGCTGCAGATCGCCGGGCTGGAAGTTGTCGAGGCGGGCGCCGGTCAACAGGTAGATGCCGAAGAGCGCGAGCGGGGCGCCCAGATAGATGATGGGGTGCGGCCGGGTACGCGCCAGGATGAATGTCACCAGCGGCGTGAAGATCACATAAAGCGACGTGATGAACCCGCCATTGGTGACGGAGGTGGTCAGCAGCGCGGCCTGCTGAAGCCATACGCCGAGAAAGAAGGCGAGGCTCAGCGCGCCGATGCGAAGCCACTGGCGGCGACTGATGACAGTGCCGCCGGCGCGGCCGCGGCGATACTCCCAGATGGCGAGCGAAAGCACGACACAGGCGCCCAGCAGGTAGCGCACGCCGGCAAAGGTCAAAGGCTCCATGTGGTCCATGGCGCCCTTCTGGAAGACGAAGGCGAGGCCCCACAGGGACGTGCAGATCAGCAGCAGCGCGACGGCAAGCGGGCGGGGCACGGGATCAGAGCTCGGTGTCGAGGGCCTTGATGAGGCGGTCGATCTCCTCGGGCGCGGTGTAGTGCAGGAGGGACAAGCGGAGGACGCCGTGCGCGGGGTTGATACCGAGCGCTTCGAGCAGACGGTAGGAGTAGAAGTGTCCGGCACCGACACCGAGATCGTGGCGCGCAAGGAGGCCGGCGATGTGAGCCGCGGGCCGGTCGGTCATGATCGAGATTGTGGGCGTGCGCTTCGCGGGATCGTCAGGACCGACGAGGCGAACGCCGTTCTTGCCGCGGAGATAGTCGAGCAGCGGGGTGACAAGCGCCATCTCCTGCTGCCGCATGGCATTGTGGGCGATGCGGAAGGGGCCCGCGCCCTGGACGGCGGTGCCGGCGATGTCGGCGACCTTTTCGAGATAATCGACAACGCCGGACGCGGCGGCGATCTGGGCGTAGTCGGGACCGGCGGGGACTAGACGCTTCTCGCGGACCGTTTCGTTGAAGAAGTGGCCCTGGTTGGGCAGCTCCTGCGCGAGCGAGGGACGGATCGCCATCACGCCCTGATGCGGGCCGTATACCTTGTAGGCCGAGAACAGGTAGATATCGCAGCCCAGCGCCAGCACGTCGGGCAGGCCATGCGGCGCGTAGGCGACACCATCGACGATGGTGATGGCACCGAAGGCCTTGGCCTTCTTGACGGCGTCGGCAACCGGATTGATTTCGGCCACGATGTTGGAGGCGTGGGGCATCGCGACGATGCGCACCTTGCTGTCGAGCAGCTTGTCGAGATCGTTGAGATCGAGATGGCCGGTTTGCGGGTCAATCGCCCATTCCCGGATTTCGATGCCGCGCGCCGAAAGCTTGCGCCACACGCCGGTGTTGGCCTCGTGATCCTGATTGGTGACGATCATCGCTTCGCCGGGCCGCAGCCAGGCCTCCAAGGCACGCGCGAGGGTATAGGTATTGGCCGATGTCGATGGACCGAAATGGATCCAGTCGGCAGCGACATTGAGGGCGAGCGCGAAGCGGCGATAGGCTTCCTCGACGGCCTTGGACGCGGCGCGGCCGGGCCCGTGATATTCGTAGGGCTGGACCCGATTGTTCCAGTAGAAATTGCGCATGCGGTTGAGCACGTCGGCGGAGGTGAACGAGCCGCCCGCGTTCTCGAAATAGGCGAAGTTCTTGAGCTCCGGCTGCCGGAAGGAAGGGAACTCGGCGCGGATGCGCGCAGGGTCGAGTGGGAGGGAAGCCGCCATGATTCCGCCTGCAGTGGTCCGGTTTGGTAGCCCGTCGGGCCCCTAAAGGGAAGGCTCCCGCCGCGGCATGGCGGGAGCCCCGGGGCGAGCGGCGGGGCTCGCCCGGCGGCGGGAGAGGGTACCCGCCGCAGAGGTAGATCAGCGGCCGGGCGCCGGCAGACGCGTGGTACGGCCGGGGGCATCGGG
>JBIQKK010000051.1:14149-19404 GCA_044506585.1 Hyphomicrobiales bacterium
AGGTAGATCAGCGGCCGGGCGCCGGCAGACGCGTGGTACGGCCGGGGGCATCGGGACGGCGGTCGCGATCGCTCATGCGGTGATCGCGCATGCCGCGGTGAGGCATGAGGCTCGCCTTCTGCTCTTCGGTCAGCGAGTCGTAGAAGGCCTCGAGGTCGGGCATGACGGCATTGAGCGCCGCGAGGCGGGCTTCGTCGACCTTGATGCGCGCCTTCATACCCTCGATGAGATCGGGCTTTTCGTCAGCGGTCCGGTCGGGCATGGCGGCTTCGCAGGTGTCGGCGAAACTGGTCTGGGTGGTGAGCGCTTTTTCGCGCAGCGCGTCGAACAGCGGCTGCTGCTCGCCGGTCAGCTCGATGCGGTGCGAGAGGCGCACGAAGGCGACATCCAGCGCTTCGGATCCGCGGGGAGAGCAGACGAAGCCGACGAGGGCGGTCGCGCCACGGCCCATGCGGGGACCGCCGTCGCGGAAGATCATGCGGTGACCATCCCGATCCACGCGCTGGGTGGTGGGGGTGGCATTGTCCTGGGCAGCGGCCGGCAGAGTGGCGAGGCCGAGGGCGGCGATAACGAGCGCGGCGATGGCGGCTTGGTGCTTCACTGGATGCTCCTGTTGTCGGGGACCGACGCGATCCCGATGAGAGAAGCCTAGGCTGCGCCGCCTCGCGGCTGGATTGCAGGCAGATGAAGCTTTGGAAAGTTTGGAAAGGCGGCACGAATGGGCGCGCCGCCTGGACCGGGTCAGGTGGCGATGTATTCCTTGAGCGCGGTCGCTTCCTGCTCGGTTTCTTCGATCTTGCGTTTGACGACGTCGCCGATCGAGACAATGCCGCCCAACTCGCCATTGTCGACGATGGGCAGGTGGCGGATGCGCTTTTCGGTCATGCGCTCCATGACGTCGGCGACGGTCGCAAAGCGTGACGCGGTGACGACGGTGCGGGTCATGATTTCGCTGACGGGGCGGTTGGCGAGTGAGGCCCAGTCGCTGCCGAGATGGCGGACCACGTCGCGTTCGCTGAGGATACCGGCGACCTTCGTGCCATCGAGGACGACCACGGCGCCGATGCGATTGGCGTTCAGCAGCTCGACCGCCTGAGCAACGGTGGTCGCGGACGTGACCGTGACGACCGCACGGCCCTTGGATTGAAGGATAGTCTCGACTTGCATCGTCATGCTCCTCCTCTCGGGCCGCCAGTTTGCGCTCATTCGGGGAGGGACGAAAAGTCAGCGGCGCTGACCCTTCGCGTCAGCCCTCGCGACGGCCGGGAGTCCAGTTGCGAACGACCTGCTGGCGGCGCGGTTCCGGCAGAGGCTGCTGCGACATGGCAATGCGGGTGGCCTCGGCCATGACCGCAAGGATCAGTGCGAGGACGGGCGCGACGAACAGCATCGTGCCGATGTCGATGCGCTCGACGGTTGTGAGCGCCCTGAGGGGGACGGCACCGCTGAGGATCGCGACACTTGCGGCGAACAGCGTGAGCGAGAACGAAACCACCGTGGCGGTCGTAAACTTGGCCCGCTTTCGGGCGGGTTTGGGGCGATCGGCGGTCGTGGGGGATGAGGTCATTGGGATCGACTCACGCTGCAACTTCACAAGGCCGTGAGAGGACCAACCCAATGCGGAGATTCCACGTAGCTAGTGGGACGAGGCGTAGACCATTCGACGGCACAAATGTGGCCGACGGCGCCCCGGGTGGAGGTCTGGATGCTGAAGTCCCTATGGTTTGCCGTATTCGTAGCCCTATTGAGCGTGACCGTGAGCGTTCCGGCGCAGGCCGATCCCGTGGCCGATGAATGGCAGGCGGTGATCAGCGGGCAGGTCGAGGCGTTCCACGCCGGTGACGGGGCGACCGCCATCGGATTTGCGGCCTCCAGCTTCAAGCGCAGCTTCCCCGATCCGGACCTGTTCCTCGAAGCGATCCGGCAATGGGGCTATGGCGCGATCATGGATTCGCGCTCGCATCGTTTCGGGCGCTACCAACTGGTGGACCCCGATACGGCGCTGCAGGTGGTGACGTTCACCGGTGACGACCAGCTGATCTACGAGGCGCTCTACCTGCTCCAGCATGAGGCGGATGGGTGGCGGATCGGTTCGGTGCAGTTGCAGCGAACGAACGGGGTCGGCGTCTAGCCGCCGCCGTTCCTTGCGTTCCCCCGACCCGCACACTATGACGCCCCCGGCCTGTCATTGAGTCATCGCGCTCCGATCCGAAAGCCCAGGGCCGGCTTCGGGAGCGCTTGCCGGGGGACCACATGGCTTTTCTGTCCGACGCAATCCTGCGCATTGCACCGTCCGCGACGGTGGCGATTTCGCGCAAGGCCGCGGACATGAAACGCAACGGGCGGGACGTGATCTCGCTCGCAGCGGGCGAACCGGATTTCGATACGCCGCTCAATGTGCGGGAAGCGGCGATCCGCGCGATGGCCGAAGGCAAGACGCGCTATACCAATGTCGACGGTATCCCCGAGCTCAAGGCGGCGGTGGCGCGCAAGTTCAAGCGCGACAATGGCATCGACGCCAAGCTCGAAGAGATCATGGTGTCGTCGGGCGGCAAGCAGATCATCTTCAACGCGCTGCTGGCGACGCTCAACCCGGGCGACGAAGTCGTGGTGCCGGTGCCCTACTGGGTGAGCTACCCCGAGATCGTGCGGCTGTGCGATGCGACGCCGGTGTTCGCGGTGGCCGATGCGTCGACGGGGTTCAAGCTGACGCCGGAGGCGCTCGATGCGGCGATCACGCCCAAAACGAAGTGGCTGATCCTCAATACGCCGTCTAATCCGACGGGCGCGGCCTACACCGCCGCCGAACTCAAGGGGCTCGCGGAAGTGCTGATGCGGCATCCGCATGTGCACATCCTGACCGACGATATCTACGAAGTGCTGGTCTACGATGGCGGCACGTTCGCAACGGTGGCGCAGGTCGAGCCGGCGCTGCAGCCGCGGACGCTGACCATGAACGGCGTGTCGAAGTCGCACGCGATGACGGGCTGGCGGATCGGTTATTGCACCGGGCCCAAGGAGCTCATCGGCGCGATGACGAAACTGCAGGGGCAGTCGACGACGAACCCGTCTTCGATTGCGCAATGGGCGGCGGTCGAAGCGCTCGATGGCCCGCAGGAGTTTCTCGCCGGGTGGCGCGCCAAGTTCCAGGAACGTCGTGACCTTGTGGTGAAAGGTCTCAACGCGAATACGGGGCTGCAGTGCCTCACGCCGGAGGGGGCGTTCTACGTCTTCCCGTCGGTCGCAAACCTGTTGGGGCGCACCAGCAAGTCGGGCGTGAAACTGGCGACGGACGAGGACTTCGTCATGGCGCTGCTCGAAGAGACAGGCGTCGCGCTGGTGCATGGAACGGCGTTCGGGTCGCCGGGCGCCATGCGGCTCAGCTATGCCGCGTCGAACCGTGAGCTCACGGATGCGGTGAGCCGCATCCAGGAGTTCTGCGCGGGGCTGAGCTAAAGCGTCAGCACCACGGCACCGCGTTTGCGCTTGGTGTCGACATAGGCGTGCGCCTCGCGGATCTGGTCGAGGCTGTAGCTGCGATCGATCACCGGGGCGATGGCGTCGGCAGCGATGAGGTCGTTGATGGCGAGCAGCATTGCCGGCGTGGTGGCGAAGGTGCCGGTGACGATCCGTCGGCTGCCCTTGAACGGTGACAGGATGGCCATGAGGTCGGCGGTTCCCATCACGACGTTGAGGAAGACGCCGCCGCGCTTGATGAGCGGCTTTACCTCGCGGAAATTCGTCGCGCCCACCGCGTCCATCACGGCGTCATAGGGGCCAGAGCGCAGGTAATCCTCCTCGGTGTAATCGATGACGCGGTCGGCACCGAGAGCACGGACGAGTTCGGCATTGCGACCCGAGCAGACCGCGGTGACGGTCGCCCCCAGATGCCTGGCGAGCTGGATGGAGTAGACGCCGACGCATCCCGAAGCGCCGATGACGAGCAGCGACTGGCCGGGACCGATCTTGCCGGCGTTGAGAAAATACATCGCGGTGGTGACCCCGAAGGGGAGGGCCGCCGCGTCGATGAAGGTGAGGTCGGCAGGGAACGTGGCGACGGGGCCGGTCTGGGCGATCGTGATGTATTCGGCATTGGTGCCCTCGGCGGCGCCATAGACGCGATCGCCGGGCTTGAAGCGCGTGACGCCGGCACCGACGGCTTCGACTTCACCCGCGAACTGGTAGCCGAGCACGGGCTCCTTCGGGGTTGGCCATCCCAGCATGAAGCGAGCCGGGATTCGGAAGGGCGCGGGGATATCGAAGGCGCGCATGCGGGCGTCGCCCGAGGTGATCTCGGTCGCACGGACGCGGACGAGCAGTTCGTCCGGACCCGCCGAGGGTTTGGGCAGGTCGCTGATTTCGAGGACATCGGGGCCGCCATAGGCGGCATAGGTCACAGCCTTCATTTGGGTTCTCCTGCCTTCCACTGGAACACCTCGCCGATGGGCACGCCGAAGACTTCGGCGATGCGGAAGGCGGCCTCGAGGGAGGGCGAATATTTGTTCTGCTCGATGGCGGCGATGGTCTGCCGGGTCATGCCGATGGCGTCGGCCAGCTGCTGTTGCGTCATCTCGTTGGCGTCAAAGCGCAGCCGCCGGATGGTGTTGGTGATGGGAGGAGGGCCGGCCATCAGGCTGCGGTCAGCCGGAAGCCGATGATGTGGACGGACTCGCGCACAAGCTCGGTCAGCACGATCACGAGGAGAACGCCGTTGGCGAAGATCAGGGCTGTGCTTCCCGCCGGATCGGCGGGGAAGGCCTCGCCGATGCGTCCGGCGGCGAGAAGGCCGCCGATCAAGGCGAGCGGGACGAGCGTTTCGAGGACGCGAAAGCCGATCCGGTCGGCATGACCCTCGATCAGCCGCTCCATCTCGTCCGGCTGCGCGTCGAAGTTCTTCTTGTTCACGATGCCCGCGAGGACGGCGAGGCCAGCCATCACGACGAAAGACACGACCATGCAGATGATGAAGCGCGTCAACACCTGGCCGCCCTCCAGGCGAACGGCTCCGACATCCATGGCAAAGGCGATGAAGTAATAGCCCCAGATCACCAGTGTGCAGCTGACGGCGATCCATGCGGTGCGCTCGCGGACGGACATATGACGCTCCATGCAAAATATCCTAGGCGCCATATCGATCATTCCGAACATGATGTCAATGATCTTTTACATTTGTCGATACGACTTTGCGTGCCGGACAAGAAAAAGGCCTCGCTCGAGGGGATGAGCGAGGCCTTCGGATCGCCGGCCGAAGCTGG
>JBIQKK010000155.1:0-2822 GCA_044506585.1 Hyphomicrobiales bacterium
CGGCAAGATGGCGGAAACCGACCGACGGGATTTCCATGCTCGACAGCGCCATCTCTGCCCGCACCGAAATCGCCGACAAGACCCTGGTGCGTAACTTTGCCTATGTCGGCGGGCGCTGGATCGCCGCCGCCTCCGGGGCAACGTTTCGCGTCACCGATCCCGCGACTGGCCTGGAGCTCGGCCTGGTCAGCAGCCTGTCCGCAGACGAAGCCACCGTGGCCGTCGATGCCGCCCAGGCCGCTTTTGCGGGTTGGGCACAGCGCCTGCCGCAGGATCGTGCGGCCATCCTGCGCCGCTGGTACGAGCTGATCCGCGCGCACCGCGAAGATCTTGCAAGGATCATGGTGCTGGAACAGGGCAAGCCGCTCTCCGAAGCCCGCGGAGAAATCGACTACGGAGCGGCCTTCATCGAGTTCTACGCCGAAGAAGCCAAGCGGCCGAACATCGAGGGAGTGACCAGCCATCTGCCCGACGCCGAAGTCGAGCTGTGGCGCGAGCCCGTTGGCGTCGCCGCGTTGATTACGCCCTGGAACTTCCCCTTTGCCATGCTCACCCGCAAGGCGGCCGCCGCGCTGGCGGCCGGCTGCACGGTCGTCTGCCACCCTTCGGCATACACGCCCTATTCGGCACTGGCCCTGGCCGAACTTGCCGAGCGTGCCGACATTCCTGCGGGTGTGTTCAATGTCGTCACCGGCGATGCCGCGACCATCGTGACACCGTGGACCGGGGATGCTCGCGTGCGCGCGCTGTCCTTCACCGGTTCGACCGAAGTGGGACGCCATCTCTACCGGCAGTCGGCCGGCACGGTGAAGCGACTGGTGATGGAGCTGGGCGGCCACGCGCCGGTCCTCGTTTTCGCCGATGCGGAAATGGACAATGCCGTCGCCGAGGTGATGAAGGCCAAATGGGCGACCACCGGGCAGGATTGCCTGGCGGCCAACCGCATTTACGTGGAGCGCGCCGTCTACCCGGAGTTTTGCCGCCGCTTCACCGAAGCGACCGGGGCGCTCACAATTGGCCCGGGCATGGAGGACCGCGACCTCGGCCCGATGATGAGCGAGCGGGCCGTCGCCAAGCAGGAAGAACAGGTGGCCGATGCCCTCGCCCGCGGCGCGCGGCTGGCCCTTGGCGGCCGCCGCCACCGTCTCGGACCGTTGTTCTATGAGCCCACGGTACTGACCGACGTGCCCGACGATGCCCTCATCATGCACGAGGAGACCTTCGGTCCTGTTGCGGCGATCGTGCCCTTCGACAGCGAAGCGGACGTGACCGAACGCGCCAACGCCACCGAATACGGGCTGGTCGTCTACATCCACACGCAGGACCCGCGGCGGATCTATCGGCTGAGCCGGGCGCTGCAGTTCGGCATGGTGGCGGTGAACCGCACCAAGGTCACCGGTCCACCGATCCCCTTCGGCGGGATGAAGCAATCCGGCCTGGGGCGTGAAGGTTCGCGCCTCGGCATGGAGGAGTTCACTGAGGTCAAATATGTCTGCCGCGATTGGGCATGAGAACAAGGAACAGAGCATGCTGACGAATGATCAACTGGGCCAGTGGGACCGCGACAACTTCTTCCACCCCTCGACCCATCTGGCGCAGCACGCGCGTGGCGAGACCGCTTCGCGAGTCATCCGCACGGCGAGCGGCTGTCATATCGAGGATCGCGACGGCACCCGTTTCCTCGACGCCTTCGCTGGCCTCTATTGCGTGAACGTCGGCTATGGCCGCCCCGAGATTGCCGAGGCCATCGCCGCCCAGGCGCGCGAGCTGGCGTACTACCACGCCTATGTCGGACACGGCACCGAGGCCTCGATAACGCTGGCCAAAATGATCCTCGATCGGGCACCCGCCCACATGTCGAAAGTCTATTTCGGCCTGGGCGGCTCGGATGCGAACGAGACCAACATCAAGCTCGTCTGGTACTTCAACAACGTGCTCGGTCGACCGGAGAAAAAGAAGATCATCTCACGGTGGCGCGGCTACCACGGCTCCGGGTTGATGACGGGCTCGCTGACCGGGCTTGAGGGATTTCACCGCAAGTTCGACCTGCCGCTCTCGCAGGTGATCCATACCGAGGCCCCCTACTATTATCGCCGTTCCGATCTTGCTCAGTCCGAATCCGATTTCGTCGCCCACTGCGTAGCGGAGCTGGAGCAGCTGATCGAGCGCGAGGGCGCCGGCACCATTGCGGCCTTCATTGGGGAACCCGTGCTGGGGACGGGCGGCATCGTGCCGCCGCCGAAGGGCTATTGGCCGGCCATCCAGCAGGTGCTGGGCAAGCACGACATTCTTCTGATTGCCGACGAGGTGGTGACGGGCTTCGGCAGGCTCGGCACGATGTTCGGAAGCACGCATTACGGCATGCAGCCGGACATCATCACCATCGCCAAGGGCCTGACCTCGGCCTACGCACCGCTCTCGGGTTCGATCGTCTCGGACCGGATGTGGAAGGTGCTCGAACAGGGCACCGACGAGAACGGACCCATTGGTCATGGATGGACGTATTCCGCGCACCCCATTGGCGCTGCGGCCGGCGTGGCGAACCTGAAACTGATCGATGAGCTCGGCCTCGTGAAGAACGCGGGGGACACCGGTGCGTACTTGAACAGGGCCATGGCTGAGGCCCTCGGCGATCATCCCAATGTGGGTGAGGTACGCGGCGAAGGCATGCTCTGTGCGGTCGAACTCGTCGAGGACAAAGCGGCACGGCGCTTCTTCGACCCCGCACGCAAAGTCGGGCCGCAGGTCGCAGCGGCGATGCTCGCCCACGATCGGGTGATTGCCCGTGCGATGCCGCAGGGCGACATCATCGGCTTCGCACC
>JBIQKK010000052.1:0-5021 GCA_044506585.1 Hyphomicrobiales bacterium
CCTCCGGTTATCGCCTCTTGACGTTCGATATGGACCTTCCCATCATAGGAAGGTCAAGACCCAGGAGAGGAAAGATGCAAATCGGGGATGCCAGCAAGGCAACGGGCGTGTCCGCCAAGATGATCCGCCACTACGAATCGATCGGCTTGATCCCGGCTGCTGACCGGCGAACGTCGAATTATCGCGACTACGGCGCTGAGGATGTGCATCGGCTGGGCTTCATTCGGCGGGCGCGGGATCTGGGCTTTTCCATCGAAGAGATCCGCGAGTTGCTCAAGCTCTGGGGTGATCGCGATCGCTCGAGCCGCGACGTGAAGGCGCTGACGCTCGACCACATCAAGGATCTCGACGGGAAGATTGCACTGCTGACCGAAATGCGGGCCACGCTGTCGCATCTCGTTGACTGCTGTGATGGCGGCAACCGGCCCGATTGCCCGATCATTGAAAGTCTGGCTGGGACTGCGCCGCTTCCCCACACGCATCATCATCACCACCACTAGAGGTCGGTCCGCGACTAAGATATGAGCGTGCCTCGCTCAACCTGAGAGTCGCAGCTGCAAGTGAAAGCCAAGATCGTCCTGCCGGAACCCGGCCTTCTCGAACTGGTCTACATCAAGGGCAAAGGACGCGGCGTCGTCACGACCCGCGACATCAAGAAGGGCAAGGTGGTCGAAGCCGGCCCCGTGATCCGTATGAAGAAGGCGGATCGCCTCGATCGGTCGACGGTGCTCAGCCATTACCCCTTCGACTGGAAGGACAAGCCCTATGTGCAGGCCTTCCCGCTGGGCTGGGCGGGCCTGCTCAATCACTCGGACACGCCCAACTGCAAGATCGAGGCAGATTTCGAAGGCGAGGTTCTCGAAATAAGTACTCTGCGACACATCAAGGCAGGCGAGGAGTTGGTGTGGGACTACGGCATCGAGCCGTGGTTCGAGGTCGCGAAATAGGCCTGCAATCGGCGCCTTGGTGACAGCCAAATCAACGTTGACCGCTAACATGTTAGAGGGCTAGAGCAGTCGGGACGACCGGAGGCCGCTCATGTCCGCACTCGACCGCGCCCTGACCATCGAAGAACTCAAGACGATCGCGCGCCGGCGTGTACCCAAGCAGTTCTTCGACTACATCGACTCGGGCGCCTACACAGAGCAGACCTACAACGCCAACGAAGCGGACTTCAAAAAGATCACGTTCCGGCAGCGCGTCGCGGTCAATCTTGAGGACCGCAATCTGAGTTCTACGCTCATGGGACAGCCGGTGAGCATGCCAATTGCCATCGCGCCGGTCGGCTCGACGGGGATGACCGACGCCGACGGGGAGATCAAGGCGGCGCGGGCGGCGGAAAAATTCGGCATTCCGTTTACCCTGTCGACCATGGCGATCTGCTCGATCGAGGACGTCGCCGAGAACACCACCAAGCCATTCTGGTTCCAGCTGTATGTGATGCGCGATCGCGCCTATATCGAGCGCCTCATCGATCGTGCCAAAGCCGCGAAATGCTCCGCACTGGTATTGACCATGGATCTTCAGATCCTGGGCCAACGGCACAAGGACTTGCGGAATGGACTCACGGCACCGCCGAGATTCACGCCCAAGTTCGTGGCCGAGATGATGATGAAACCGGGTTGGGCATTTCGGATGCTCGGGACCAAGCGGCGTACATTCCGCAATATCGCCGGACATGTGTCCGATGCCGTCAATCTCGCCTCGCTAACCGAGTGGACCCGAACGCAGTTCGACCTGACGCTGAATTGGAAGGACATCGCCTGGATCAAGAAGCGCTTCGGTGGACCTGTCATCGTCAAAGGCATCCTCGATGTCGAGGACGCCAAGCTCGCAATCGAGCATGGGGCGGACGGAATCGTTGTCTCCAATCACGGTGGCCGGCAGCTCGACGGGGCGCCGTCGACCATTCGTGTCCTACCCGACATTGTCGACGCGGTGGGCGACAAAACTGAGGTGCTCATGGACGGCGGCATTCGATCGGGTGCCGATCTACTCAAGGCGTTAGCGCTCGGCGCTAAGGGCGCGATGGTGGGCCGCATCATGTCCTATGGACTGGGCGCGGGCGGAGAGGCTGGCGTGATCCGGGCGCTTGAGATCGTGCGCAAGGAAACTGACACCACGATGGCCTTGATGGGTGAGCGCGACATCCGAAATGTCGGCCTGCACAACATCTACTCGAACGATCTGGATCGGCGGCAGGGCTACTGACTACCAATCCTTGAAGGCGGTTTCCGGGCGGCGGGTCAGTTGCTCGAACACCTTGCGGCCGAGCGGCTTGAGCCTGTCCTCGGAAATGTCTGCCACCACCGTGCAGGTAATGGTGTCGTTCGCCCAGTAATAGGCCTCGACGCCCGCGCGCGATTCGAACTGCCAGCCCGTGGCTTTGTCGGGCAGGGCGGTGGTGATGTAGAGCGTGAGCCGTTCCGCAGAGCTGTTCTCGTACATCAGTTGGGCCGCCGGGCCGGGTATCCCTTCGCCGGGCTTTGACGGTAGGAGTCGTCCACCCAGGAAGCGGTAGCCGTCGGCGCTGAGATCAGGCGCATCGATCGGCGTCGTGATGCGGTTCGAGAGCCATGTCATGAGGTTAGGCGCGTCCGCGGCGACTTCGACGGCGCGGGTCTTTTCCTTGACGTAGAGATTGTGCGCGGTGACGGCGGAATCGATCAGGTAGTCACTCGCGGCCCGTGTGGGGGCCAGGTAATCGCGGCCAAACCAGCCAACACCGCTGCCAAGGACCACGAGGAAGATCGCTGCCGCAACATTGCGCAGACTCTGCCGACGCTTCTGGTGCATTTGATGGGCCAGGCGATGCGGCGAAAGGCGCGCCGGCCTTGCCTCATTGGCGGCAATGGGGAAGAGGGCGCGTAAGGCTTCATTCTGGCGCTGCCACGCCGCGACTTCCGCCGCAGCTTCGGGATGCTCGGCAAGATGCCGTTCAACGGCGGCACGCTCGACCTCGTCCAATTGCCCGTCGGCATAGGCGTGCAGGGCAGCAGCATCGATCGCGAACGGTTCGCGCGTCATTTCACGGTCCTCAGTCTCGGCTCGTCTCCCGCGCCGGTCAATGTTCGCAAGGCCGCGCGGGCCCGGCCAAGGCGGGACATCAGAGTCCCGATGGGAATGCCGATAGCATCTGCGGCTTCGGCGTAGCTCAGGCCCTCCAAAACCACCAACAGCAGTGCCTCGCGCTGATCCGCGGCAAGGGTATCGATAGCACGTGCCATTTCGGCAAGAGCGATCCGTCCAGGTTGTGCGGGCGCCACGGAGGGTTCGACGATCAACGTCTCAACCGGCACCTGCTCACCGCGCCGTTTGTTCGTTCTCAACTGGTTGCGGTAGAGATTGAGCAGGATCCTGAACAACCAACTGCGAAGAGGAGCAGTCGGCCGCCAAAGACCCTGCTTGCGGATGGCCCGCTCGAGGCAGTCCTGGACGAGATCGTCGGCGCGGTCGGCATTGCGCGTGAGGGCGCGCGCATAGCGGCGGAGGGCCGGCACGCATTCCTCGATCTCGTCCAAGAACTGTTGCAAGAGCAATCTCGCGTTGGTCTAACCCACGTGGGCCGAAGTCCTTCCGCTTATTCGAGTGCAGTGTGCCACGTGCCACCGACACCGTCGCCAGTGGTATCGCCAGGGTTCTTGTCGTTGACCCAAAGATAGAGCGGCCATCCCTTGTAAGCCACGATCTTCATGTCGCTGTCGGTACGGTCCATCAGGCTCCAATCACCTTCTACGGCGGTGTCAGCCGATACCAGCAACGGCGGCCACTTTTCGGCGCACGCGTCGTAGCAGTTCGATTTGGCCCCCTGTTCATCCTTGTCCCAGGTGTAAAGGGTCATGCCGGCTTCGTTGGTCAGCACCATCTTGCCGCCGATGTCGGTCGATTTGACCTTACCGCCCAGATAGTCGGCGGCGAGGCCGAAAGAGGTCGAAAGCAGGCCGGCAGCCGCGGCGGCCACGAGCAGAGTACGGAGTTTCATGAAAGTCTCCCTTGGGTGAGGGCGCGCCCTTGGGGCGTCGCACAGGAGGAGAACGCGGTCGCGCGAGGCTTATTCCCCGTTTCGAGCGAAAAATTCTTGTCGGAGGGACGGGCATTTGGTTCTGTGTGAGGGCGAACAACCGGGAGGAACTACCCCAATGAAGAGACGTCAATTTTTCGGTGCGGCGACGGCAGTCGCGGCCACCGGGCTCGCTATGCCCGCCATTTCCCAGGGCAATATCACGTGGCGAATGGTGACCACCTGGCCGAAGAACTTCCCTGGCCTCGGCGTCGGTGCGCAGAACCTGGCCGACCGGATCACCAAGGCGTCGGGCGGGCGGTTGACGGTCCAACTGTTCGCTGCCGGCGAAATGGTGCCCCCGCTGGGCGCCCTCGATGCCGTCATCGATGGTTCGGCGGAAATGAGCCACGGCGCGGCCTATTACTGGCAGAACAAGAGCCAGGGTCTGAGCTTCTACACCGGCGTGCCCTTTGGCATGACGTCCCGCGAATTGACGGCCTGGGTGCGTTATCTGGGCGGGCAGGAAATCTGGGATGAGGTCTACGACCAGTTCGGCGTGCAGGGGTTCCTTAGCGGGGATACGGGCACGCAGGCAGGTGGTTGGTTCCGCAACGAGCTGACCGGCCTTGCCGATATCCAGGGATTGCGCTTCCGCACCCCCGGCCTCGGTGGCCAGGTCTGGGCCAAACTCGGCGCGGCTGTAACTAACATGGCCGGTGGGGAGGTGTTTGCCGCACTTCAGGCCGGAACGCTTGACGCGGCAGAGTTCGTTGGTCCGTACAACGACCTGGCGCTCGGCTTCTACCAGATCGCGAAGAACTACTACTTCCCGAGCTTCGTCGAGCCAGGCCTAGCCACCGAACTGGTGGTCAGCAAGGCGAAGTTCCAGGCGTTGCCTGAGGACCTGCAGGAGATTGTCAGGGCCTGCTCGCAGGCTGCCTATGACGATGTTGCGTCCGATATGTACGCCAACGACCCCAGGGCCCTCCAAGCCCTCGTCAATGAGCACGGCGTCCAA
>JBIQKK010000052.1:5121-7653 GCA_044506585.1 Hyphomicrobiales bacterium
TTTTCTGTTGCGTCAGTGGTAGAAGACCCGCGGCAGCCAGGTCGCTACATTTGGCATCAGGAAGAGGATCGCCAGTCCCACAACCTGAAGGCCCACAAACGGTATGACGCCCCGATAAATCATGCCCGTCGACACCTGTGGCGGCGCGACGCCGCGCAGGTAGAACAGCGAGAAGCCGAAGGGCGGGGTGAGGAAGCTGGTTTGCAGGTTTACGCCCACCGCGACACCCAGCCAGATTGGATCGACACCGAGCGCCAGCAGGACCGGCGCCGTGATCGGGATCACGATGAAGATGATCTCGAAGGTGTCGAGGATGAAGCCCAGCACGAACATGATCGACATCACGATGATGGTGGCTCCGATGGCGCCGCCCGGCATGCTGCGGAGGAACTCGTGTACGAGATTGTCGCCGCCCATCGTGCGGAAGACGATCGAGAACACTGCCGCGCCGAACAAGATAATGAACACCATCGAAGTGATTGAGGCCGTGCCAATCACCGCTTCGCGCAGGACCTTGAAGTCGAGCCGGCGTTTGGCGAGAGCCAGCAGCATCGCGCCAATCGAGCCCACGGAAGCGGATTCAGTTGGGGTTGCGATGCCGAGGAGGATCGAGCCGAGCACGGCCACGATGAGTGCGAGTGCGGGGATCAGCGCGACCACGACTTCGCGCATGAGGTGCTGTTTTTCCGCTTCGGGCACCGGTGTCGCCGGTGCCGATTTGGGGTCGGTGACGGCCCGGAAGATCATCCACAGGATGTAAAGTGCAACAAGCACGAGGCCAGGGATGAATGCTCCGGCAAAGAGTGCTCCCACCGAGACGGGTTCGGGAGCGAAATTGCCTTTCTCCATCTGTACCTGTGCGTTGATGCCCGAAAGCATGTCGCCCATGAAGATGAGAACTGTCGAAGGCGGGATGATCTGGCCAAGCGTACCGGAAGCGCAAATGACGCCGGTGGCCAGTTTCGGATCGTACCCGGACCGCAGCATGGCGGGCAGCGAAATGAGCCCCATCGTGACGACGGTTGCACCTACGACGCCGGTCGAGGCAGCGAGCAGGGCGCCAACCAGCACGACAGAGATGCCGAGCCCGCCGCGCAGATTGCCGAATAGCTTGCCCATGGTGAGCAGCAGCGCTTCTGCAATACCGGTGCGCTCGAGCATCACGCCCATGAAGATGAACAGCGGTACTGCGACCAGCGTCTCGTTGGTCATGGTCCCGAGGTACCGCAGGATCACCGAGCCGAGGTTGGAAAAATCGAAGACGCCGAACCAGTTACCGACGAGACCGAAGAGCAGGGCGGTACCCGCCAGGCTGAAGGCCACGGGAAATCCAATGAGGAGCATGCCGATGATGCCCACGAACATGAGGCCGGCGAGGACCTCGCCGATAAGCATCCCGGTCACAGCACCGCCTCCAGCGCATCTGCATGGCGCTTGTAGCGCAAATGCTCGGGCAGTGTGTCTTCGCGCCCTGCGAGCACCAGGATGGACCGGAATGCCCAGGCTATGCCTTGCAACAGCACCAGCGTGGCAAAGATCGGGATGAAAGTCTTGAGGATGAACAAGCCCGGCATGCCGCCGATGTTCGCGGAGCCCTCATAGATCTTCCACGAGCGCTGAACGTAGGGAATGCCGTAGACGACCACGACGATCATGAAGGGGATCAGGAAAACGACGACGCCGATAAGGTCGGCAATGGCTTTGCGGCGGATGGACCATGGACGGTAGAAGATGTCGACGCGCACATGGTCGTCGCGCAGTAGTGCAAAGCCGGCCACGCCGGTGAACATGGCGCCGTTCATCCACACATAAAGGTCCTGCAGCGCAAGGATCGAATAGTGGAAAACGTACCGCTGGACGACCACGGTAAAGCAGATAATCACCATGGCTAGCGCCAACCAGCTCAAGATTTCGCCCACGACGCGGTTTATGCCGCTGACGAGGCGGATGTAGTTGACCAGGATTGCCGTTTTTTCCTCCCCCCGGAAGTCCGGTTCTTTGACGTAGGCGACCACGCGAGGCCGCGCGGGTCAACCCTTGCCGGGCGGCTGAGCACCATTGTAACGAGGGCGGCGAGCGGGAGGTGGGCATGCTGGTTGTGGGCGGG
Organism: Hyphomicrobiales bacterium; assembly: GCA_044506585.1. GTDB lineage: Bacteria > Pseudomonadota > Alphaproteobacteria > Rhizobiales > Devosiaceae > Devosia_A. The sequence goes on from JBIQKK010000052.1 coordinate 7,229, forward strand.
GAAAGTCTCATTGATCTCAAGGAAAAACCGTCGAGGATGACGACGGTTACGTTGACGGCGCATGCCGGGGGCTCGCCGATGAACTGCGCCATCGCGCTGCGCCGCATGGGGCACGACACGGGGTTCCTGTGTCCGATTTCGCAGGACAGGTTCGGCGGCATGATCCTCGCGCCACTGGCGGAGGCGGGGGTGAAGGTGCTGCTCAGGAAGCGGGTTCGCGAACCAACCTCGCTGGCGGTGGTCTCGGACGACGGCAGGGGGAACCCCCGATACCAGTTCTACCGGCACGCCGACCGGGCGTTCTCTCGCGAAGAGCTGATCGCGGCGCTGCCCAGGAAAGTCGAGCTCTTCCAGTTCGGCGGTTTCTGCCCGATCGAAGCATATGACGCCCGCGCCTGGCTCGAGACGGCCAAGGCGGCGGCCGC
>JBIQKK010000052.1:7753-10157 GCA_044506585.1 Hyphomicrobiales bacterium
GCCACGGCCATGTCACCGATCTATCCGGCCAAGAAGGGCGGCGACAATGTAGGGGCGGGCGATACGTTGATGGCCGGTGTCCTGAGCTGGCTGCGCGACCACCGCGCTCTGGCACCCCAGAAACTGGCGGCACTGTCGGGCGACCAGCTGCATGCAATGCTCTGGTTCGGGGCAGTGGCGGCGGGGATCAATTGCAGCCGCATAGGTGCCAATCCACCGACACGCGCGGAAGTCGAGGCGATCATCGCTCGCGCAAAATAATCCCTCGCCGCATCAAATATTGTTCGATTGCTCCATACAAAACCGTCTGCTTTTCTCGCTCGCTCGTAGCGGAGGAGGGGCGCATGCGGCTGCTCGGATGGGTCGTCGTGATCGTGGTGATCGTGGGGGCAGGGGCCGGCATCTACATGTTGACGCCGGTGAACGGTCCGGAGCGCGACCTCACTCTGATCGGCGACGCCGAGCAGGGCGAATATCTCATCCGGCTCGGCGGGTGCGTCACCTGCCACACGGACCCCAAGAACAAGCAGGCGGAACTCGCGGGTGGGGCCGGGCTCAAGACGCCATTCGGGACATTCCATGCACCCAACATCACCTCATCGAAGACTGCCGGTATCGGCGGTTGGACGCTGGCGCAGTTTTCCAAAGCCATGAGCGACGGAGAGGGCCCTCAGGGCCATCTCTACCCGGCGTTCCCCTACGATGCCTACACGCTCATGAGCGACCAGGAGATCGCCGACCTGCACGCAGCATTGATGGCGCGGCCGGCGAACGACACGCCGTCAAAGGCACACGAGGTGGGCTTCCCGTTCAATCTCCGTCTCGCGATGGCGGGCTGGAAGCACCTGTTCTTCAAGCCGCAGCGGTTCGTGCCCGACCCGGCAAAATCGGCGGAATGGAATCGCGGCCGCTATCTCGTTTTCGGCCCCGGCCATTGCGTGACATGCCACAGCCCGCGCAACCTGCTGGGCGGGATCGAAGCCGGTCGTGAGCTCGCGGGCAACCCGGGCGGCGGACCGGGAGGCAGGGCGCCCTCACTGCTCAAAGCGGACCTCGAGAAGGACGGCTACACCAAGGAGGCGCTGATCCAGGCGCTGCTGGATTCGGAGACGCCGGATTTCGACTTCCTCGGCGGCGCGATGGGCGAAGTGATCAATGACGAGACCTCGCACTGGACCGATGCCGACCGGGCCGCGGTGGCCGAATATCTGCTGGCCGAGTGAGGCGCTTGCGTGCGGTGGGCGAACGGCCTAACTGAGGTCCGTTCGCGCCGAGGAGTTCGCCATGCCGCAAGATGTCGCCGCACTTCGTGCAACGCTTTCGTTGGCGCCGGTCATACCGGTCATCATTCTCGACGATGTGAGCAAGGCGCGGCCGCTGGCGGAGGCGCTGGTCGGCGGCGGTTTACCGGTGCTCGAAGTGACGCTGCGCACTGCTCATGCCCTGCAGGTGATCGAGGAGATGGCGAAGGTCGAGGGGGCCGTCGTCGGATCTGGAACCGTGCGCTCACCACTCCAGATGGGACATTCGGTCGATGCGGGCTGCCAGTTCATGGTATCGCCCGGCGCGAGCCCCCGCCTGCTCGAAGCGGCCGACGGATTCTCGATCCCGTTGCTGCCCGGCATCGGCACTCCCACCGAGGCGATGACGGCGAGCGAACATGGCTACAATTTTCTGAAATTCTTCCCGGCCGAAGCGCTGGGAGGCGTCAAGGTGCTGAAGGCCTACGCATCGCCGCTCAGTGACATTACGTTCTGCCCCACGGGCGGCATCGATATGACCAAGGCGAAGGACTATCTTGCGCTCTCCAATGTCATTTGCGTAGGCGGCTCCTGGGTCATGCCGCAGGATGCGATCGACAGCGGCGACTGGAAGCGGATCGAAAGCCTGGCGCGCGAAGCGGCCGCGCTGAAGGCCCGCTAGTGACCCTGCGGCTCGCGGCGGCTGCGGGCCTATTGGGAGCACTGATGGCGGTGCCGCCCAGCCGGGGCGAAACGGTCCACGCGGCGGTCGCCGCAAACTTCACCAAAGTTGCCGAGCGCCTGGCTTCCGATTTTGAAGCCGCGACGGGCAATGACGTCGTGCTCAGTTTCGGCGCCACCGGCATGCTCTATACCCAGATCACGCAAGGTGCGCCGTTCGACGTCTTCCTGGCGGCCGACGACAGGCGCACGGCACTGGCGATCGATGAGGACTTCGGGGTCGAAGGCAGCGAGTTCACCTACGCCCTGGGCAGGCTCGTGCTGTATTCCCCGGTGCTGGACGTCACTGATGGCGCCGGCGTGCTTGCGGAAGGGGCGTTCCACCATATCGCGATAGCCGATCCTGAGACGGCACCCTACGGGGCAGCGGCTCTGGCGGTGCTCGAGAAACTTGGGCTGAGCGACGCGATGGCGGAAAAGAC
>JBIQKK010000052.1:10257-13127 GCA_044506585.1 Hyphomicrobiales bacterium
TTCATGCCCACGCTCGCCGAAATAGGTCCTCCCATACTGCTGACGGCAGGGCTTGCGAGCGTCACGACGCTGTTCCTCCTCCTCATCGGCACGCCACTCGCCTGGTGGCTGGCTCGCTCAAGGTCTCGCTGGCGGGAGCCAATTGCGGCCCTCGTCGCCATGCCGCTCGTGCTCCCGCCGACGGTCCTGGGCTTTTATCTGCTCATCGGGCTTGGACCGCACGGGCCGGGCGGGCCGATTGCGGGCTTGTGGGGCGCGCGGACGCTGGCCTTCTCGTTCGAGGGGCTGGTGATCGGTTCGATCCTCTATTCCCTGCCGTTCATGGTGCAGCCCATTCGCGTGGCCCTCGAGACGATGGGGGACGACCCGATCGAAGCCGCGGCCACGCTCGGTGCGGGCCGCATGCAGACGTTCTTCCGCGTTATCCTTCCCGAAGCACGGGCAGGCTTCTTCACCGCCGTGATCCTCACCTTCGCGCACACGGTTGGCGAGTTCGGCGTGGTGCTGATGATCGGCGGCAATATCCCCGGCGAGACCAAGGTGCTTTCCATCGCGATCTACGATTTCGTCGAGCGCGGCGAATGGATGAAGGCGCATTGGGTGTCGGCAGGCATGATCGCCTTTGCCTTCATCGTGGTGACGGCGACCATGATGCTCGACCGGCGGTTCGGCCGGCTGACGGGCTAGCGGAAAAGGCCCGCATTGTTCGCTCTGCCCGGATGGGCTATCGCTGGACCATGAGCCAGGATCTCGCGCGCATCCGTGCGTTCGTGCAGGTGTTCGACGCCGGCGGCTTTTCGGCGGCTGCGCGCCAGCATGGGCGCAGCAAGGCACTGCTCAGCAAATACGTCACCGATCTCGAAGACTATCTTGGCGTGCGGCTGATGAACCGCACGACGCGCAAATTGAGTCTCACGGAGGCGGGCGAGGCCTATTACCGCGAGGCGAGCCAGCTGCTGCAGCAACTGGACGATCTCGATGCCTCCATCCTGGACCAGACGGCCGCGCCGCGCGGGCTGCTGCGCGTTTCGGCGCCCCGCAATTTCGGCGAAATGATCCTCGCGCCGGTGATCTACGCATTCATTGCCGATCACCCGGAGGTGACGCTGGATTTGAGGCTCGAGGATCGGTTCGTCGACCTTGTCGATGAGGGGATCGACGTCGCCCTGCGGATATCGGCGGCGCAGGATTCCTCACTGATCGCGCGCAAAATCTGCGACATGCAGCACTCGGCCGTGGCCGCGCCCGCCTATCTCGATGCGCGTGGTGTACCCAAGACGCCCGAGGATTTGCGCCATCACGCGTGCATCGTCGACACCAATCTGCAGGGGCAAGCCAATTGGCGGTTCATCGACAAGGGGCAAACCCTGTCGGTGCACGTGAACGGGTCGGTACGGGTCAACTCGCCGCTTTCGGCGCGGGATGCCGCGCTGGCCGGCCTGGGGATCGCCTTGCTGCCCGGCTATCTCGCCAACCCGATGATCAAAGAAAATCGGCTGGTCCGGGTCCTCGACAGCTATTTGCAGCAGGGATCGAGCCTGCAGGCGGTCTATCCGCACCGGCGGCATCTGGCCGGCAAGGTGCGGGCATTGATCGATCATCTCGTTGCGTGGTTCGAACAGAACCCGCTGGACTAGGCCCGTTCTCAACCGGCGCCCGTACGGTCGTTGCCGTTGCGCAGAACCGGCTTGAGCCTCGTCTCGTCCGTGTCGGCCGTCAGATCGTCACTGGACCGGGGCGTCGGGACTCCGGCCAGAGGGTCATCGCCGGTGCGAAGCTTGCGCCGCACTTCCGTTTCAACCTCGCTGTTCTGCCCGGAGTGAGGGTCGACGAGATCAGCGGCCTTATGCGGGGCGATGTCGAATTGCTCGGCGAGGAACGTTCCCTCATCGACCTTCTGCCTGGTGTCACTTGCGGTCATGGAAGCCTCCTTGACCGCAACAACCAGCGTTCCCCGATGCCGTTCCCTGTCAGGCGGCGTGGGCGTCTTCGAGACTGCGGGTTTTGGCGACCTCGCGGATCAGCCAGGCCGCAATGAGCCGGCGCCTGTCCGTGAAAGAGTCGAATTCGATTTCTTCGGTGAGGCGGAGCGCGTAGGCGTCGGCCTGCTCATAGTTTCGACGCTCATATTCGGGCAGTAGGTGGAAGCGGCGTACCACTTCACGCTCGGCTTCGGCCTTGGTCATCATTGGGCGGCCTCCTGGCGATTCGACTCGCCCGAATCATCCGCTTCGCGCTTTGAGCGGCGGTTAACGCTGTCGAGCAGGCCGGGTGTGTCGACATCCGTGTTGCCTTCGAGGTCGCGCACCAGCCAGGCGGCGATCACCTTGCGTTCGTTGCCCATTGTCCGGAAATCGAGCTCTTCGGCGAGACCTGCGGCAAAGACCTGTGCCTGGTCTTCAGTCCTGCGTTCATCCTCCGGCAGCTCGCGCCAGCGCCGGAGCGCTTCCTGCCTGGCTTCGTCCTTGGTCAATAGTCCCCACTTCCTGAGCCCCACCGCAAACCCACGAACTGGCGTTAGGTTCCATCGACGCCGCGACAAAGCGTGCCTTGCGCGGTGTGGGATCAGGAATATTGTGCGCGCGCCCCAGAACCTCGAAGCAAGCGTCAATGCCGGTCGAAAAACCCGCCAATCATCCGCAGTTTCCGCCGCCCAAGGTCGGGGTGCTCCTGCTCAATCTGGGCACGCCGGATGGGACATCGTATTGGCCGATGCGGCGCTACCTCAGCGAGTTTCTGGGCGACCCGCGCGTGATCGAGACGAGCCCGCTGATCTGGCAGCCCATCCTCCAGGGGATCATTCTCAGCACACGGCCGCAAAAGAGCGGCGCAAACTATGCGCGCATCTGGGACAAGGCAGAGAACGACAG
>JBIQKK010000052.1:13227-19346 GCA_044506585.1 Hyphomicrobiales bacterium
AAGATTCGGTGGCAACCGGCGGTGCGGACGCTGCCGGCCTATTTCGATCGGCCGGAATATGTCGCGGCGCTGGCCAAGAGCATGGCGGACGGCGTTGCGGCGCTGAACTTTGCGCCCGACGTGGTGCTGATGTCGTATCACGGGATGCCGCAATCGTACCTCGAGGCCGGCGATCCCTACTATTGCCAGTGCCTCAAGACGACGCGACTCGTACGCGAGGTCCTCGGTTGGCCCGAGGACCGGATTAAAGTGACGTTCCAGAGCCGGTTCGGGCCGACGGAGTGGCTGAAGCCCTACACGGCGGACACGATCGAGGAGCTGGGGCGCGACAAGAAGAAGGTCGCCATCGTGGCTCCCGCCTTCTCGGTCGATTGCATCGAGACGCTGGAGGAGATTGCGATCACCGGGCACGAGCAGTTCGTCGCGGCCGGCGGCGGGCATGAAGATTACGCCTATATTCCGTGCCTCAACGACAGCGAGGCGGGCATGGACATGCTCGAGGCGGTGGTCCGGAATGAATTGCTGGGGTGGATCTAGGGCTACCCCGCCACGGCCTTCATCATCGCCTTGGTAATCGACTGGTTCAGCTTGAAATAATCGGGCCACGGATCGGGGCCCTGGGCGCGGGCCGCGGCTTCGCCGAGGGAGAAGGCGTTGGCGGCTTCGAGGCCGTCGATTTCGTCCCAGCGGAGCGGCGTCGCCACGGGGCAGCCGGGCTTGGCGCGGGTCGAATAGGGTGAGACCGCGGTGGCGCCGCGTTCGTTGCGCAGGTAGTCGACGAACATGCGGCCCTTGCGGGTCACCTTGCGGATGTTGCTGGTGAAGCGGTCCGGCTCGTCCCTGGCGAGCTTGTCCGCGAAATCGTGGCAGAACTGCTTGATGTCGGGCCATTCGAGGGTGCGGCGCAGCGGGGCGATGACGTGGATACCCTTGCCGCCGGTGACCATCGGGAACGTCTGCAGCCCCAGGCCGGCGAGCTTGTCGCGGATGTCCTTGGCGGCCTGCTTGGTGGCGTCGAAATCGAGGCCTTCGTCGGGGTCGATGTCGAAGATGATGCGGTCGGCCTGTTCGAGCTTGTCGATGTGGCTGCCCCAGATGTGGAATTCCTGCGTGTTCATCTGCACGCCGCCGACGAGGCCCGCCGCGTCGTCGATGTAGAGATAGATGTCGGTGGGGCCGGTGGTCTCGGTGATCTTCACCTTCTTGAAGGCGTCGGGGAAACCGCCGGAATCGTGCTTCTGGAAGAAGGGCTTGGGGCTGCCAGTGGGGCGGCGCACCAGAGTCAGCGGGCGCTTCGCGACATGCTCGAGCATCTTGTCGGCTACGGCGTCGTAGTAGGCGACGAGCTGCGCCTTGGTGATCTTGCCGTCTTCGTAGACGATCTTGTCGGGCGAGCTGAGCTTCACCCCGAGCCGCTTCGCTGCGTCGATGCCCATCTCGTTGGTGAAGGTCAGTGGCTTCACGGCCTTGCTCTTCCGGGTTTTCGGCCTGGGTGCCGGCTGTGCCGGCACGGGTGCATCCTTGGGCAGCTCAAGCGTCACCTCCCTGGCCGTCTTGTCGCGGCGGAGGCCGAGGAAAGACGGATGACGCACGATAGCGTCCGGAGTGAATTCGGTGAAGGCGATCTCGGCGACAAGTTCCGGCGCCACCCATTTGGCGCGTCTCGTAATGTCGCGCGGGGCGTTCTCAAACGGGTTGGTCTTGCGGGCACGGGCATCGAGCGCCTTCTGCAGCGCTTCGGCGTCCTTGACGTTCCAGCCGGTGCCGACGCGACCGTGGTAGATCAGCTTGCCCTTGTCCCAGGTGCCGAGGAGCAGTGAGGCAAAGGTCTTCTTCTTGTCGGACGGGCGCCACCCGCCGATGACGAATTCCTGGCGCTGGCCGCACTTGATCTTGAGCCAGCTCTTGGTGCGCTCGCCGCGATAGGGCGCGTCGACGAGTTTGGCGACCATGCCTTCATAGCCGCCTTTGCACATGGCATCGAAGAATTGCTGGCCCTTGCCGATAATGTGGTCGGAATACTGGATGGGGTCGGAGGAATTGCGCTTGCCGATGAGCTTGGCCAGCCGCTCCTTGCGTTCGATCAGCGGCAGGCGCCGGAGATCTTCGCCGTCCTGTTCGAGCAGATCGAAGACGAAATAGGTGAGGTCGGCGCCGCTCGAGAGCGCGTCCTTGAGGGTCGAAAAATCGGTCTTGCCGTCCTTGAACGCGACGATCTCGCCATCGAGCAACGCCGAACCGCGGGTGAGCTTACCCAGCGGCTTCACCAGCGAGTGGAACTGCGCCGTCCAGTCATTGGCGTTGCGTGTATAGAGGCGCACCTGGTCGCCGGCGATGGCGGCGATGGCGCGATAGCCGTCGAGCTTCATCTCGAACAACCAGTCGTCGCCCTCCGGAATCTCGGTCACCAGCGTCGCGAGCTGCGGCGGTCGGAACTCGGGAAGCGTCTGCTCGCCCTTGCGCGTCCACACCTTGACCGGCGCTTCGAGCGCGGCCGATTTCCTGCGCGATTTGTGGCCCTTCGCGATGCCTTCGAGATTGCGCCCGGTCTCGACACTGGTGGTGAACTTCTCGGTAAGCCCGTCGGTCTGGGTCGCATATTTGTCGCGATGCTTGATCAGCAGCCAGTTCTCGCGCGAGCCGCTGCGCGATTTGGTGTCGCGGCCCTTCATGTGGACGAGCACCCACTCGCCCTTCATGCGCTTTCCGTGCAACACGAATTTGAGATCGCCTTTCTTGAGCGCGGCATGCGGGTCGCCGATCGGCTCCCACGTGCCTTCGTCCCACAGCATGACCGTCCCGCCGCCATACTCCCCCTCGGGTATCGTGCCCTCGAACGAGCCATAGTCGAGCGGGTGGTCCTCGACATGGACAGCAAGGCGCTTGTCGGCCGGATTGGTGGAAGGTCCCTTGGTGACTGCCCAGCTCTTCAACACACCATCGAGCTCAAGACGAAAATCGTAGTGCAGGCGCGTCGCGTCGTGCTTCTGCACAACGAAGCGCAAGTCTTCCGATTTCGACTTGCGCCTGGTGGTCTTGCCGGATGGTTCGGCGGTCTTCGTGAAGTCGCGCTTGGCCTGATAGGTCTTGAGCTGCTCGCGGGCGGTGGGCATCAGCTCGCCTTCTTTCGCGCCGGGGCCTTCTTGGCTGCCTTCCGGGCGGGCGCCTTACGTGTCTTGCTCCTTGCCGCGGGTTTATCGGGTGCGCGATTGCTCCCGCCGGATTCGAGGCTCTTTTTGAGGGCTGCCATCAGGTCGATGACGTTGCCGGTCTGCTTGCGCGGCTTGCCATCATCTTCAACCTCGATCTTGCGGCCCTTCGATTTGAGCTTGCGCTGGATCAACTCGCGCAGCGCTGCCTGGTAGTGATCCTTGAAGACCTTGGGATCGAATTTGTCGGTCTTTTTCTCGATGAGGGCGGTCGCGACTTCGAGCAGATCGTCATCGGCAGACTTCGCCGGAATTTCCGAGAAGAAACTGTCCGCCTTCTTGATCTCTTCCTCGTAGTGCAGGGTCTCGAGCAGCATGCCTTTGCCACAGGGCTTGATGGCGACGAGGTATTCCTTGCCGCGCAGGGCAAGCTGACCAAGTCCGACCTTCTTGCTCTTGCGCAACGCATCGCGAACGACGCGGAAAGCATCCTCGGCGAGCTCATCTGCAGGCGCGACGAAATACGGGCTGTCGTAATAAAGCGGGGGAATCTCGGTCTCGTCGACGAATTGCACGAGATCAAGCGTCTTCTTGGTCTCAAGCTTGACCGCATCGAGCTCTTCGTCTTCGAGGAGCACATATTCGCCCTTCTCGTATTCGTAGCCCTTCTTGATGTCTTCGGGGTCCACCGGGCCAATGCCATCGACCACCTTCTGATAGTGGATCCGTTTTCCGGTCGGCTTGTGGATCTGGTTGAACGAGGTCGTGGCGCCCGATTTGTGCGCGGGGAACATCTCGACATTGATGGACACCAGACTGAGTCTGAGCTGTCCCTTCCAGATTGGACGCGAAGCGGCCATGTTCGGACCCTCGATTGCGGACAAAACCCGGCAAATCAACGGAACTTCTGGGCATTTGTTCCCAATGCATTGCGTGGGGAGATCAGGTTACTTATCTCTGGGACAGCACGGCGCCGCCGTTCCCAACCCCGGCGCCGCGAGGGGAGACACCCATGGATTTCGTGCTCGATGGCGGCAGCATCACCCTGATCGTTCTGGGTGTGCTTGCGGTGCTGGTCCTGCTTGCGGCGGTCAAGACCGTGCCGCAGGGCTACAACTATACGGTGGAACGGTTTGGCCGTTACATCAGGACGCTGAAGCCTGGGCTCAACCTGATCATTCCGTTCGTCGACGGCATCGGCCGGAAGATGAACATGATGGAGCAGGTGCTCGACGTTCCGCACCAGGAGGTCATCACGCGCGACAACGCATCGGTGACGGCGAACGGCGTAACCTTCTACCAGGTGCTCGACGCACCGGCGGCGGCCTATGAGGTGAACAACCTCCAGAACGCCATCCTGAACCTCACGATGACCAATATCCGTACCGTGATGGGATCGATGGATCTCGACGAATTGCTCAGCAATCGCGACGAAATCAACCACCGGCTGCTGAAGGTGGTGGATGCGGCGGTGTCCCCGTGGGGCATCAAGATCACCCGTATCGAGATCAAGGACATCGATCCGCCCAAGGATCTGGTCGAATCGATGGGCCGGCAGATGAAGGCCGAGCGCGAAAAGCGCGCCACCATCCTCGAGGCCGAGGGCCGCCGTCAGGCGGCGATCCTGCAAGCCGAGGGCGCCAAGCAGGCTCAGGTGCTCGAAGCCGAGGGCCGGCGCGAGGCGGCATTCCGCGATGCCGAAGCCCGGGAACGGTCGGCGGAGGCTGAAGCGGAGGCGACCAAGGTCGTGTCGGAAGCTATCGCCTCGGGCGATGTGCAGGCGATCAACTACTTCGTCGCCAATAATTACATCAAGGCGCTCGAGGGCATCGCGCGCTCCCCCAACCAGAAAATCCTGATGCTGCCGGTGGAAGCGTCGAGCGTGATCGGGGCGATCGGTGGGATTGCGGAGATCGCCAAGGAAGCTTTCGGCGGGGGAACGCCCACGCAAGCGCCGCCAAGGTCGTCGTCACGTCCGCCGGCTACTGGTCAGTAAGCGAGGGAAAGGAGCCTCAAGATGGTTCTGTTCGATCTCTTCGTTCAATACGGCCCATGGGCGTGGTTCGTCCTCGGCCTGATCCTGTTGGCACTCGAACTGGTGCTACCGGGGGGCTGGTTTCTCTGGCTTGGTGCCGGCGGCATCCTGACGGGCGTCCTGGCTTTCATCCCGGGCGTAACCTGGCCCTGGCAGGTGACGATCTTCGGTATGCTGGCACTGGCCGTGGTCATCGGATGGACGATGATCTCCCGCAAGCGCCAGCCCAAATCCGACCGACCAATGCTGAACCGGCGCGCTGAAGCCTTCATTGGCCATGAGGGCGTGATCGACGAGCCGATAAGCAACGGCTCGGGCCGGATCAAGCTCGGCGACACGGTCTGGCGCGTCGCCGGACCTGACCTGGCGGCGGGGAGCCGCGTAAGGGTCATCGGCGCCGAAAGCAACGTCCTGCGGGTCGAAGCGATCTGAATACCCGCCGCCCGGAGATTGTTTCGCGGCGGCGACGCAAGCCTTCGTTAACCATAAGCTGCAAGGGTTTGTTAGGCATCGCGTTGAGTGCCGGGAGACCCTTGTGCGCAGCCTCCGGCGCCTGTCATTTGCTGCGTTTGTCGCGCTTTTGGCTGCCGCCCCTGCGCTCGCCCAGCAGGATGCGGGCGACGAGCCGGGCAGCGCGGCGGCGCAGGAAGAGCGCATGTCGGGAATCGACTGGAGCGTGGGGCTGCGCGGCAGCTACGCATCCAATACCCTGACCGGCGGCAAGCCATCCTTATCGCTTACGCCGGAGGTGTCGCTGACGCTCGGCGGCGAGAGCGGGCTCACGACCTTTGCCTCGGGTGCCGAGTTGATCGTCAATGGCGCCGGGCAGGCCCGGATTGCAGATGTCCACGCCGGCATAGAACACAGTTACAAAATGAGTCCCTCGACGCTGCTCGGCGGCTCGATCCGCGGGACGCTGACGCAAGCCGATCCCG
>JBIQKK010000156.1:0-2783 GCA_044506585.1 Hyphomicrobiales bacterium
CCCACGGCATCGGCGTGCGCTCGCCGTCGCGGCCCTTGTATTCGGGCCAGAAGCGAATGCCGGGCGGGTCGGTCAGTTCCTCGAACAATATATCGGCCTGTGGCAGGCCAAGTTCCTCGCCCTGGTAGATGCAGATCGATCCCCGGAACGCGATCAGCATCGCGATCGCCTGCCGGGCGAGCGCGCGCGGGTCGAGCGCATGCTTGGCCCAGCGGCTGACGTGCCGGTCGACGTCGTGGTTGGAAAAGCTCCAGCACGGCCAGCCATTGGGATTGGCCGCGAAGAACTGCTCCATCTTGCCCCGGAAATGGGCGGCGGTGAACTCGTTGCCGAGCATGTCGAACGTATAGGCCATGTGCAGCTTGTCGCCGCCCGAGGTGTACTCGCCCATCAGTTGCAGGCCGACATGGCTGTCGCCCACCTCGCCCATGGTCGCCGCGCCGGGAAACCGGTCCATCAGCTTGCGGACCCGCTTCAGGAAGCCGACATTTTCCGGTTGGCTCTTGCCGTATTTGTGCTCCTGCATGTCATAGGGATTGACCGCATAAGGCAGGTGGCGCGGGCGCTTGGCCGGCGGGTTGTTGCGCAGCTCGCGGTCGTGGAAATAGTAGTTCACGGTATCGAGCCGGAACCCGTCGACACCGCGCTCGAGCCAGAAGCGCAGTACGTCTAGAACGGCATCCTGCACAGCCGGATTGTGGAAATTGAGATCCGGCTGCTCGATCAGGAAATTGTGGAAGTAGTACTGGCCGCGGCTGGGGTTCCATTCCCACGCCCGGCCGCCAAAGACGCTCGGCCAGTTGTTGGGCGGCGAGCCGTCGCGCTTGGGATCGGCCCACACATACCAGTCCGCGCGCGCATTGGTGCGGCTCAGGCGGCTCTCGCGGAACCAGGGATGCTTGTCGGATGAATGGCTCAGCACCTGGTCCATGATGACCTTGAGGCCCAGCGCATGCGCGCGCTCGACCAGCGCGTCGAAATCTTCGAGCGTGCCGAACAGGCGGTCGACCTCTTTGTAGTCCGAGACGTCGTAGCCCATGTCGGCCTGCGGCGACTGGGTGATGGGGCTGAGCCAGATGCAGTCCACACCGAGCGAGGCAATGTGGTCGAGCCGCCGCATGATGCCTGGCAGGTCGCCAATGCCGTCGCCGTTCGTGTCCTGAAAGGAGCGCGGATAGACCTGATAGATCACTCCGCCGCGCCACCATTCGCGCATGGACGACCCTCTCCCTCGTGGCGGAACTGGTGTCCGCCTGCCCAAGTGTTAATACGCGTCAAGAAGTCGGTCAAACCGCTTTAGGTTGCCATCTGGCCAATATTTCGGATTGCTGGCCCGCACAGGGCGTGCAATTTTCAAAGCGGTTTAGACACCCTGGGGGAGGAGTGGGTGACGACCCTTCGCGACCTTGCCGAGCATCTCGGCCTGTCGCCAGCAACCGTCAGCCGGGCGCTCAACGGCTTCCCCGAAGTCGGCGAGAAGACGCGGCTGCGCGTCCTCGAAGCGTCCGAACGGCTGCATTACAAGCCCAATTCCAGCGCCAAGCGTCTCGCCACCGGCAAGTCCGGCATGGTCGGGATGATCTTTCGCGCCGGGCAGAACATGCTGGTCGACGCGCATTTCGTCGATTTCCTCGCAGGGCTGTCGACGGGCCTCGCGGAGCGCGAGATCGACCTTCTCGTCCACACCGCGACGCTCGGGCAGCTCAGCACCCACTATAAGCGCGTCGTCGCCTCGGGCTCTGTCGATGGCATGATCGTCTCGGCGCCCACCATCGGCGACGACCGCATCACGGCGCTCCTCGAACGCAATTTCCCTTTCGTCGTCCACGGCCGCACCGCCGACCGCGTGCCCTACGGCTTCTTCGACATCGACAATGAGGGTGCGTTCGCGGCCGCCACCGGGCTCTTGGCCGATCTCGGACACCGGCGTATCGCACTGATCAACGGCCCCGCCGGCCTCGCCTTTACCGCACAGCGCGAAGCGGGCTTCCGGCGGGTCACTGGCGCGCGCGGCGTTGCCATACCCGACCGCTTCGTGACCCACGACGAGATGAGCGAAGACCTCGGCTATCGCCGCGCCGCCGCCATGCTGTCGGGTACCGAAGGGCCGCCTCCTACGGCGTTTCTCTGTTCGTCGACTCTCATGGCGCTGGGCGTCATCCGCGCCTCGGCGGAGCACAGCCTCAAGATCGGCACCGACATTTCCATCATCGCGCATGACGACGTGCTGCCCCACCTGCGCAGCGAGCATTTCTCGCCGGCGCTGACGGTCACCCGTTCGCCCATCCGCGATGCGGGCACGGCGCTGGCCGAAATGATCGTCGCGCGCATTGCGGGCGCCGATCCGCTCAAGCTGCAGCGGGTTGCATCGGTCGACCTTATTGCGCGAAGTTCAACCGGTCCGGCACCGAAATCGGGAGCACAGCAATGGTCGCATTAGAAATGGAAAGCGCCCCGCAATCCGTGCTCGAAATCCGCAACCTGCAAAAGCGCTTCGGCCAGGTCGAGGTGCTGAAATCGATCAGCCTCGACATGCAGCGCGGCGATTTCCTGGTGCTCGTCGGCCCCTCCGGATGCGGCAAGTCCACCCTGCTCAACTGCATTGCCGGCCTCGACGAAACCAATGGCGGCGAGATCATTATCGGCGGGCGTGACGTCACGCAGGTTCCGCCGCGCGACCGCGACATCGCGATGGTGTTCCAGTCCTATGCACTCTATCCCACCATGACGGTCGCCGAGAACATTGCTTTCGGCATGAAGGTCCGCCGGGTGCCGCAGGCCGA
>JBIQKK010000053.1:0-4252 GCA_044506585.1 Hyphomicrobiales bacterium
CAGGCTAGAACAGGAAATATCGCTGCGCCATCGGCAATTCGGTCGCGGGCTCGCATGTCAGCAACTCCCCGTCCGCGCGCACCTCGTAAGTCTCGGGATCGACCTCGATATGGGGCGTCGCGCCATTGTGGATCATCGACGCCTTGCCGATACCGCCTCGCGTATTCTTCACGGGCACATGCGCCTTGGCCGTCCCGAGCCGCTCCTGCAGCCCCGTATCGAATGCGGCCTGGCTCACGAAGATCACCGACGAGCCGGTGCGCAGCTTCCCGAACCCGGCGAACATCGGCCGGTAGTGCATCGGCTGCGGCGTCGGGATCGACGCATTGGGGTCGCCCATCGGCGCCGCGGCAATGGAGCCGCCGAGCAGGATCATCTCGGGCTTCACGCCGAAAAAGGCCGGGCTCCACAGCACGAGATCCGCGCGCTTGCCGACTTCCACCGAGCCGATGTGCCGGCTCATCCCGTGCGCGATGGCGGGGTTGATCGTGTACTTGGCGACGTAGCGCTTCACGCGGAAATTGTCGTTGTCGCCGGTTTCGTCCTTCAGCCGTCCGCGCTGCTTTTTCATTTTGTCGGCCGTCTGCCAGCAGCGGATGATGACCTCGCCCACGCGCCCCATCGCCTGGCTGTCCGACGAGATCACCGAGAAGGCGCCGATATCGTGGAGGATGTCCTCGGCCGCAATGGTCTCCTTGCGGATGCGGCTTTCGGCGAACGCCACGTCCTCGGCAATCTGCGGGCTGAGGTGATGGCAGACCATCAGCATGTCGAGATGCTCGGCCAGCGTGTTCACGGTGTAGGGCCGCGTCGGATTGGTCGAGGACGGGATCACATTGGGGAACGAGGCGACCTTGATGATGTCGGGCGCATGCCCGCCGCCGGCGCCTTCGGTGTGGAACGCATGGATCGTGCGGCCCTTGAACGCCGCCACCGTGTCTTCGACGAATCCGGACTCGTTGAGCGTATCGGTGTGGATCATCACCTGCACGTCGTGCTCGTCCGCAACGCTCAGGCAGTTGTCGATCGCGGCCGGCGTCGTGCCCCAGTCCTCGTGAAGCTTCAGCGCCGCGACGCCCGACAGCACCATCTCCTCGAGCGGTGCGGGCTTGCTGGCGTTGCCCTTGCCCGCGAGCGCGAGGTTCATCGGAAACGCATCGAACGCCTCGATCATCCGTTCGGCATGCCAGGCGCCGGTGCAGGTCGTGGCGAGCGTGCCGTGCGCGGGGCCCGTCCCGCCGCCCAGCATGCAGGTCACGCCGCTCATCAGCGCTTCCTCGATCTGCTGCGGCGCGATGAAGTGGATATGCGCATCCATCCCACCGGCCGTGAGGATCTTGCCCTCGCCCGCAATAGCTTCAGTCGAAGGCCCGATGATGATGGTGACGCCCGGCTGCGTATCGGGGTTGCCGGCCTTGCCGATCCCCGCGATCCGCCCATCCTTGAGGCCGACGTCGGCCTTGTAGATGCCGGTATGATCGACGATCAGCGCATTGGTGATGACGGTGTCGACCGCACCCTCGGCACGCGTCACCTGGCTCTGCCCCATGCCGTCGCGGATGACCTTGCCGCCGCCGAACTTCACCTCTTCGCCATAGATGGTGAAATCGCGTTCGACCTCGATGATGAGGTCGGTGTCCGCGAGCCGGACCTTGTCGCCCGTCGTCGGTCCATACATGTCCGCATAAACGGCGCGGGAGATACGGGCGGGCATGCTCAGCGCCTGCCGGTCTTGACGACGACCTTGGCCGGCGGCGTCGCGAGCGCCACGCACTCCTCGATATAGCGGTCGAGGAAGCCGACGCCGGGCACGAGGTCCGGCTGGCTCTGGTGGCGCGCGATCATCGACAGCGCCAGCGCCTCGACACCGCGCACCGCCTTGTCGTTGCCCGCCTTGTGGAACTTTTCGCTCTCGGCCTGGAACGACTTCAGCAGCAGGTCATAGACCTCGCCGTCGGCGCGCAGCTTGAGATCGGCCCAGCTCTTGGCGCCGAACTGCCGCACCAGCTGCGACGCAAATCCGCCGACGACGCGGCGGACCATGACCTCCCGCGACTCCCCGCCATTGAGTGCGGTCAGCACGGCCACGAGCCGCTCACGGAATATGGTGTCGCGTTCTTCCATCACAGCCTGCCCATGATCTTTTGTTGAAAGCCGAAGACCACGCGCGCGCCCGAGAGCGGCACCAGCCTCACCTCGCGTGCCTGTCCGGGTTCGAACCGCACCGCGGTGCCCGCGGCGATATCGAGGCGCATGCCGCGCGCCTTCTCGCGATCGAACTTCAGCCCGCTGTTGGTCTCATAGAAATGATAGTGCGACCCCACCTGGATCGGCCGGTCGCCCGTGTTGGACACTTCGAGCGTCACCTGCGGCGCGCCCGCATTGAGCTCGATGTCGCCCGCCTGAGTGATGATTTCGCCGGGGATCATGTGCTCACCGGATCGGCTGGTGGACGGTGACGAGCTTGGTGCCGTCGGGGAACGTCGCTTCGACCTGCACGTCCGGGATCATCTCGGCGATCCCCTCCATGCATTGCGCGCGGCTGACGACATGCGCGCCCGCTTCCATCAGGTCGGCCACGCTGCGCCCGTCGCGCGCGCCCTCGACCACGAAGTCCGTGATCAGCGCGATGGCCTCGGGATGGTTGAGCCTCACTCCGCGCTCGAGCCGGTTGCGCGCGACGATGGCGGCCATCGACACCAGCAGCTTGTCCTTTTCGCGAGGCGTCAGGTTCATCGCAAAATCCTAGAAGGTCCAGAGCCGCGGGATACTCCCGGCGGCTGACAGCAGAGCGATAATGGGTGCGAGCGAGCGGCGCAAGGCAAGCCCATCGGCTGCCAACAGCCGCACCGCCAGCCGGTCGCCGATGACGCTGGCGCCGCCGCTTTGCGGCAACAGCGCGCGCACCGCATCGAGCGTTCGCCCGGCCTGTGGCCCGATATGCAGAACGGTCGCAAAGGCAAGCGCGCCCGCGAGCAGCGACAGCCCATCGCGTTCGAGACCGTTCCCGCCGAGCGCGGTCGCCTCGGCATGAAGCAATCGTCCGTTACGGCGTATGCGCCAGTTGTCGCGAAGCCGGGCGTTGCGCGCCGCCTCGCCCATCGCCTGCCGCCCGAGCAGTACGGCTTCGACGGCCGTGAGCGTCGCACCATCCGCCAAATCCACATCAAGCCGCCGGTCGAGCCGCGAGCCTTCGAACAGGATCGTCTCCTGCGGCAGCCAGTCGATATGTGCGTTCTCCCCGGCGACGAGGCGGGTCTCGACACGCGCATCGCCGCCGATCGAGCGATAGACCCGCTCGCACGCAGGCGTCGTGAGCACGAGTCTGGCGCCGGCGCGCGCTTCCGCCGACCATCGCAGATGATCGCCGCCCGTCAGCCCGCCCGCGGTATTCATCAGCACGCCCTGCAGGGCCTCGCTGTGCGTCTCGGGGAGCCGGATCTTGGCTGCGCCCTCCTGGTAGAGGGCAACAATCCGCGTCTTCGCCCGGTCCATGGCGGCAACGATCCGGCCCTCGCCGCGGGCGCGCTGCAGGATCGGGGGAGGCGGAACCTCGGCAAGTGCCGGTGCGGCCATCTCACACCATCAGGTGCTGCCGGACATCGGGCAGGTCGAGGTCGGCGGCCGGCCCCTTATGCATGATCTGCCCACGGTCCATGATGTAGATGTCGTCGGCGATCTCCCGGCAAAAGTCCAGATATTGCTCGACCAAGAGGATCGTCATCCCCTTCTCGTCGCGCAGGAACTGCAGCGCGCGGCCGATGTCCTTGATGATCGAGGGCTGGATGCCCTCGGTCGGCTCGTCGAGCACCAACACCTTGGGTCGGGTGACCAGCGCACGCCCGATCGCGAGCTGCTGCTGCTGGCCACCCGAGAGGTCTCCGCCGCGCCGGCCGAGCATCGACTTCAGCACGGGGAAGAGCGTGAAGATGTAATCGGGAACGGATTTGTCGCCGCGCGCGAGGCCCGCATAGCCGGTCTCGAGATTTTCCTTCACCGTCAGCAGCGGGAAAATCTCGCGGCCCTGCGGCACGTAACCGATCCCCATGCGCGCGCGCTTATAGGGCGGTGCCTTCCTGAGGATGTCGTTGTCGAAGACGATCTCCCCGGCCGACACCGAGTTGATGCCCGTCACCGCGCGCAGGGTCGAACTCTTGCCGACGCCATTGCGTCCGAGCACCGCCGTGATCCTGCCCGGCTTGCATTCGATGGTGACCCCATAGAGCGCCTGTGCGGCTCCGTAATGCAGGTC
>JBIQKK010000053.1:4352-11835 GCA_044506585.1 Hyphomicrobiales bacterium
ACGCTCCCCTCTGCGAGGCAGGTGACCCGCGTGCCCAGTTCCCGCACGAAGCTCATATCGTGCTCGACCACAACGACCGAACGCGTCGTTGCGATCTGCTTGAGCAAAGCCGCGGTCTCGACCGTCTCGGCGTCGGTCATTCCCGCCACGGGCTCGTCGACCAGCAGAAGCTTGGGGTCCTGCGCCAGCAGCATGCCGATTTCGAGCCACTGCTTTTGTCCGTGGCTCAGCCCGGCGGCGAGTTCACCCTTGCGGCCCGAGAGGCGGATCGTCTCGAGAATGTCGTCGATGCGTGCGATATCGTCATTGGCCGGTACGTGGCGCAGCGCCTTCATCACACCGCGCGGCCCCTTGAGGGCAAGCACGAGATTGTCCCACACCGTGTGGCTCTCGAACACCGTGGGCTTCTGGAACTTGCGCCCGATGCCCAGATTCGCGATTGCCGCCTCGTCCAGCCGCGTGAGATCGGTGCGGCCGTCGAAATAGACCTCGCCCTCGTCCGGCCGGGTCTTCCCGGTAATGATGTCCATCATTGTGGTCTTGCCCGCGCCGTTCGGGCCGATGATCGCCAGCATCTCGTCCGGATGAACGATGATCGACAGATTGTTGAGGGCCCTGAAGCCGTCGAAGGAGACCGACACGCCATTCAGATAGAGCATCGTTCCAAGCTTGTCGCTCATTCGGCTGGCTCCACTTTGGGCGGGAAGGCGGCGGGGGCCGCACCGCCGGTTTCCACCGGTGCGCGGTCTTTTGTGGGTGTGCGCCGGATGCGGGCGGAAACGAGCCCCACGATCCCCTTGGGCAGGAACAGCGTCACGACCACGAACAACCCGCCCAGGGCGAACAGCCAGTATTCGGGCAGGGCGGCCGTGAAATAGGACTTGCCGGCATTCACCAGCAGCGCGCCGATGATCGGCCCGACGATCGTGCCGCGTCCCCCGACCGCCACCCAGATGACAGCCTCGATCGAGTTCTCGGGCGCGAACTCTCCGGGGTTGATGATCCCCACCTGCGGTACATAGAGCGCGCCCGCGAGGCCGGCGAGGATCGCGGACACCGTGAAGGCGAAGAGCTTCACATTTTCCGGGCGCCAGCCGAGGAAGCGCGTGCGGCTCTCGGCATCGCGGATCGCGACCATCACCTTGCCGAGCTTGGAATTGACGATCATCGAGCAGACGAAGACGCTGAACGCGAGCAGCAGGGCGCTGAGGGCGAACAGCGCCGCTCGCGTGCTGGCCGCCTGCACGTTGAAGCCGAGGATATCCTTGAAGTCGGTGAGCCCGTTGTTGCCGCCGAAGCCGAAATCGTTGCGGAAGAAGGCGAGCAGCAGGGCGAAGGTCATCGCCTGCGTGATGATCGAGAGATAAACGCCCGTCACGCGGCTGCGGAACGCGAACCAGCCGAAGACGAAGGCGAGGGCGCCCGGCACGAGCATCACCATGATCAGGGCGAACCACCACATGTCGAAGCCGAGCCAGTACCAGGGCAGCTCCTTCCAGTTGAGGAACACCATGAAATCGGGGAGGATCGGGTTGGCGTAGACGCCGCGCGAGCCGATCTGCCGCATCAGGTACATGCCCATCGCGTACCCGCCGAGCGCGAAGAACGCGCCGTGTCCGAGCGACAGGATGCCGACATACCCCCAGACGAGATCGAGCGAGAGCGCCAGTACCGCGCAGCACAGATACTTGCCGAAGAGCGTCACGAGGTAGCCCGGCACGTATCCGAACTGCCCCGGCTGCAGCAGCAGGTTCCCGGCGGGAATGGCCACCGCGACAAGCATGATCGCCGCAATCAGCCAGGCCGCCTTTTTGTCGAGGGCACGGAGGATCATGTGGGTGATCATGCGAGACTCCGCGTTCGTGGCTCACCCCTCATCCGCCCTTCGGGCACCTTCTCCCGCAAGGGGAGAAGGCCGCTCGTCTCGGACTCTCGGCTCCATGGCCTTCTCCCTTGATGGGAGAAGGTGGCGAAGCCGGATGAGGGTGGGGCCGCACGCATTGATCTCATTGCTCCACCGCCCGTCCCTTGAGGGCGAACAACCCGCGCGGCCGGCGCTGGATGAACAGGATGATGAGCACCAGGATCAGGATCTTGGCGACCACGGCCCCGGCATAGGGCTCGAGGAACTTGTTCGCGATACCGATCGACAAAGCCCCCACTAGCGTACCCCACAGATTGCCGACGCCGCCGAACACCACGACCATGAAGCTGTCGATGATGTAGTTCTGGCCCAGGTTGGGCGACACATTGTCGAGCTGGCTGAGTGCGACGCCCGCGAGTCCCGCGATCCCCGAACCCAGGCCAAACGTCATCGCATCGACGAATGGCGTGCGGATGCCCATCGAGGAGGCCATGCGCCGGTTCTGCGTGACGGCTCGCATCTGCAGCCCCAGCGGCGTGCGGTTGAGCACGGCGAGCAACAGCAGGAACACGCCGATGGCGAACAGCACGATCCAGAAGCGGTTGTAGGTGATGTCGAGACCGCCCAGCTCGAACGAGCCCGACATCCAGTTGGGATTGCCCACCTGCTTGTTGGTCGGCCCGAAGATCGTCCGCACCGCCTGCTGGATGATCAGCGACAGTCCCCACGTCGCAAGCAGCGTCTCGAGCGCGCGCCCGTAGAGCCAGCGGATAACGCTGCGCTCGATCACGATGCCGATCAGTGCCGTGACGAGAAAGGCGAGGGGCAGGGCGATCGCCAGCGAATATTCGAACAGCCCCGGCGCCGAATTGCGGATGATCTCCTGCACCACATAGGTCGTATAGGCGCCCAGCATCACCATCTCGCCATGCGCCATGTTGATGACGCCCATCACGCCGAAGGTGATCGCAAGGCCGATGGCCGCGAGCAGCAGCACGGAACCGAGCGACACGCCGTACCAGACGTTCTGCAGCAGGTCCCACACCGCACGCGTACGCGCGAGGCTGTCGATCGAAGCTTCAAGCGCAGGCTTCAGCTCGTCGGGCGCATTCGCCAGCGCGCCGGTGAGGATCACGATCGCCTCGCGGCCGCCCCAATCGGCGATCCGCTGCGCCGCCGCTGTCTTGTCCGCCACCGAAGCATCGTCGAGCTTGAGGACGATCGCGGCGCGGGCCACCTCCATGATGGCCTTGATCTCGCCGTCGCTTTCCGCCGCCAGCGCGCTGTCGAGCAGCTCCAGATTGTCCGGATCGGCGTCCCGCAAGACACTCTGCGCTGCGGCAAGCCGCGTGTCGCGGTCGTCGCTGAGGAGCGTCAGTTGCCCGATCAGCGTGCGCAGCGTGCGCCGCAGCCCGTTATTGACCTTGACCTTGTCGACATCGCCCTTGGCGAACTCGCCGAGGTCCGCGCCCGTCACGGGATCAGTGGCCGCGACCTTGCCACCGGCCGCCGCCGTAAACACCACACGGCCCGTGGTCTTGACGACATGGAGCTCACCCTGGAGCAGCGCCTGCAGCACCGGCACCGCGCGCGGATCGCCCGTAGCCGCGAGTGCGCCCGCCGCCGCTTCGCGATCCTTGAAGCTGCCGGGGGCCAGCGCATCGACGAGCCGGGTGAGCGTCCCGTCGTCGGTCTGCGCGAGCACGGGCGCAGGCGCAAAGACGAGGACAAACAGGAGCGCAATCAGCGACAGTAGTTTGCTTGCGTTCATGATCGTCCCCCGTCGAAGAATGGGTGAGGGCGGCGAACCGCCCTCACCGTAGCCATCGAGACTTACTGCGCAGCGCCGCAGCTCTTGGTCTCGGTGTTGTAGTTGCCGCAGTTGATCGGGTCGGTCCAATCGGCCTCGATCATCTTGGATTCCGGCAGGAAGTCGGACCACGCATCGCCCGGCACGTCCGGGATCTCGGACACGACTTCGAACTGCCCGTCGGCCTGGATTTCGCCGATCAGCACCGGCTTGGTGATGTGGTGGTTCGGCAGCATCTTAGCGATGCCGCCCGTCAGGTTCGGCGTCTCGAGACCGATGATCGCCTTGAGCACGGCGTCGGTATCGGTCGTGCCGGCAGCCTCGACCGCCTTCACCCACAGATTGAAGCCGATGACATGGGCCTCCATCGGGTCGTTGGTCACGCGGTCCGGATTGCCGGTGAACGCCTGCCACGCTTCGATGAACTCGGCATTGGCCGGAGTGTCGACGGACTGGAAATAGTTCCAGGCCGCGAGGTGACCGACCAGCGGCGCCGTGTCGAAGCCCGCGAGCTCTTCTTCACCCACCGAGAAGGCGACGACCGGGATATCCTCGGCCTTGATGCCCTGGTTGGCGAGTTCCTTGTAGAACGGCACATTGGCGTCGCCATTGATGGTCGAGACCACGGCCGTCTTCTTGCCGGCCGAGCCGAACGCCTTGATGTCCGACACGATCGTCTGCCAGTCCGAGTGACCGAACGGCGTGTAGTTGATCATGATGTCTTCGGCAGCGACGCCCTTGTCCTTGAGGTACTGCTCGAGGATCTTGTTGGTGGTCTGCGGATAGACGTAGTCGGTGCCCGCGAGCACCCAGCGCTCGACGCCCTCTTCGTTCATCAGGTAATCGACGGCGGGGATCGCCTGCTGGTTCGGCGCGGCGCCGGTGTAGAACACGTTGCGCTCGGACTCCTCGCCCTCGTACTGCACGGGGTAGAAGAGGATCGAGTTGAGCTCCTTGAACACCGGCAGCACCGATTTGCGGCTGACCGAGGTCCAGCAGCCGAACACGGCCGCGACGTTGTTCACTTCGATGAGCTCGCGTGCCTTCTCGGCAAAGAGCGGCCAGTCGGACGCCGGATCGACGACCACGGCTTCGAGCTGCTTGCCGAGCAGGCCGCCCTTCTTGTTCTGCTGGTCGATCAGGAACAGCATCGTGTCCTTGAGCGTCGTCTCCGAGATCGCCATCGTGCCCGACAGCGAGTGGAGGACGCCGACCTTGATGGTGTCCTGGGCGACGGCGGGCGCCATCGCGCCCATCGTCATTGCAGCGGCCAGACCCAGTCCGGCCGCAAAGCGGGTAACTCCTGTCAATTATGCCTCCGACAGTTGGTTGTTTGCACCACGGAGGAATTTGCAAAGCCCGTGCCAGCAATCGCGTCGCGAGTGCGAAGTATCTGAAAATGCTGGAGAACCTTCTGCCGGCCGCCACCGCTTTGCACGTCCGGCGGGCAGTCCGCCCAGAGATTGATGCCATTTCTCTGGGCAGTGAACTTAACCCCTGCTTAACAATTGAGCAGGCCCCACGGTCGCTGCTCAAATTCGCGTCGGAGCCGATGACCGGCTCCTGATCCTGCGCTAAATTGTCCGCACCGGAGCTTGCTCCGGCAGAGGTTGTTTGCACCGACACCTCGGCCCCGTGCCTCCGGGCGCGGGGCTTTTCGTTTGCCCTCGCCCTCACCGCCGACTCGTCGCCGACGCCGGGAACAACATCGCTGCGTCGGACATTGTGGGTTCGAACGGGCAGGCGGGCCGACAATCAGCACCGCACCGCCAACCCCATTCGGAGCGCGACGCTCCGTCCGGTCGGTGGAAGCTTGCAAGGGCTGACGCTCCCTTGTGGGTAACCCCGAGGGGCGCGGGACTTCGGTCCCGCGCTTCCTTTTTCTGTCCACTGGTAAGTAACTCCCCGTAATACCCAGCGACGTTTCCCGTAGATCGCGGACAAGGTTTGGTTTCCTGAAACAACAGGAAGTCGAAGGACTTAACTTGTATTCATGAAGTTCCGGCGTTGTCTTTTCCGTCCAGGCGTTGCTCACGAGGAGCAGCCGGATGGGAGACGTACAATGAAATCTACAGTCAGACTGGCGGCGGCCATCTTGGCCTTGTCGCTCCTCACGCATCAGGGCTACGGGGCGTCGCTGCTCGGTGGCCTCATCACCACGGGCGCCGACAGCGGCAACTCCGACGAGCAATACGGATGGAGACGGCACGTCGATCGGGCTGTTGGGCAGCAATGGCCTCTCCGTCAATTTGCCGGCCGGTGGAACAGGCGGCAGCGTCGGCGTGCCCGATGTCGTCGAGGCCAGCACCGGTTCATCCGGCGGCGGTACGACCGCGGGCGTCGAAATTCTCGGCGGCGGCAACGACGTCTCGATCAATCCCCTGGGCCTGCTCGGTGACAGCGGTGGCGTGACCGTCGGCCTGCCTGCGCTCGGCGGAGCAGGCGGCAGCAACGGCAGCAACGGCAACGATGGCAACGACGGCAACAATGGGAGCAATGGGAGCAACGGCGGCAACGGCAGCGGCACCAACGGCCTGGTCATCAACTATTTCGCCAACGCGAATGGCGGCGGCTCCGGCGGGTTGGGTGGCACAACCGGCGGCTCACGCGCCGGCAACGGCGGGTCCGGTGGCAGCTTCGTGATCCCCCCGGGGATATCGAGCCGCCTGCAGGGCCTGCTGCGCATCCTCGCCGAGCGCGACTACCTGCGGATCTCCAATGGGCGCGCCGTCTGCCTCAATTCGTTCGGCGTCGCCGAGATCGCGAGTTCCATTCCCCGACGCGACTGGGCGAAGCTGCAGCAGGCGCTCAGCGCCTACTCGGACGACATCTTCACCCTGCGCCAGCTCCTCGCCAATTGCCGGAGCCGCGCGCAGCGGCAGGCCCTGAACCTCACCGACCTCAACCGGGTGATCGCGCTCGACGTCGGGGCCGACGGCCGGCCCGTTCTCTACATGCTCTGAGAGAGCGGCATTTCACTGCAATTGTTCCGGCCGCGTTTACGGGGCCGGAACCACGGCAAAAGCCGTGAGGAAACGGCATTCAGGCAACAAAGGTTGGGACTGCAATGCCGCTCGGATTGTTTGAACACTCTACTTTTAACCACTGCGTCACGAGCGGCTCCCTTGAGGAGTAGCAAATGAAAAACACGATCAGACTTTCAACGATCGCCCTCCTGGCAGCAGCCCTGGCCGTGACGCCGGCTTCCGCCTTGACGATCAACCTTGGAGGAAACGAACCGCTCGTTCAGCTCGGCGGCAGCGATGACTCCGGTGCGGCCGTGTCTGTAGAGACGGACGATCTTCTGGGCGGCAGCGGCGGCGGCATTCTCGGTGGCAGCGACGGCGGTGGCTCGAACGATACCAACGCCACGGTCGATCTCGACCTGGGCAATACGACGGGTGCCGGTACCGGAACCCTGCTCGATCTCGGCGGGAGCAGCGGTGGCCAGCTGCTCGATTTCGGCGACGGCTATCTGCTCGATCTTTCGGGCAATGACGAAACCGACGCGGTCGTCGACCTCGACCTGACCTCGACCGGCGGCATCGGCGAGACGGGCAATCTGCTCGACCTCGGCGGCTCCGGCCGGGTGCTGAGCCTGACCGGGACCTCGGGCGACGAGGACGTCCTCCTCGACCTTGGGAACACCGATGTCGTCGGCGACGTAAACCTCGAGAACGACGACGACCCCACCGCCCGGGTCGACCTCATCGGCAATGACGGCGTCGCGCGCAGCGGCCTGCTGCGTGGCACCGACGGCCTCGTGACCCTCGGCGGCGACAACGCGGCGACCATCTCGCTCAGCGATA
>JBIQKK010000053.1:11935-19008 GCA_044506585.1 Hyphomicrobiales bacterium
CTGGTCGATCGTCACACCTACGACGAGCAGACCTTCAAGGCCTGGGCTGATGCCCGCTCCATGAAGATCGTCGAGGTCGACATCTGCGACCGTGCCGTCGCCCAGGTCGAAACCGCCCTCGACGGCAGCGCCAACATCGCTCGCCTGCAGGCCTTCCTCGCGTCGCAGGCCAAGGTTCGGGCCGGACTGCAATCCACCGGCTACACGACCAACGACGTCATCGCCGCCGACGACGGTGGTGACACACTGATCGTCTACGTGACCAGCGGCTAACCTTCCCCCCGAATAGCCCCTCGCGTGGACGAGTGAAGGCGCGGACCGCTTCCCCGGGGGTCCGCGCCTCTCTCTTGCGTCATTGCGCTCGATCCGTATCCTCCCGAGCCGGAGGATCCATGACAGACCGCAACGCTCACCCGCCCGTCGTCGGAGGCGGAGCCAAAAAGCTGCTCTATGCCGCCGACACCATCATGCGGATGGGCGTGGGGAAGTCCGCCAAGGCGCTGACGGCCAGGAACACCTGCAAGGCCTGCGCCTACGGGATGGGCGGCCAGCTCGGCGGCATGACCAACGAGCTCGGCGAGTTTCCCTCCGTCTGCAACAAATCGGTGCAGGCGCAATCGACCGACATCCAGCCCGGAATCGGCCACGACACGTTCGACCATTCGATCGAGGAACTCTCACGCCTGTCGGGACGCCAGATGGAGCGGCTGGGCCGGCTCAACACGCCGCTCTACAAGGGACCGCGCAGCACGCGCTGGCGTCCGGTGTCGTGGGACTGGGCACTCGACCACGCCGCGGCTCGGCTGAAGCCGCTCGACCCGAACAGAACCTTCTTCTATTCCTCCGGCCGCTCCTCCAACGAAGCGGGCTTCGTCTTCCAGCTCCTGGCGCGCGCCTGGGGCACCAACAACGTCAACAACTGCTCGTATTACTGCCACCAGGCGACGAGCGAGGGGCTCGCGACCACCATCGGCAAGGGCACCGCGACAGTCGAGCTGCACGACCTGACGGGGGCGGACCTCATCTTCGTCATCGGCGCGAACCCTGCCTCCAATCACCCGCGCTTCATCCACATGCTGAAGCACTGCCGCGACAATGGCGGCGACGTGATCGTCATCAACCCCGCGCGCGAGCCGGGTCTCGTCAAGTTTGCCGTTCCCAAGAGCCCGGGCTCGATGCTGCGGGGCGGCGATGAAATCGCCTCCGACTGGCTGCAGCCCCGCATCGGCGCCGACATTGCCGTCTTCAAGGGGCTCGCCAAGGCCGTGCTCGAACTGGGCGCCGAAGATCGCGATTTTCTCGGCACCCATAGCGCGGGGTTCGAGGCCTTCCGCGCCGATCTCGACGCGCTCTCATGGGATGAGCTCGTCGGGGCAGGGGGCGTCGCCCGCGAGGACCTGATGCGCGTTGCCGCGACCTACGCGCGGCGCAAGAACGTCGTCTTCGCCTGGGGCATGGGCATGACCCACCACCTGCATGGCGTCGCCAATGTGGAGGCCATCGCCAACCTCGCGCTGCTGCGCGGCATGATCGGGAGGCCCTATGCCGGGCTGCTCCCGTTGCGCGGCCATTCCAACGTGCAGGGGATCGGGACGATCGGCGTCAAGCCCGTCGTTTCCTCCGAAATCTTCACGGCCATGGAGCGTGCCTTCGGCGTCTCGCTGCCGCGCGAGAAGGGCTACGATACGCTGGCGGGGCTCGAAGCCGCAGCACGCGGCGAGGTCGATGCCGCCGTCATCATGGGTGGCAACCTTTGGGGCGCAACGCCCGACACCGATTTTGCCACCCGCGCGATGGAGGCGATCGGCTTCAAGCTCTACCTCACCACCACGCTCAATCGCGGCCATGTTCATGGCCTGGGGGAGGGCGAGGCGATGATCCTGCCCGTCACCGCGCGCGACGAGGAATGGTCGCCGACCACGCAGGAATCGATGTTCAACTTCGTGCGTCTTAGCGATGGCGGGATCGAGCGTCTCGACAACGTCCGTCCCGAGACCGTCATCCTGTGCGATCTCGCCAGCCGGCTGATGCCGGACTCGCCCATCCCGTTCCCGAGGTTCAAGGACCACCGCGAGGTTCGCAAGGTCATTGCGTCCGTCGTCCCCGGCATGGAGCAGCTCGCCGACATCGACGTGGCGAAAAAGGAGTTTCACATCCGCAACCGCGTGATGCACACGCCGGTTTTCGGCACGCCTGACGGCCGGGCGCATTTCGTTGTGACCCACATCCCGCAGCGGCGCGACACCCTCACCCTCGCCACTGTGCGCTCGGAGGGCCAGTTCAACACCATCATCTATGAGGAGCACGACACTTACCGCAACAAGGCGCCGCGCGACGCGATCTTCCTCAACGCCGCCGACATGGAGGCAGCGGGCATCCGTGACGGCGATCGCGTGACCATCGCCTCCGATCGCGGCCGCATGCCTGGTGTCGCCACCGCCTTTGACCTGCCGCGCGGTTCGGCGCTCGCCTACTATCCCGAGGCCAACATCCTGTGCGGCACCGCGGTCGACCCGCGCAGCAAGACGCCGGCCTTCAAGTCCATCCCCGTGTGGCTCGAACGATGAGCTTTGCCGGCTTCCCCAGTCAAACCTTCGCCTTCCTCGAAGGGATCGCGGCGCACAATGAAAAGGCCTGGTTCGAGACCCACCGCGATCTCTACGAGGCCGGCTATGTCGCGCCGGCCCGCGCCTTCGTCGAAACGCTGGGCCCCCGGCTCAAGACCATCGCACCCGAGATACGCTTCGAGCCCCGGATCAACGGCTCGCTCAGCCGCATCAATCGCGATGTCCGGTTCAGCAAGGACAAGCGGCCCTACAAGGAGCATCTCGGCCTGTGGTTCTGGCACGGCGACAAGCGCCAATGGGACGTGCCCGGCTTCTGGTTCGAGCTCACACCGGCTCATCTGCAGCTCGGCGTCGGCATCTACATGCTGCAGGGCGAAGCGCTCGACGCCTTCCGCCAGTCCGTCATCCACCCGCGCTCGGGCAAAGCCCTTCTCGCGGCGGTCGCGGCGCTCGGCGGCAAGTACGAACTCGGCGGCAGGACGCGCAAGCTCAAGCCCCGCGGCTTCGATACCGATCCGGACCGCGCCGGTTATCTGCTGCACGAAGGCCTTTACGCCGCCATCACGCTGCCGCCTGAAACCGCAGCGCGGCCCAGGCTCGTCGATATCTGCATGAAGCACTACGACGCCATGTGGCCCATCGGCCGCTGGCTGCTCGCCGAAGTTTCGGGGTAGGGCTGATGGAGGAGCCGCCGACCCGCCCCGCTCCCCCGATCAACGATGGCAAGGCCGCCACGGCCGACTCTCTGCTGGCATCGCTCGCGGGCCTCTCGGCGCCGCTCGCCTTCCTCGGCGACGACGGTAGATTGCTGTTCCAGAACGACAGCGCCGCGGAACTCCTCGCGCGCGACGATCCGCCCGACTGGCCCGCCATGCTGGAGCGCTGGCAAAACGCGGTACGCACCCCGGACGGTCCGCAGCCCCAGTTGACTGCCGCCACCGGGGCCTGGTCGGCGCGCCTGCTCGACCTCAGTGCCGGCGCCGACCGCGAGCCGCCATCGGCGCCCGCCCTCTATCTCGTCATCCTCACGGAAGGACCGCTGCCCGCCGCGGCGCCGCCGGACCGTGGCCTGACGCAGGCGGAGCTGGCCGTGCTCGAGCATCTGGTCGCCGGGCTCACCCCCGCCGAGATCACCGGCCGCCAGCAGGTGTCGCTGGCGACCGTGCGCACGCACATCGCGCGGCTCCACGAAAAATTCGGCGTCAACCGCACGCTCGACGTCGTGCGCATCGCCATCAGCGAGGGACTGGGCCTCCCCCGCCGCTGACTTCCCGCCGCCGGGCCCGCGCCCTGCTCGCCCTCACGGCGGTGGCGGCGGGGCGATCGGGATCGTCAGCTTCATGCCGACATAGTAGTTCATCGGCGAGGCGACGCTCAGCGTCTTGGTCGTCGTGAGATCGTTGGAGACCGGCCGGTCGAGGTTGAACTGCGGCAGGTAGCCCATCGTCGTGCCGGCATCGAGCGAGAAGCTCAGCCCGTCGCCCTTGAAGTTGAGGCCCACCCCGGCCTTCACCGTGGGGATCGTCGCGTTCGTATAATAGCTGTGCGTGCTGACCGCACCCGACGCATCGAGCGTGTCCTTCACATGCAGCCGGTAACTGTCGAGCCCCGCTGCGACATAGAAGCTCTCGTAAAGATCGAAATCGCTGTTCGGCAGGTCCATGTGCTTGTCGAGCCCGAGCCCCGCATAGCCGCCGAAGAATCCGCCCGAGATGGCGGTATCGTAGTCGATCGTGGGCAGCGTGGCGCCGTTGGTCGTCGCGCTGAAGGTCTGCTGCTCGTTGAGCCAGCCCCCGCGGATGCCGAACAGCGCCTTGGTCCGCCAGTCGATCGTGGGCAGCCCGCCGATATCGAACTGTCCGCCGCCCAGCGTGACGTCGAAGCCCTTGTCGAGCGAGGCGAACGTCCGGTCGAGGTCGAAATCGGCCGTGTTGAGCAGGGTCGCCGTTCCGTCATAGGCGCCGATGACACCATTGCCCGTATTGGGTGCGCCAAGGCCCGTTGCAAACGGCTCGTTGGTCAACGACGCCGAGGCGCTCGACCGTCCGAAATCGACATTGAAATGCGTGTCGATGCCCGCGTACTCCCCATAATGCAGCTTGGCGCCCACCCCGAGCCCCATGCCGAACGTGCGCGGCGCCACATCGAGCACAAATGCGGGCAGCGTGGCGCCGCCATTGGTCTCGAGGAAGTCGCGGCCATAGGTCTGCGTCATGCCCAGGTACGGGTTGAGCGCGATCCTGAGGTTCGAGAAGGCGAGGTCGTCGGTCACCTGGATGACCGGCCCGCAATCCACGCCGCGGCCCTCGGGGCCACAGGGCTTATAGTCGCCCCAGGTGAATTCGTAGTCGACGCCGCCCGAAATCTGCAGGCAGTTCGTATCGGAACTGATGGTCAGCCCCGACAGCCCCAGCTGATCGCAGACATCCAGGCCGCCCTCTGCGCGCGCCCCAGTAATGCCCAGCAGCGCAACGAGCGCCACTGTTCCCAACACTTGCGGTCTCATGGTCAAGCCCCCACTCAACTCTGAAAAAAACAGCAAAGCCGGTTTCATGGACTGCGGACATCATCACAATTGATGATGTCTGCTGCTGGGCAACTGGGGCGTTGCATCTCGGTAACACTGCATTAATTGTTGCGGCTGCCGGCCAAATCCTTGCGGCATCAACGGAATCGGCGTGCCGGCCCTTCGCCCGCGCCCTGTTACGCCGCCCCGATGGCGATGATCACGTCCCCGGCCTTCGTTCCGGTTTCCACATAGGCGTGGGCCTCGGCGATCCGCGCCAGCGGGTAGCGCCGGTCGATCACCCCGCGCAATTCGCCGCGCTCGACCATCCCCGCGAGCTCCAGCATGTCCCTCGCCTTGTCCGCGATGGGCCGCAGTCCGGTCGTTGCGAGCTTCGCGCGTTTTCCGTCCGGTCGCGTCTTGCGCATCATGTGCAGCAGGATCGCGAAGGACGGCACGGTCGTGAGGTAGATCCCGCCCGGCTTCAGCGCCGCCCGGCACGCGGCAAAGCTGCTCTTGCCCACCGTATCGAACACCACATCGTAGGCCGCGCGCGCCGCCGTGTAGTCCGCCTTGGTCCGGTCGATCACCTCGTCGGCGCCCAGCGACAGGACGAGCTCGACATTGCGCGTGCTGGTGGCCGCCGTCACATGCGCCCCCATATTGCGCGCGAGCTGCACGGCGACACTCCCGATGCTCCCGGCCGCCCCGATGATCAGGATGGATTGCCCCGCCTGCAGCGCGCCCTCGTCGCGCAGGAACGGCATGGCCGTGAGATAGCTGTAAGTGAGCCCCGCCGCCTCGTCGAAGCCGAGCCGCTCCGGCATTTTCACCAGCGCGCCGTCCCCGGGCACCACCACCAGCTCCGCCATCGCGCCCGGCCTGGGGTCGCAGGTGCCGAACACGCGGTCGCCCGGCGCGAACTGCGTCACCGCCGGCCCCACTTTCTCGACCACCCCGGCGATCGCGCCGCCCGGAATGGGCTCGGTGGGCCGCGTCAGCCCCGCAAAGAACCGCACGATGAACGGCTGGGCCGACCGGAACGCGCAATCGGCCGGCGTCACGGTCGAGGCGACCTGCCGCACCAGCACGTCGTGCTCGCCGACGACGGGCTCGGGCATCTCCCGCACCACCACCTCCTCCGGCGGTCCATACCGGTCAACGCAAGCAGCCTTCATCTCTCACTCCTTCACAAATCATCGCGGACCCCACAGCCGGGACTCTCGTCTCCCCTCGCGGGAGAAGGTGGACCGGCCGAAAGCCGGGGACGGATGAGGGAGGTCCCGCGCACCGTCCTCGCGCCCCGCACCCCAGCCGCTGGAATCTCATTCTTCCGGATAGTGGAACGCGTCCTCGAGCCCCACGCCGAAGACGCGCGCGATGCGGAACGCCACCTCCAGCGAGGGCGAATAGCGCCCCTGTTCGATGGCAACGATCGTCTGCCGCGTCACCCCGACCTTCTCGGCCAGTTGCGCCTGCGTCATCTCGCCCGCGTGAAAGCGCAGCGTGCGCACCGAATTGCTGATGCGCGGTTCGCCCTTGCCCATCTCAGCCGATCCGGTAGTAGACGACCTGCGACGCCGCGAAGATGCCGCCCGCCAGCATCGAAATGCCGAACAGCGCATAGGGCCCGAGCTCGGCGGGCAGTCCCAGCGCCTGCCAGAGCAGCACCGCCGCCACGCCCACCGACAGCACGAAATAGCCGTTGCGCATCGCCTTGCTGGCCACCAGCGCGTCGCGCTCGTCGGCCCGCTCGTCGCGCACCGGCTCGCGCTGCACGATGCTGACCACGATCGTCCCCACGATCACCGCGACGATGTTGAACCCGATCGTGTAGCCGATCGCCCACAGCATCTTCCACGCCGCCTCGGGCGCCGTCGCCGCCACCCCGCCAACCATCGCGTCCCAGGCCACCCAGCCCGAGATCACGCACGCGCTGATCACCATCACCCACGCCTGGATTTCCTTGAGCGTCATCGCCAGCCCCATCGGTTCGATGA
>JBIQKK010000054.1:0-1756 GCA_044506585.1 Hyphomicrobiales bacterium
TCGCTGAGCAGCAGCGAGAACGGCTCCTCGCGCAGCCGGTCATAGGCGGATTTGCCATTGTCGAACGAGACGACGTCGTAGCCGGCGTTCTTGAGGGCGCGCGTCAGGAACTGGCGCATGTCGTTGTCGTCTTCCGCCAGGAGTATCCGCTTGATCGCCGCCATCCACGTCCCCGCCTGTTCTGGGCGTCGCCATCTTTAGTCGAGTTTTTCCGATTGGCAATTGCCTGAAGAGCACGATTTGTCGCGGTTCTGGACAAACCCCCATACCGGGGGCAACATGGTTTCCACTCTGACGCATGGACCCCTGATTTGCGCTCTGACTATTGGGACAGGCCGGCTTTCGAGACTGTAAAGCCTCGCCGGATGACCGCGCCCATCGTCTTCAACTCGGCCCATTCGGGCCGCGACTATCCCGAGCGATTCCTCAAGATGACTCGGCTCGACCAGCTGTCGATTCGCCAGTCAGAAGACGCCTATGTCGATGAGCTATTCTCGCGAGCGCCGCATCTGGGGACTCCCTTGCTGCGTGCGCATTTCCCTCGCGCCTATCTCGATGTGAACCGCGAGCCCTGGGAACTCGACCCTGCGATGTTCACCGAGCCGCTGTCGGACCGCTTCAACACCACGAGCCCGCGTGTGGCCGCAGGGCTCGGGACGATCGCGCGGGTGGTGGCCGAAAACAAACCAATCTACCGCGACCGGCTGACGCTCGACGACGCACGCATGCGCATCGAGGGCATATACATCCCCTATCATGCAACGTTGCAGCGCCTGCTCACGGACGCAGCCAGCAATTTCGGGGTCGCGGTGCTGATCGATTGTCACTCGATGCCGCGTATCTCGCGCTCGGGCGATCGGCTGGCTCCTGATATCGTGCTCGGTGACCGGTACGGCACAACCTGCGGTACGGCGCTGATCGATCTTGCTGAGATGGTCTTTGCCGGCGCGGGCTTGCGGGTGGCGCGCAACCGCCCCTATGCGGGCGGCTTTATCGCGCGGACTTATGGGCGGCCGCAGCACCGCATCCACGCCCTGCAGATCGAGATCTCGCGGCATCTCTACATGAACGAAGTGACGCTCGAGAAGAACGACGGCTTCAACGCGATCCGCCAGTTGGTCGAGCGACTGACGCTCGCCTTGATCGGCTACGATCTGGGCTTGCTCAATAGTCCGCAGCACATGCCCGCCAAGGCCGCGGAATAGCCTCCGGAATAGAGAAGGGGCCGCCAAAACGAGCGGCCCCAGTCAAGGGAGGAAACGATGGCGGTTCACTCTGCCCAGAGGCGGATACCCCGAACCACACATCCATCATGCACCTTCCCGGGTGAACCGATTTGCGCTGCCATACAAGCATGCCTTCGTCCGTACACAGGCGGGCCGGACCAAATGTTGCAGAAATGAATCACATCCGGCGGCCCCCGGGAGCGCGCCCTTTTCGGCGATTGTCTGCTATGGCATTGCGCTGGAACGACAATCCTTATTGCGGGCAGCACCATGGCTGAGGACGACATCGCCGGACTCGATTACGTTCTGGTGCGGGAAACGATGCTGGCGGCGGCCGATGCGGCGGCCGAGCTGACGCTTGCCGGCTTCCGGACGGCGCTCCCGGTGGACAACAAATGGACCACCGGCTTCGACCCAGTGACAGCGGCCGACCGTGATGCCGAACTTGCAGTACGCGCATCGATCGCCGAACGCTTCCCCGACCACGGCATAATCGGCGAGGAGTGGGACTCCAAGGACTCTGCCGGCGA
>JBIQKK010000054.1:1856-15774 GCA_044506585.1 Hyphomicrobiales bacterium
TGGGGCCGCATCGCGGCAGCGACACTACAAACGCGCTGGGGCCTCGACTGCTACGGCTATTGCCTGCTGGCGCTGGGGACGATCGACCTCGTGGTCGAGGCCGGGCTCAAGAATGTCGACATCGCACCACTGGTCCCCATTATCGAGGCGGCAGGCGGGGTGGTGACGACCTGGGATGGCGGGCCAGCCGAGCAAGGCGGCAATTGTGTTGCCGCGGCAACGCCAGAGCTCCACGCTGCTGCGCTGAAAGTGCTACGCGGCTAGATCGAAGTTCTAGCTGCTCTGCTCGGTGATGAAGGCGTCGAACGCCGCAAAGACCTGCGCGCGAATCGCGTCGGTCTCCATGAACAGTTCATGCTTGGCGGCGGGGATCACCGCATGGCGTCCGGTACGCATGCGCAGCCCGAGTTGCTCGATGTGGCTGGGGGACACAACTTCGTCTCGCGCCGCCGCGAGAATGAAGACCGGGACGCGAATAGCCGCAGGGAACGCATCGCGCGATGCGTCGGACATGGCGCGCATGGCGGCGCCTGCCCAGCGGAAAGTAGGTTTGGCAACGATGAGATCCGGCCGTTCGCGCCAGGTGTCCACCGTGATCATGTAGCGCCTCAGATCCGACGTCAGCGGATTGCTCGGAAAGCCCCGCTCGCTCGGCAACTCGTCCGCGGGGCGGCCGACCGGCACGCGGCCGAGACCAAGCAGGGACAAGGTATCGGCGATCGCCGCCATCGTGCCGAAGCTGAAAGGCTGGCCTGGAAGACCCACCATCGGCGCCGACAGGAACACGCGGTCGAACATCATGCGGTCGCGCGTGGCCGCGATCAGCGAGACGAGTCCGCCCATCGAGTGGCCGACGAGGTAGTAGGGAGCCGGGCAGTCGGGCAGCAGGATGTTGGCGTGGAAGGCCTGCAGGTCCAGCCAGTAGTCGTTGAAGTCGCGCACATAACCGAGGCGGCGGTTGGGGATCAGCCGGTCCGAGCCGCCCTGCCCGCGCCAGTCGAAGGTCGCGACGGCAAAACCGCGCTTCTGGAAATCGCCGATCGTCTCGAAATATTTCTCGATGAATTCCGTCCGCCCCTGGACGAGGCAGATGGTGCCCTTGGCGGCACCGGCGGTCTTGGGGACCGTCGCATAGCGCAGGCGGACCTTGTCGGGCGTTGTGAACCAGCCTGCGCGCAGCCCCTCGGGCGCGGGATTGGAGGGCAGGACCGCGAGTTTGGGCCCCTCGGGATCGACGGTCGCGTTCATGGGACTGGCCTATCCGAACCCCCTGACGCGGAAAAGCCAGCGTCTCGGGTGAGACACTGGCTTTCCTCAGAATTGATCGCCGTGCGGGGGGCGGGTGACGGCGAGCATTCGGTGTGCCGTTGCAGCAGACAGCGAGCACGGTGCTGGTTCTAGCGGGGGCTCTCTGAAGCCATCGTGAGCCCCCTATTCAGATTCAGTTCATCTGCCGAAATTGGGGGCTTGAACCGGCAATTACCCCTCCTATCTCAAGGCTGTCCGCCGGCTCGTGCCGGGGACCGGGACACCCGGGAATGAGCTTTCGCCGCTGACGGGGAAGCTTGTGGGACACCCGTTCATCACGTTGCTCACACTGGAGAATGTGCCATGCAGACTTACGATTTCACCCCCTTCTACCGTTCGACCGTCGGTTTCGACCGGCTGTTCAATCGTCTCGATGGCCTCGTCGGCCAGGAGGCCAAGACCTACCCGCCCTACAACATCGAAAAGATCGGTGACGATGCCTACCGCATCTCGATCGCCGTCGCCGGCTTTGCCGAGAGCGATCTCGTGATCGAGTCCAAGGAAAACAACCTCACCGTCAAGGGCGCCAAGGCCCCGGCGTCCGAGGAGAAAAACCGCGAATTTCTCCACCGCGGCATCGCTGAGCGCGCCTTCGACCTGCGCTTCCAGCTCGCCGAATATGTGGAAGTGAGCGGTGCCTCGCTCGAGAACGGCCTGCTTCACATCGAGCTGAAGCGCGAACTGCCCGAGAGCAAGAAGGCTCGCACCATCGCCATCAACGGTGCGGCGCCCAAGGCGATCGAGAACGCCGTCAACTAATTCCGGTCACGAACGGCCTGCTCGGGCCATTCCTCCTGACCGGAACAGGCGACCTGAATAAAGAGGCGTGGAGCGCGAGCTCCGCGCCTCTCTTCCTTTGACCGCATGACCTGTTGCAAGTCATTCGCAACTGCGCTACAGCTGCAAATGATTTGCAATAGCGGGCCGTTCCGCTAACCAATGGGGAACGGCCCCAAGGCCCGCCGAAACGATGGACACAGCGACCACCCGCCGCCCTGCCTGGCTTCGCGACAGCTCTACACCGCCACTGGCCGATGTCTTCCGCTCCATCCCGGTGCGGGCGGGAGCCAGCGGCTGGCGGCGGTTCCTCGCCTTTGTCGGTCCTGGCTACCTCGTCGCGGTGGGCTATATGGACCCCGGCAACTGGGCCACGTCGCTCGCTGGCGGCAGCCAGTTCGGGTACACGCTGCTCACGATTGCGCTGCTCTCCAACATCATGGCGATCCTGCTGCAGTCCCTGTGCGCCCGGTTGGCCATTGCAACCGGCAAGGATCTCGCGCAGGCCTGTCGCGATGCCTTCCCCCGGTGGGTGGCATGGCCCCTCTGGGCGCTCGCTGAACTGGCGATCTGTGCCACCGATCTCGCCGAGGTCATCGGCACCGCGATCGGCCTCAACCTGATCTTTGGTATTCCGCTCGAGATCGGCATCGTCGTGACGGCGCTCGACGTGTTCCTGATCCTGTGGCTGCAGACAAAGGGCTTCCGCTGGATCGAGGCGTTCATCATCACGATGATGGGTGTCATCGCGTTCTGCTTCATCTTCCAGATCGCCATGGCCAATCCGGATTGGGCCGAAGTGGTGAAAGGCTTCGCGCCCACCACCGACATCTTCACCAACCCCGATATGCTCTATCTGGCGCTGGGCATCATCGGCGCGACGGTCATGCCCCATAACCTCTACCTTCATTCCGGCATCATCCAGACCCGCGCCTACGGCAACACGGTGCCCGAAAAGCGGGAAGCACTGAAGTTCGCGACCATCGACTCGACCGTGGCGCTGATGTTCGCCCTCACCATCAACGCCTCGCTGCTGATCCTCGCGGCTGCGACCTTCTATCGGACGGGCCAGGTCGTCGGCGACCTCAATGTCGCACATGGTTTGCTCAACCCGCTGCTCGGTTCGGCCGTCGCCCCGGTGCTGTTCGGTGTGGCGCTTCTCTGCTGCGGCCTCAATTCGACGGTGACGGCGACAATGGCGGGCCAGATCGTCATGGAAGGCTTCATCGACATAAAGCTGGTCGCCTGGGCCCGCCGGCTCGTGACCCGCCTCGTCGCCCTCGTGCCCGCAATCATCGTCATCCTGATTTACGGCGAAGCGCAGCTGGGCGAACTGCTGGTGCTGAGCCAGGTCGTCCTGAGCCTGCAACTGCCCTTCGCCGTGGTTCCACTGGTGATGTTCACCGCGAGCCGCGCCAAACTTGGCGAGCTCGTCTCACCGCGCTGGCTGACAATGATCACGGCGTTGATCGCGGCGCTGCTGATCTCGCTCAATGCCAAGCTGATCTTCGATTTCGCCACCGGCGCACTTTAGCGGCTTCACCGTAGCCGGCTATGCATCGCATCCAGAAGAGCGACGAGCTCCGGCAGCCGGCTCAGCCCGGTCTTCTCTTTGACTCGCCGCAGATGCGTATAGACGGTGTTGATGCTCACTTTGCGAAGGCGTGCATATGCCACGGGGGTGACGCCGCGCTGCAGGGCGCGAGCGAGGTCGGACTCCGCGGCCGTAAGCCCAAAAGCACTTTGCAGCACTTGCGCCGTCGCGCCCTGCCCCTGCAGCGGATCGTGGACAAACACCAGGGCAGCGACCTGATCGCCACCTTCCTGAGTCGCTGCGCGAAATGGGCGAACCGCCACGACATAGGATGGCGTACCCGCGGGGCGGTGGACAGCGAACTCGCTGCCTTCAAGAGACGCCGCGGCAGCAAGAGCCTGCGCGTAGGCGCGTGTTGCATCTGAGGCGGCGAAGGCGAGACCGCTTCGCCCCATGGAGATGCCATCGAGACGGGCCCCAATGTCGACCAACGCTCGATTGGCGTGGATCACGGCGCCGTCTGCTCCGATGAGCGCTACGCCGTCGGCCAGGCAATCGATCGCGTCCCGCAGCGCATCCGCCTTCTGGACCACACCCAGCCGCTCCGAGACATCGAGTGACTGGCGCAGGTGCGGCAGGAGCTTGGAGATAAGGGCAACCTCCGCATCGTTCACATGGCCCTGCCGCGAAGAGCGCTGGATGGTGGTTACCACGACACGGCTCGAGGTGCGCTCGACAACGCCGGAAAGGAAATAGCGAAAGCCGGTACGGGGCAGGAACTCAGAGTAATAGGCGTCGCGATCCATCGCGCCTTCATCGAGTACCTTGTAGTCCCACAGCACTTGGACCTCCGGTTGGCGCATGCCATAGGCCGCTCGCGGATTGAGCGCAGCGAACTCTTCAAAATACTCGAGCTGGTTGGCGGGCGGGATGCCATGCGCCTGCAACCACTGAAGGCTGCCCCCGGGCACCCCGTAGGATTCAAGCGTCGCCGCGCTTCCACCGAGCAACGTCGCAACACTTGATAGAGCTTGTGGCCAGTCAGCCGGCCTGAGAGCAGCGCCGTGAATAGCCTCTATGGTGCTCAGCAGAGGATCCAGATCACCCATCAGTTCCCCCCGGAGCCGATTTTGCCTGTGACCGCAACGGACGCTACCTGAGCGGACCGACGCAGAAAAGGCGATTCTAGAATCGGCGGACGTCAAGCATCACCAATTCTGGTGACGCGGCCGGGCTCCGCCCCCGCTAGCTTTTGGCGAAAGACAAGGGGCGCGCGGTCATGCGAGCAAAGCTGGCAGCAGCATTGGTGGGGCTAGGCGCAGTTCTTGCGAATAGCAGCGCTCTTGCGGTGCCTGACGTCTGCCCGTTTGTCGATGGCCTGGACGAGACGATTGCCAACACCTTTCCCTTTCCCGACTCCACAACGAAAGACGTCAGCGGTACGTCCACCGGCACCGAAAGCATTGAGGTCGAGTGGCAAGATGGCGACCTCGTCATCATCCAGTACTCGACGGATGGCGCACTGAACTTCACCAACCTCCTCACTAGCGTCGATGCCAGCGGATCGGAGACACTCTCGATACCAGCTGACGACGATATTATCTTGCGCAGCAGCTTCGGCGTGCCTGGCAACACTACGGGTTCGATCGACTTCAACTGCACCCAAGGCACGACTTCGCCCACCTCCCCAGGTTCCAACGGCGAGACTGCGGGTGCCATTGCCGGCGCCGCCGACGACGTTCGTGAACCAGAGCCCAAGCGAGTAGATGATTTTGTTGATGCGATCGTCAGAAGCCAGGCGATCGGCAACAAGATGTACTTTGAAAGCGAAGTGCGAACGTGGCTGCGCCTCTGGAAAGAGAAACTAAACAAACTGGTCGCGGAACTGGCGAAAGCTCCTCCCGAGAACCGCCCCCTGCTCGAAGAACGGATCAGGTATTATCAGCGGGACATCATCCGATTTGGGGCTGTTGCGGAGGATATGGCAGATCGGCGCCAGGCTGCCGCCGCGAGCAGCTACACTGCGGAGCCCACATCGGCTCCGTCGCTATCGGCGATCTCCCAGCAAATGAGCAACGCGTCTTGGACGACCGGCGACTGGGTGATGGGCGCATTCGTGCAAGGTTCATTGATCGAGCGAACTTTCTCGGCACTCGAGAGACGCACTAACATGGGAACGCTGAGCATCTTCGGCAGCCACGCTATCGATGATGAGAATACCGTGGGGCTCGGACTCAAGCTCGGTGCCGGGCGAACGGTTCAAAAGGCACCCGCGTCAACGATCGATACGACACAGGCGGGCGTCGACGCAGCCGTCGCGCATTTCTTCTCACCAACCCTAATGGGTGCGGCCTATGTTGGCTATGAGTTCGATGGACACAACGCGACAATCGCGGGTGTCTCGAGTACCTATTTCAGCCATATCGCCAAAGTCGGCGGCAAGCTCGAGGGCACGATCGACCTCGACCCCTTCATGCTGAGGCCCACGGCCTCCGCGCTGCTACAGTTCGAACACCGCCCGACCTTTGTCGATGGCGCGGGAGTCACCGTCGCTCAGGCGGACACAATTGATACCGACGTCACGTTGGGCCTACTCGTCTCCCGCACTTTCCTGCTTGTGAACCACGACGTCTTTGTCACCCCGAAACTAGGAGCAGCACTCGATCTCTCCTACGTCAGAACCACGCCAGTTCCGGCCAGCGCAATTCCCAACGACGCGCTGACCGCCTCGCTCTCCGCGGGCGTGGATGTCGCGTGGGTCGAAGGGACGCGGTTTAGCGCGGAGACACGGGTGCGCTTGAGTGCGCATTCAAGAAGTCTGGGACTCAGCGGCACCTTTTCGGCCCCTATCCACTAGGCCGCCTCTACCGCGAGGAACTTGACCACTTGGTCAAGAATTCCGGGCCTTTCCGCTGCCTCCAAAAAGTCGCAGACTCTGCTTGCCCCTACTTTGGACTTATGCAAATGTAGCCCTGATAGGACAGCGATGCTGTCTTAAGCGGGCTCCCGGTCTCCCCGGTGCAGTTCGCACGCCGGACCGGCTGGCCCGCTTGACGAGAGCGGAAACGGGAGGCGGGGTGAAATACCCGAACGAGCGGCCATTTGGATGCAGAGCCGCTCCCTGTTGACATTGTGACTTGCCCCTGGGGGCTGCACTCGTCACGATCCCGGGCCCTGCCCGGCCAGTCGTGAGTAAGACAGACGGAGCGTGGACCAAATGTGCGATACCGAACCGATAAAACAGGCGCGAAAACAGACCTGTGAAAGGATCGAACGGCCGACCTGTCGGCTACCCATGACCTGATTTTCTGCTTCGAAGGACATTGCTGATGGCTAAGTCTCGACCACTCCCCGCCCCCCTTCCGGACGCCGCCATTCGCAAAGCCAACCGCCCCGAGGCTTTCGGGCTCTTCGATCCCGTGCGCGAGCATGACGCCTGCGGCGTCGGATTCATCGTCGATCTCAAGAACCGTCCGCAGCACTCGATCATCCAGCGCGGTCTCGCGATCCTCAACAACCTCGAGCATCGCGGTGCCGTCGGCGCCGACCCGCTAATGGGCGACGGCGCGGGCATGCTCGTCCAGATTCCGCACGCCTTCTTCGTCAAGGAGATGGGCAAGCAGGGTGTGGCCCTCCCCGCCCCCGGCGAATATGCGGTCGCGCATATCTTCTTTCCGCAGGACGGCGATCTTCGCGCCAAGATGGAGAAGGTCGTCGAGAAGGTCATCGAGGACGAAGGCCAGACCGTGCTGGGCTGGCGCGACGTGCCGCATGACAATTCCTCGCTCAGCAAGGCACCCGAGATCGTCGCGACCGAGCCCTGCCACCGCCAGGTGGTGATCGGCCGCGGCAGCAAGGTTGCTGACGCCGACGCCTTCGAGCGCAAGCTCTACATCATCCGCAAGGTTTGCTCGGCGAGGATCTTCTCGGCCTTCGAGGGCAAGCCGAACGACTTCTATGTCGTGTCGATGAGCTGCCGCACGCTGGTCTACAAGGGCATGTTCCTCGCCGCCCAGCTTGGTGCCTACTACAAGGACCTGCACGATCCGGATTTCGCCTCGGCCCTTGCGCTGATCCACCAGCGCTTTTCGACCAACACCTTCCCCAGCTGGCGGCTGGCGCACCCCTACCGGTTCGTCTGCCACAATGGCGAAATCAACACGGTGCGGGGCAACGTCAACTGGATGGCGGCGCGCCAGGCGTCGGTGAGCTCCGACCTGTTCGGCGCCGATATCCAGAAGCTGTGGCCGATTTCTTATCCCGGCCAGTCGGACACCGCCTGCTTCGACAACGCGCTCGAATTCCTCTTGCGCGGTGGGTATTCGCTACCGCACGCGGCGATGATGCTGATCCCCGAAGCCTGGGCCGGCAACGACCTCATGGATGAGGATCGCAAGGCCTTCTACGAGTACCACGCCGCGCTGATGGAACCGTGGGACGGCCCGGCCGCCATGTGCTTCTCGGACGGCCTCCACATCGGCGCAACGCTCGATCGCAACGGCCTTCGCCCCGCGCGCTATCTCGTTACCGACGACGACGAAGTCATCATGGCCTCGGAAATGGGCGTGCTCGACATCCCGCCCGAAAAGATCGTCAAGAAGTGGCGCCTCCAGCCGGGCAAGATGCTGCTGATCGACCTGAACAGGGGCGCCATCGTCTCCGATGAGGAGATCAAGGCCGAGCTCGCCAAGGCCCATCCCTATAAGCAGTGGCTCGCCCGGACGCAGATCGTGCTCGAGGAGCTGCCGGAGGTGGCCCCGCAGGCGCCCGCCAGCGACGTTCCGCTGCTCGATCTGCAGCAGGCCTTCGGCTACACGCAGGAAGACCTCAAGTTCATCCTGCCGCCGATGGCGACCACGGGCCAGGAAGCCGTTGGCTCGATGGGCACCGATACGCCCATCTCGGCGCTCTCGGACAAGTCCAAGCTGCTCTACACCTACTTCAAGCAGAACTTCGCGCAGGTCACGAACCCGCCCATCGACTCGATCCGCGAGGAATCGGTGATGAGCCTCGTCAGCTTCATCGGTCCGCGGCCCAACATCCTCGATCTCGAAGGGCACGGCTCGCGCAAGCGGCTCGAAGTCCGCCAGCCCATCCTCACCAATGCCGACCTCGAGAAGATCCGTGCGATCGGCGCGATGGAGGACAACCCGTTCCGCTCCAAGACGCTCGACATCACCTATCCGGTGAGCGAGGGCGCGGCCGGCATGGAGAAGGCGCTCGACCAGCTGTTCTCGGATGCCGAGCTCGCGGTGCATTCGGGCGACAACATCATCATCCTCTCCGACAGGATGGTTGGACCTGATCGGGTCGCGATTCCGGCGCTGCTTGCCACCGCGGGCGTGCACCATCACCTGATCCGCAAGGGGCTGCGCACCTCGGTCGGCCTCGTGCTCGAAACAGGCGAAGCGCGCGAGGTGCACCACTTCTGTGCGCTCGCGGGCTATGGTGCCGAAGCGATCAACCCCTACCTGGCGTTCGAGACGCTGCTCGCCATGCGCGCGCAGACCAACGACATCCCCGAGGAAGTCGACGAGCATGAGCTCGTCTATCGCTACATCAAGGCGATCGGCAAGGGCATCCTCAAGGTCACCGCCAAGATGGGCATCTCGACCTACCAGTCTTACTGCGGCGCGCAGATTTTCGACGCCGTCGGGCTGAACTCGGCCTTCGTGGAGAAGTACTTCACCGGCACCGCAACGACCATCGAAGGCGTCGGTCTCACCGAGATCGCCGAAGAGACGGTGCGCCGCCATCGCGACGCTTTCGGCGACTCGCCCGTGCTCGCGGACAGCCTCGACGTCGGCGGCGACTACGCCTTCCGCTTCCGCGGCGAAGCACATGTCTGGCACTCCGAGACGGTCGCCAATCTGCAGCACGCCGCGCGCGGCAACGCGCGGGACAAGTACCGCGAATTTGC
Organism: Hyphomicrobiales bacterium; assembly: GCA_044506585.1. Lineage (GTDB taxonomy): Bacteria > Pseudomonadota > Alphaproteobacteria > Rhizobiales > Devosiaceae > Devosia_A. The sequence continues at coordinate 11,396 of JBIQKK010000054.1, forward strand.
CCGCCTCGTGAACGACGTTGAGGACCGCTACGTCACGATCCGCTCGCTGTTCCGCATCAAGGGCGCAGATGAGGACGGCCGCACCGCGATCCCGCTCGACGAAGTGGAACCGGCAGCGGAAATCGTGAAGCGTTTCTCGACCGGCGCCATGTCCTACGGTTCGATCAGCCGCGAGGCGCATACGACCCTGGCGATCGCCATGAACCGGATCGGCGGCAAGTCGAACACCGGAGAAGGCGGCGAAGAGGCGGACCGTTTCACGCCGATGCCGAACGGGGACTCGATGCGCTCGGCAATCAAGCAGATCGCCTCGGGCCGCTTCGGCGTCACCGCGGACTACCTCGTCAACTCCGACATGATGCAGATCAAGATGGCCCAGGGCGCCAAGCCCGGCGAGGGCGGGCAACTCCCCGGCCACAAGGTCGACAAGACCATCGCCGCCGTGCGTCACTCGACGCCGGGCGTGGGCCTGATCTCGCCCCCGCCGCATCACGACATCTACTCGATCGAAGACCTCGCCCAGCTGATCTTCGATCTGAAGAACGTGAACCCGGACGGCCAGGTCTCGGTCAAGCTCGTCTCCGAAGTCGGCGTCGGCACCGTTGCCGCCGGCGTCGCCAAGGCGCGCGCCGACCACGTGACCATTTCCGGCTATGAGGGCGGCACGGGCGCGAGCCCGCTCACCTCGCTCAAGCATGCCGGCTCGCCCTGGGAAATCGGCCTCGCCGAAACGCACCAGACGCTCGTCGCCAACAAGCTGCGCGGCCGTATTGCCGTGCAGGTCGATGGCGGCATCCGGACGGGCCGCGACGTCGTGATCGGTGCCCTGCTCGGCGCCGACGAATTCGGCCTCGCGACCGCACCGCTGATCGCGGCCGGCTGCGTGATGATGCGCAAGTGCCACCTCAACACCTGCCCCGTCGGCATCGCGACCCAGGACCCGGTGCTGCGTGCCCGCTTCACGGGCAAGCCCGAGCACGTCATCAACTATCTCTTCTTCGTCGCCGAAGAAGTGCGCGAGCTGATGGCGGCCTTGGGCTTCCGCAAGTTCGACGAGATGGTCGGCCAGATGCAGATGCTCGACAAGACCGAGGCCGTTTCGCACTGGAAGGCCAAGGGGCTCGACTTCACGCGCCTGTTCCACAAGCCGGCGAACCCGGACGAGGTGCCCATCTTCCATTGCGAAGAGCAGAACCACCCGATCGCCGACGTGCTTGACCGTAAGCTGATCGAGGCGGCGAGGCCCGCGCTCGAAAACGGCACGCCGGTCAAAATCGACATGGAGGTCCGCAGCGTCAACCGCTCCGTCGGCGCGATGCTCGGCGGCGCGGTGGCCAAGCGCTATGGCGCCACGGGCCTGCCCGAGGACACGATCGCCATCAGCCTCACCGGCACGGCCGGCCAGGCTTTCGGCGCGTTTGTCGCGCGCGGCGTATCGATCGACCTGTTGGGCGAAGCCAACGACTATGTCGGCAAGGGTCTGAGTGGCGGCCGGCTCGTCGTGCGTCCATCAGAAAAGTGTGCAGCCAGGCCGGAGGACTCGATCGTCATCGGCAACACCGCCCTTTACGGCGCGACCGAAGGCGAGTGCTACTTCCGTGGCGTCGCGGGCGAGCGCTTCGCCGTCCGCAACTCAGGAGCCGTCGCAGTCGTCGAAGGCACCGGCGACCATGGCTGCGAATACATGACGGGTGGCGTGGTCGTCGTACTCGGCTCCACCGGCCGCAACTTCGCGGCGGGCATGTCGGGCGGCATCGCCTACGTCCTCGACGAGGACGGCAGCTTCGAGAGCCGCTGCAACATGTCGATGGTCGAGCTCGAGCCGGTCGCCGAGGAAGAGATGCTGCATGAGCGCGAATACGGCCATGCGGGCGACCTCGAGACGTCCGGACTCGTCGAGATCATGTCGAACCTGTCGACCGGCGACGCGCTGCGGCTCAAGGCGCTGATCCAGCGGCACCGCAGCTTCACCGGTTCGTCGGTTGCAGCCACCATTCTGGACAACTGGGCGAGCTACCTGCCCAGGTTCAAGAAAGTCATGCCGGTCGAATATCGCCGGGCCCTTGCCGAACTCGAAAGAGAACAGGCCGCTCTTCAGGTCGCGGCGGAGTAAGCACAATGGGAAAGATCACCGGCTTCCTCGAGATCGAGAAGGACGATCGGGACTACCTTCCGGTCGCCGAGCGGCTCACAAATTACAGCGAGTTCGTCATTCCCCTTGGCGACAAGGGAACGCGCGACCAGGCGGCGCGCTGCATGGATTGCGGCGTGCCCTATTGTCACAACGGTTGCCCGGTCAATAACCAGATCCCGGACTGGAATGACCTTGTCTATCGCAACGACTGGCTGAAGGCCCTCAAGAACCTTCATTCGACCAACAACTTCCCCGAATTCACCGGCCGCATCTGCCCGGCACCGTGCGAAGCCGCGTGCACGCTCAACATTCGCGACGAGCCGGTTTCGATCAAGACGATCGAATGCGCCATCGTCGACAAGGGCTGGGAGAATGGCTGGATCAAGCCGGACATCAATCCGGTCAAGACCGGTAGGAAGGTCGCGGTCATCGGCTCCGGTCCTGCGGGGATGGCCTGTGCGCAGCAGCTGGCGCGCGCCGGACACGACGTGCACCTTTACGAAAAGAACGCCAAGATCGGCGGGCTGATGCGCTACGGCATTCCCGACTTCAAGATGGAGAAGCGCCATATCGACCGGCGCGCCACGCAGATGGAAGCCGAGGGCGTCACCATCCATACCGGCGTGCATGTCGGCCGTGACATCTCGATCGCCGATCTCGAGGCACAGTACGACGCAGTTGCGCTCGCTGGCGGCGCCGAGAAGCCCCGCGATCTGCCGATCCCCGGCCGCGAGTTGGACGGCATCCATTTCGCCATGGAGTTCCTGCCGCAGCAGAACCGCCGCGTGTCCGATGAGCCGCTGAACAACGTCAAGCCGATCCTCGCCGAGGGTAAGCATGTGGTGGTGATCGGTGGTGGCGACACGGGTTCGGACTGCATCGGCACGTCCAATCGCCAGGGCGCACTCTCGGTCACGCAGATCGAAATCATGCCCGCGCCGCCCGAGAAGGAAAACAAGGAGCTCACCTGGCCGCTCTGGCCGATGAAGATGCGCACATCGTCCTCGCAGGAAGAAGGGGTTACGCGTGACTTCGCGGTGGCGACCGTGCGCTTCGAGGGTGAGAACGGCCAGGTCAAGAAGCTGATCTGTGCCCGGGCCGACGCCAGGTTCCAGCCCATCCCCGGCACAGAGTTCGAGCTGAAGGCCGACCTCGTACTGCTGGCCATGGGCTTTCTTGGCCCGGTGCAGGAAGGCATGGTCAAGGATTCGGGGGTCGAACTCGACAAGCGCGGCAACGTCTTCGCCGACACGCTGCAATACAAGACGAGCAAGGAAAAGCTCTTCTCCTGCGGCGACATGCGTCGCGGCCAGTCGCTTGTCGTGTGGGCGATCCGCGAGGGCCGCCAGTGCGCCCGCTCGATCGATCAGTATTTGATGGGACGGACAGCGCTGCCGAGGTAAGCAGGCGCGCGGGCAGGTTTAGGGGGCGCTTCGGCGCCCCTTTTCATTCAGGAAGCCCGTCGTTCTCGGTACTACTGCGCCAGCGCCACCGGCGTGTCGTCGTCCGCTGCGACTTCCGGCGCCTTGCCGACTCCGAAGGCGTCGGCGCGTCCAACCGGGGCCTCCAGCATCTGTGTGAGGTCAAAGATTTCGTCCACCGATGGTCCCGGCCCTGTTGCCACCACGAGATCGGTTGCCCGCTTGGGCGTGCGGCTCAGCGGGATCACGGCGCCTGCCACTTCGAGCAGGCGCGTTTGGCCAAGGCCTTGATAGGGCGGCCGGACCATCAGCGCGGCGTCCGTACCGGCCAACGCGTCGGCGATCTCGAAGCCGACCCCGCCCGCCCCCTGATAATAGTTCTTGATCACCTGGCTCAGATAGAACGCCAGTTTATCCGCACCGGCGGCGGAGAAATGGATACCGTCGTCCTTGCGCATCCGCACACGGTTGCCGTTGAGATCGGGGCCAGACGAGGAATACTTGCCATCCTCGCCCACGAACCGGTCGTAGATATCCACGAACTCGGCGCCCCCGCCGAAGGCAGCAAGCCGCTGGATGGAATTGATCTGGCCCATCGCGTTGGAATAATCGGTCTTGGACATCGGCGGCAGACCCACCCAGATCAGCGGCTTGTTGGCGCTGCGAACCGTGTTCACGAAATCGGCGACGCGCGCTTGGTAGACATTCGACCACTCCGGTGTCAGCGCCTTGTACGACTCGCCATCGGCCTTGATGGTCTGGCGATCATTGATGCCCACGATCATGATGGCGATATCGAAGCTGCTGGAGGCGACCTGCTCGGC
>JBIQKK010000054.1:15874-18689 GCA_044506585.1 Hyphomicrobiales bacterium
ACCGGCGCTGGCGGCTCGGGTGGCGCCTCATCGCCTCCGAACAGCAGATCCATGAGCGTCCGGCGCTTTTTCTGGACCTGCTCCTGTGCGGCGGCCTCGCCGACAATGAGCGACGGCGCCAGGTCGCTGGTGGCAAAGAGGGCGAGCAGGACAATGATCGTCAGGCGGCGGAGCATCATGCCTTGTGGCGCGGTTTGCGGGCGAAAAGAAGACTATTGTGCCGCGGACAAATCCTCAAAACTCTTCCGCGTGATGAACCCGTCGGCGACCTCGCCGCGGCTGGCCTGAAACCGTGCGTAGGCCGCCTGGGTGATCGGGCCGATCCGTCCGTCCACCACCCCGTCGTAGAGCCCAAGCGCCTTGAGGCGGGCCTGGATGGTCCGGCGCTGATTGAGGTCGGGAAATTTGGTGTTGCGGGGCCACGACTGGACGAATTCCCCACTGCCCTTCAGCCGGTCGGCCAGATGGGCCACTGACAGGGCGTAGCTGTCCGAGAAATTGTAGCCTTTGAGGACGAGGTAGTTGTTGGTCATCAGGAAAACTGGTGCGTCCTTGCCCGCCGGGGCATAGAGAAAGACCGGGATCGTCTCGTCCGCGAACGGCCGTCCCTTCACCCGGACCACCCCGCGCTCGGTGAAAAAGCTGATCGGCCGGAGTCTCTCGCGGTCGGCGAGCAGCCAGTCGAAACCGGGGGGCACTGTCACTTCAAAGCCCCAGTCGACACCCGGCGCATAGCCCAGGTCGAGCAGGAACTTGGCACTCGTCGCCAGGGCGTCCGGCAGCGAATTGTGCAGGTCCACGCGGCCATCGCCGTCGCCGTCCGAACCATGCGCGATGACATTGCTGGGGTTGACCTGCAGGTGTCCGATCGCGCCGGCCCACGAACCGACGAGATGCTGCGCGTCGAGCGGCCCGCGCTGGACAAGCAGCAGCGCCGCGATGAAATCGGCTTCATCGAGTTTCAGGCGTCCGCGCCTCTGGAAGACCAGCGTGGCGAGAGAGCGGATAATCGGACGGATCAGCTTGCTGTTGCCCAGAACGGCACCGTAATCCGTCTCGACGCCCCAGATCGCGCCGAGGACATATGGATCAACCCCCGTCCGCTTGCCGATGGCTGCGAACAGGGCGCGATTGGCCTCGATCTTCGCTTTGCCCCGGCTGATGCGGCCCTCGGTGATGCGCGTGTCGAGATAATCCCAGATGGGCGTTGTGAATTCGGGCTGCGTCTCGACCAGCTTGGGGATGTTCGGATCGGGGCTGAGGCCGGCAGTCGCGCTTCTGTAGACCTGCCGGCTGACGCCGGCTTCGACGGCTTTCGCTTCGAAAGCCTTGAGAAATTCCGCAAAGCTCTGGGCCTGCCCGGGCGAGGCGAGCAGCAGGCCGATGGCGAAAGCAACGATGATCCGGTACCGCATCATGCGTTAGCCTCGCGTGCCAACACGGAAATTCTGTGGCTATCGGTTACGCGTCATCAGGTAGCGCTCCCAATCGAGCGCCGTGCTGACCATCTCGCGCAGATCGTCGTGGGCGGGCACCCAACCCAGGGTCGTCCGGATTTTCTCGCCGGTCGCCGTGATCGAGGCTGGATCGCCTGCCCGCCTCGGCCCCTCGTCGACGCGGAAATCGACGCCGGACACATCTTTCACGGTCTCGATGACCTGGCGGACGGAATAGCCCTGCCCATAGGCGCAGTTGAGCGTCAGGTTGTCGCCGCCGTCGCGCAGATGCCTGAGCAGCAGCGCGTGCGCCTCGATGAGGTCGGTGACGTGGATATAGTCGCGCACGCAGGTCCCGTCCGGCGTCTCGTAGTCCGAACCGAAGATGTCCATCTTCTCGCGCTGCCCCAGCGCGGTCTGCGACGCAACCTTGATGAGGTGCGTCGCGAGCGGCGTCGATTGCCCCGACCGCTTCTGCGGATCGGCGCCCGCAACGTTGAAGTACCGCAGCACGCCATACTTGATCGGATGCGCCGCCGCGACGTCCGCCAGCATCCATTCGGTCATGAGCTTGGACTTGCCGTAAGGCGACATCGGCGCCAGCGGCGTCGTCTCCTCAACCGGCGCGAGCCCCGTCATGCCGTAGACCGCGGCGGTCGAGGAAAAGATGAAGCGCTCGACCCCGCCCTTGACGGCCGCCTCCAGCAGGTTGCGCGAGGTCGCGGTGTTGTTGCGATAATATTTGAGCGGATCGACCACCGATTCCGGCACCACGATCGAGCCGGCAAAGTGGATGATTTCGGTGATCCCGCGTTCGGCGATCAGCTGGCCGACAAACTCGATATCACCGGCATCGCCCTCAACGAAGCTCGCGCGCTGGTCCACCGCCCAGTCGAAGCCGGTCACGAGATTGTCCAGAACGACCGTTTCCTCGCCGGAATCGCCCAGTTTCAGGGCCATGTGGCTGCCGATATAGCCTGCACCGCCCGTCACAAGCACCGCCATTAGATCAATCTCCAGTTAAGCGCGAAAATGCTATTGGTGAGGTCTTGATATTCTCTCAAGCCTCCCCGGAGCCTTATCTTGTCCAACCGCGTACGCACAGCCGTGTTCCCGGTCGCCGGTCTCGGCACGCGATTCCTGCCTGCCACCAAGGCGTTGCCGAAGGAGATGCTGACCGTCGTCGATCGCCCGCTGATCCAGTATGCGGTCGATGAGGCCCGCGAGGCGGGGATCGAACACTTCGTCTTCATCACGGGCCGGAACAAGGGCGTCATCGAGGACCATTTCGACAAGCAGTTCGAACTCGAACATACGCTCTCGTCGCGCGGCAAGAGCTGGGCCCTCGAGGATCTGAAGCGCGACCTGCCGCAGGCCGG
>JBIQKK010000157.1:0-2703 GCA_044506585.1 Hyphomicrobiales bacterium
GAACCGGTCATGCCGGCCTGGCCGATATTGTCGCCGCGGGTGACGGAGTCGCCCTTGTTGACGGCCACCGATTTGAGGTGGGCATAGGCCGACACATAGCCGTTGGCGTGACGGATCAGGATGAGGTTGCCGTAGCCCTCGACGCCCGAACCGACATAGATGACCTGACCGTTCTCGGCCGCACGGACCGACGCGCCTTCCGGCGCCTCGATGTTGATGCCGGTGCCCTTGGTCGAGAGGAAGTCGGAGATGACCTTGCCCGAGATGGGCCAGCGGAACTTGTCGGCGCCCGACATCACGGGCTCGACGATGGGAGTCTTCGCGGCGACCGGCTGCGTCTCCGATTTGTCCGGATCGACGAGCGCGGGGTTCTTGATCGCGGCCGTCTTTTCGCCGGCCGGAGCGGGTGCGGGCTTGGCCGGCTTGGGGGTCGTCTCGACCGGCGCGATCGAGGCGACCTGTGTGGCAGCCGGCGCGGGCTTGGCCTTGAGGCCGGGGATGATGATTTTCTGGCCGACGAAGATCTTGTCGGGCGATCCCATGCCGTTGGCCTGAACGATGGCCTGTGCCGTCACATTGTAGCGGCGGGCGATGGTGTAGAGCGACTCTCCACTCTCGATGACGTGGATGTACGCATTCTCGGGTACGACCGCGAGATTTGGAGCCGGTGTGGCAGGGGCCGGTGCGCCCAGCGAAGCGGATTGGGTCGACTGGACCGGGGCGAGCGAGGGCTGGGCTGACATGGGTTCACTTCCTGTGAGAGGCGGCAGGGCGGTAGTCGATACAACACCCGCCGGCGCGCTGCCGGTGACGAGGCCACCGGAGCCGCCGCCGATATCAGCCGGCGGGATGAAGGGTCCTTTCGCGACCTGAGTGGTGGGCGCGATCGGCAGAAGCGCGGACGGCATTGCCTGCTGACCGCCGACAGACGCACTCGGGGAAATGGAGTTGGTGACGTCGCCGCCGCCCAACCCCAGACCGAGAGAGGAGCATCCCGACAACGCGGTCGCCCCCAGCAGCACGCCGGCGATGGCAGCAATTTTCAATGCCTGGCCGGTAACGCGATTACTCATCAGTCCAACTCGTCACGCAGTACTCAATGGACCGATCCTAGGCATTTTAGGTAAAGACGAGTTTAAGGCGCTTGCGATTTGCGCCGATCGAATCTGCCCGGATTCAGACGCGATTAGGGTTAAGGCGGAGGGGCAGAAACGGAGGGCGGCACGAGCGGCCTTCCCCTCATCCGTCTCGGCCTGCGGCCGATCCACCTTCTCCCGCAAGGGGAGAAGGGAGGTGCTGACTGAGATATCTGTGTGTTGGCCTTCTCCCCTTGCGGGAGAAGGTGCCCGAAGGGCGGATGAGGGGTGCGCCGCTAGAGGTGCGTTATCGTCCCATCCAGCCTGGCCGCGAGGGCGACGTCGCTCGATTCCAGGAGCATGGGGGTGATGGTTATGGCGTTCGAGTGGACGAGTTCGAACATATCCTTGCCGGGTTCGACCGGGGTCGGCGGCTCGGGGATGGCGACGAAGAATTTTCCCGGAGTGTCGGAGGCGTAGTAGCGCATGGGCGAGCGGGCGAAGCGCTGGCTGGGGACGACCCGGGCGCCGGTGACGTCGCCGGGCGCGCAATAGGGGAAATTGACGTTGAACCAGCTGCCGGGCGCCGCGTGTTCGCGGATAGCCTGGATGGTCTTGGCGCCATAGTGGCGCGCGACGGACCAGTCGATCTCGAGGCCACGCGCATAGTCGAGACCCTGGCTGAGCGCGATGCCGATGGCGCCCTGCAACGCACCCTCGCGGGCCCCGGCGGCGGTCCCCGAGCAATTGACGATGTCGCCGAGGTTCTGGCCGTTGTTGACGCCGGAGAGGACGAGGTCGGCGGGGCGGTCCCTGAGCACGAAGGTCATGCCCGCAACGACGCAATCGGCGGGCGAGGCATGCTCGATGGAAAAGACATGCGAACGGCGTTCCACCAGCTCCAGTTCGCGCGCGAAGGTGAAGCGGTGGCCGGCGCCCGACTGGTTGCCCGCGGGCGCGACGATCCACACATCGTCGGTGAGCGTGCGCGCGATCTCCTCCATCACGCCGATGCCCGGCGCGTCGACGCCGTCGTCATTGGTGATGAGGATACGCAAACTCATCTGGCGGCGGAGACGACCGTCAAGCCGCCCATATAGGGCTGCAGCACGGAGGGCACGGCGATGGAACCGTCCTCCTGCTGGTAGTTCTCCATCACCGCGATGAGCGCGCGGCCGACGGCGAGCGCCGAGCCGTTGAGCGTATGGACATGGCGGACCTTGCCGTCCTTGTCGCGGAAGCGGGCGTCCATGCGGCGGGCCTGGAAATCGCCGCAGACCGAGACCGACGAGATTTCGCGATAGGCGTCCTGCCCCGGCAGCCAGACCTCGATGTCGTAGGTCTTCTGCGCGCCGAAGCCCATGTCGCCGGTGCTCAGCGTCATCACGCGGTAGTGGATGTTGAGCTTCTGCAGCACGGCTTCGGCGCAGGCGAGCATGCGCTCATGCTCGTCGGCGGACGCTTCGGGCGTGGTGATCGAGACGAGCTCGACCTTGTCGAACTGATGCTGCCGCAGCATGCCGCGCGTGTCGCGTCCCGCCGAGCCGGCCTCGGAACGGAAGCACGGAGTGAGCGCGGTGAAGCGGAGGGGAAGGTCTTCCTCGCGCTGGATGGATTCGCGCACGAG
>JBIQKK010000158.1:0-1267 GCA_044506585.1 Hyphomicrobiales bacterium
AGCATCGGTCTCCAAAACCGAGGGTCGCGGGTTCAAGTCCTGCTGCCCCTGCCAGAGGTCAATCCGAAATCGCTGCCGGAACGTATTCAGGGTCAAGCGCCGGGAGGCCCCTCAGGCTCTTGCGGCTCGAGAGAAATCATCCGCTGGGCCACCTGGCTTGCGAGATCGTAGAGCGCGGGCATGGCCGAGGGGTCGTCGATGCGGCGTAGGCGGAGGATTTCGCGAAGTTCGAAGGGCAGGCCGAAATAGGCTTCGAGCCAGGCTTCCTCGAGCATCAGGTCGAACCGCTGGAAGCTGAAAAGCGGGCGGCCGGGCAGCGGATCGCCTTCGAGCGTTTCGATGTCCCGGTTGAGCCAGTTGGGCGCTTCGGATGTGCCCAGCCACTGCATCATCATCAGGCTGAGTGACATCGTGTCCTCGATCATCCCGCGCAGTCCCGCGACAGCCGCCACGGCGGACGGCGCCCAGGGCGCGGGCGGCGGCGGGCGATTGCGGCCGGTGCCGATCGAGACGATCGAGAGCCGCTTTGGCCCAAGCGACCAGTCGAGCCCGTAGCGCTTGGCCGTCGCGAGCAGGAGCAGCGGGATCGTGGGGCTGTTGTAGGGCGATACGGCTCCGTCGACGAACACTCCGGTCGTTTCGGTCGTGATCTGGAGGCGCTCGGGGCCGAAGAAGAAGGGGGCGGCCGCGGAGGCCCGAACCAGGCTCGCAAGGCCGATGGCGTGGTTGCCCTTGCTGGTGTGGCCGCCCTCGTCGCGGTCCTGCCAATAGGGCTGGCCGGGAAGATTGGAAATGATCCAGGGGCTGCCGGTGTCCACGCGTTTGGTAACAACGGCGAGCAACGTCCTGAGCGCGGGATCGCCAAGCGTGATCGAGCCGAATTCGCGCAGCAGCAGGGCGCCGAGGGCCGCGGAACCGTAACGCGCCTGAAACAGCGGGATATGCCAGCGCCGGCGGAAAACGGTGGGACCGAGTTCGAGATAGAGTGCCCTGATCTCGGCGACCGAGCGGCCCAGCGCGAGGCCCGCGGCAATGATGGCGCCCGTCGAGGTGCCGCCGATCAGATGGAAATGGTCGGACAGCCGGAACGCCTCGCCCTTGCCGCTGCGGGCGCGCAACAGAGCCTCGATGCGCTCGAGAAACGCGATCGAGACGATGCCGCGAATGCCCCCGCCGTCGAGCGCAAGAATCGTGCGCCTGGCCGACCAAATGGCGGCATCGGGCCCGACGGCACGCTGGTCTGTTGGTGCAGGTGCCACGCCTCGTT
>JBIQKK010000158.1:1367-2699 GCA_044506585.1 Hyphomicrobiales bacterium
GTTTCGTTTCTTTCGGACGGCAACATCTACGTGAACATCGTGCTGGCGCTCGGGCTCGCGGTAGCTGCGTTTGCAGCGCCGTCGGCACTCCTGGGAGCCCTGGCGATCCTGCAGTTTTCGATCGCCCTCGGTTCGGGGACTGCCTACTGGCATGGCGGTTATTTTGCCTGGGTGGAGCAGCCCGCCATCACCATCGCGGCGCTGGCTGTGGTCTCCATCGGTCTGACGGCGCTGGCGACCCGCTTGCCGTCGGTCTATGAGCGCGTGGCCCTGATCATGGCGCGGACAGGCGTCATGATCATCAACCTGGCTTTCCTTGTCGGCTCCCTGTTCGGGGACCAGCAATTGCCGTGGGGTACGGACCCGGAGCGCGCCGGGTTCTCGATCGTCTGGGCCTTGCTGTTGATCGGCGTGGGCCTATGGGGCGTACTCGCGAACCGCCGCTGGGTGGTGAACGCTGCCGCCGTGTTCGGTGCGATCCACTTTTACACGCAGTGGTTCGAGTATCTGGGGGCGAACCCACTTTCCGTGCTGGCAGGGGGTATCCTGCTGATCGCGTTCGGGCTTGCTCTGCGCTGGTTCAACACCACCTTCAACAAGGGAGCTGCAGCGACCGCTTGAAAAGGGGAGATCGAGGCACCATTTGTGGTCGTACCCTCCCGTCCCCAATGCATGCGCTCCGAATTCTCCCGGGCTGCCGGTCTTTCCGTCCGGGCCCCTTCGCTGTTGCAATTGTCTGGCCAAGTCAGTAGATAGGCGCTTCTCAATCCGCCGAGGCGACTCGCGCGGGTATTTGTTTTTGGGCAAAATGCCCTCAGGTGAAAGTTGAGCCTATGGCCCTTAACCCCGTGAAATTCCTGCAGGAAGTTCGGCAGGAAACCAGCAAGGTTACGTGGCCCACGCGCAACGAGACCTTCATCTCCACGCTGATGGTGCTGGGGATGATTGCGCTGGCGAGCATTTTCTTCCTGGTCGCCGACCAGCTCATCTCGTGGCTGATTCAAGCGGTTTTGAGCATCCGCTGAGCCGGATGAAGAATACGGAGACTATTAGCGGCATGGCCATGCGCTGGTACATTGTTCAGGCGTACAGCAACTTCGAGCGGAAGGTTGCTGAGGATATTCGCCAGAAGGTGGCGCAGAAGAAACTCGACCATTTGTTCGAGGACGTGATCGTCCCGACCGAGAAAGTCGTCGAGATGCGCCGCGGCCGTAAGGTCGATGCCGAGCGCAAGTTCTTTCCGGGCTACGTGCTCGTGAAGATGGATATGACCAACGAGGCGTTCCATCTGATCAAGAACACGCCCAAGGTCACCGGCTTCCTCGGTTCGGG
>JBIQKK010000055.1:0-3924 GCA_044506585.1 Hyphomicrobiales bacterium
CGCGTCTGGGAGCTCGCCGAAAAGATCGATTTCTGCATGTTCGTCACCTGGGACGGCACGCACCAGCAGTCGCGGCCGCTGAGTTCGCGCGTCGCCCGCGACGAGCACGCCATCTACTTCCTCGTCTCCGACAAGAGTTCGAAGAACTGGCAGCTGGACCGTTTTCCGGCGGTCAACCTCGGCTACGCCGACAAGGGCGCCATGAAGTTCATCTCGATCGCCGGCCACGCCGAGCTCAGCAACGACCGCCCCAAGATCCGCGAATTGTGGAGCGCCTTCGACAAGGCCTGGTGGGACGATGCCGAGGATCCCGACATTCGCCTGCTCACCGTCACGCCGGAGACGGCCGAACTGTGGGATTCGCCCAACAAGGCCGTGGCCTTCACCGCCATGCTCGCTGCCGCCGTCACCGGCGCCAAGCCCAAAATGGGCGATAACGCCACCGTCCGGATCTGACCATGTCGCGCCCCGAGAGCCCGCACGTCACCACCCTCAAGGCGTTCCGCGACCGGCTGGTCGACGCCCGCCGCGCCGCCGCCGCCGAGGCCAACCTCGACACCGCCCTCCGGCGCTTCACCGAGATCGAGACCGCCCTCACCCTCGTGGAAAAAGCCATCGAGAACGAGCTCGACCTCACCCCCATCCCCAAGGTCGACGACCCCACCGAGCCCCCGCCTCCGGTCTAGGGAGCCGGCCCTGGAAATAAAACCCCCCTAAATACTTCCCTCAGCCCCCGTTCAGGCAGATACAAATAGGGTCGCGGAATGAGGCAAGCGATTGCCAGCAACCCGAAAGGTAAAAACTGAAATGGCTCTTTCCCTTCTGAAAACTGGTGCGATTGCTGCCACGGTCCTCGCAATGTCCGTGTCCGGCGCTTTCGCCGCCACCTACGGCACCATCGATCACGACACCAAGGTCAAGAAGTACTGGTCCTCTTCCTCCAAGACCGTCGGCTGGGCCGAGGAAGGCGACTACGTCCAGATCCTCGATTACACCAAGAAGAACGGCGGCTGGTTCAAGATTAACCCCCCGGGCCCGAACAACACCGGCTGGGTGCGCAAGAATGCCGTCGATCTCGACTTCGAGGACAGCGATCCCGAGCCCGGCGTGCAGTTCTGCTTCACCGGTCCGCTCGGCAAGGTCTGCGTGAAGAGCTAAGCCTCCCCGCAATTCTCGTCCCCACGCCGGCCTCCAGGCGGAGGCCGGCGTTGCCGTTTCCGCCCTCCCCTTCTATCTATGTCGCCGTGGAGGTGCCGCATGGCGACGCGTGAAACGAAACCTTACCTGAAGCTCGCCTCCACCCTCGTGCTGCTCGGCATGGGTCTGTTCATGCTCGAGCGCTACGGCCTGTCGCGCCTCGAGGCGCCGCCCCACTCGCTCCAACTGGGCGCAACAGTCCTCTCGGTGCTGGTTCTCGCGCCCATGGGCCTCATCGTCGCCGGCGCCATCGTCTTTGTTGTCGGCAGGATGCGGCGCTTGTGAGCCTACTCGACGCGCAGCCGCTCGGTATCGATACCCTTGGCCTCGAGCGGTGCCGTCATTTGGCGGCCGAGAAATTCGTTGATCCCGTAGAGCACCAGCGCGGCGATCAGCAGCGCCACGCCGAACCCGCGCGAGCCCCCTTCGGTCGCAACCAGGATCGCGCCGATCAGGCCCACCAGCACGCCGCCGAACAGCAGATACATCCGCCTTTCCCGCTGGATGCGCAGATTGTGTGCGCTGGAGAGGAGGATGTCGCGCAGTTCCTTGTCGCTCATCGACACGAGCTCTTTGTTGGTCCCTTCGCGTCGGATCGTTTCTATATAGGCGTCCACGCGCCGGTCGATCATCTCGCCGCGGCTGGCCAGCCGCCGGCCGCGTGTCGCGTAGCTGATAACTCCGCCCACCAGGATCAGGACCAGGGCAATCTCAATAATGATCGGCATCGCGCTCCGCCTCCCCCCATCCCTCTCGGTGGGCCTGGCAATAACGTGCCCATACGGGGGCACGGTTTCAAGAGGTGACGCCAATGGACCGTCCATTGATTGTATGGGCCAAAGTCACGCTGCGCCTCGGCCTCGTGCTGCTCGCCGTTGGCGTGCTCCCCGCCCTCGCGGTTCAGTACGTCTTTCCCGGGGTCGATGCGCTCATTCCTGCGCTGCTGCTGTTTTCGGTCGCACCGCTGGGCGTCATCGTGCTGGCGACTGCGCTCATTCTTTTCCTGGTAGCGCTGGTTCGGCGACCGATGGGACCTTCTTGACCCGCTCGCGGGCCATCACCACTAGGCCGGCCCCAACGATGATCGCGGCGCCCACCAGCGAGAGCCCATCGATCGGCTCCTGAAACACCAGCACGGCGATCACGATGGCCCATGGCAGCGACGTATAATTGAACGGCTGCAGCACGCTTGCCGGCGCCATCGACAGCGCCACGATCATCATCCCGTGCGCCGCCACACCTGTCAGCATGATGTACCCGATCAGGAGGAACGACGTCGGGTCAAGCATGTCCCAGTGAAAGATGCCGACCCCGCTGCTGATCACCAGCCCAACGACTCCGGTGTAGACCATGCTCGTCGTGGTGGAATCCGCGGCCGACACCTTGCGCGTCAGCACGATATAGAGCGCGTAGGCTGCACCGGAGCCCACCGCGAATAGGACGCCCCAGTCGAGCGGCACGCCCCCCGGCCGCACGATCACCAGCGCCCCGCAGAAGCCCACGATCACCGCGCCGATCCTGAACATGCCCACCTTCTCGCCCAGCAGCGGGATCGCGAACAGCGTCACCAGCAACGGATAGACCAGCGTGATCGACTGCACCGCCGCGAGCGGTACCGAGCTCAATGCCAGCACGTACATCCAGATATCGGAAACGAGCAGCGTGCCGCGCGCGATCTGCAGTCCCACATGCTTGGAGCGGAACGAGGCGCGCAGCCCCTCGCGCCGCCACGCCAACAGCAGCGCGAATGCCGCGAAGGCCCAGAAGCGCATCATCGTCATCTGGAACGGGGATACGCCCGACTCGACGAGAAACTTGGAGCTGGCATCCTGCGACGCAAACACCAGGATCGCGGCGAGCGCCAAAAAAATACCACGCCCCACATTGTCTCGTGAGGCGCCCGACTGCATCGTCATGAGAGTGTCCAGTTCATGCCGGGCCGGAAAATGCGGCCCGGCATCTTCGCGGGCGCTACGCCTGCTTGGGCGACGCCATATTCTTGATGAGCCCGACGATGGCGGTAAGGATACCACCACCGACCAGGCTCGCTACGGCCTGGCCGACATAGGCCGTGCCGCCGCCGGTCAACATGCCGGTGAGACCGGGGATCATGCCCGCCAGCCAGGTGCCTCCCCAGCCGCCGATCAGGCCGACGATCGCATCGACTGCCGGATTGATGCTGACGTTTTTGGCCACCCGTCCGGTGCCATACCCACCGACCGCGCCGGCCACGAGTTGAATAATGAGTCCTACCCAATCCATAAGTCCGTTCTCCTTCCTTATGGCGAGGTGCACCCCCCGCATCGCACCATCAAATCTATGCCGCCCGTCGCACCCTCGAAAGCGCCTTTCGTTCAGCTTCCCCCGCGAACTCGCCTGCCCTTTCGGCGCGCGGCCGGACGTCCTATCTTGGTAGGCTCATGATCTCCATCACGAATCAGGATCGTATCGCCCTTGTGACCGGCGCGGCCAACCGGCTTGGCGCCGCCATGGCGCGCGCGCTGGCGGCCAACGGTTGGGCCGTAATCATCCACCACCGCGGCAGCCAGGAAGAAGCGCGCGCGCTCGCAGCGGGAATCAACGCCACCGGCGGTCACGCTGCCACGCTCAAGGCCGACCTCGCCATCCGCCGCCAGCGCGCCGCGCTGGTCGCCAGGGCCGCGGCGATCTTCGGTCCGCTGACGCTACTGGTGAACAACGCCTCGTCCTTTGAACCGGATTCCGCCG
>JBIQKK010000055.1:4024-8924 GCA_044506585.1 Hyphomicrobiales bacterium
TCCGACATCTCCGACGCGCTGCTGTATTTGCTCTCGGCCCGTGCGGTGAGCGGGCAGATGATTGCGGTCGACGGCGGCAAGCATCTCGGCTTCCCCCCTTCGCGCGGCCCGACGCCCCGGAAACGCACCAAATGACGGAGTCCATGCAAACGGGCGCCGACATCATTCGTGCGTTCGTCAAGACCCTGCCCGCCGCCCCTGGCGTTTATCGCATGATCGATGAAGCCGGCGAGGTCATGTACGTCGGCAAGGCTCGCAGCCTCAAGGCGCGCGTGACCAACTACAGTCGGCCCGAGCAGCTGGAGGTCCGCCTGCAGCGCATGGTCGCCGCGACCCGCACGATGGAGTTCGTGCGAACCGAGACCGAAGCCGAAGCGTTGCTTCTGGAAGCCAACCTGATCAAGCGGCTGAAACCGCGTTTCAACGTCCTGCTGCGCGACGACAAGAGCTTCCCTTACATCCTCATCGCGACCGAGCACGAAGCGCCCGAACTCACCAAGCACCGCGGCACCAAGCGCCGGAAGGGCTACTATTTCGGCCCCTTCGCTTCGGCGCTGGCGGTCAAGCGGACCATCACCTCGCTGCAGAAGGCCTTTCTCCTCCGCACCTGCACGGACAGCTTCTACAAGGCTCGCACACGGCCCTGCATGCTGCACCAGATCAAGCGCTGCTCGGCCCCTTGCACCGGCGAAATCTCCATCGAGGCCTATTCCGAACTCGTCGATGAAGCGCGCCAGTTCCTTTCCGGCCGCTCGCAGACCGTGCAGGACCATTTGCAGTCCGACATGAACCAGGCGGCCGAGGGACTCGACTTCGAACGTGCCGCCCTGTTGCGCGATCGGCTCTCGGCCCTCGCCCTTGTCCAGAGTCAGAGCGATGTCGCCGCGCGCGGCGTCGAGGAGGCCGACGTCTTCGCGATCGCCCACGAAGCCGGCCAGTTCTGCGTCCAGGTCTTCTTCTTCCGCGCCCACCAGAACTGGGGCAATCACGCGTTCCGGCCCAAGGCAGACGCCACCCTCGGGGACGCCGAAGTGCTCGAGGCCTTCATCGCGCAGTTCTACGAGGACCGCACGCCCCCGAAACTAATCCTGCTCAGCCACGAACCCTCCGACAAGGCGGTGCTCGAGGAGGCACTGACCTCCCGTCTCGGTTCGCGCGTCTATGTCGAGACTCCACGTCGTGGCGAAAAGCGCGACCTCGTCAACCACGCCTACAACAACGCGCGCGAGGCCCTCGGCCGGCAGCTCGCCGAAGGCGCCACGCAAAAGCAGCTGCTGGAGGGCGTCGCCGACGCTTTCGCGCTCGACGGGCCGCCGCGCCGCATCGAGGTCTACGACAACTCGCACATCTCGGGTACCAACGCCGTCGGTGCCATGATCGTCTCCGGCGAGGAAGGCTTCAGCAAGAAGCACTATCGCACCTTCAACATTCGCTCGACCGACATCACGCCCGGCGACGATTTCGGGATGATGCGCGAAGTCCTGACGCGCCGCTTCTCGCGCCTTGCGAGCGAGAGCGAGCCCGACGCAGAGGACGAGCAGACCGGCATGCCCGACTGGCCCGACGTCGTCTTCATCGACGGTGGCCAGGGGCAGCTGAATGCCGTACGCGAAGTCATCTCAAAGCTGGAGCTGCCTCGCGAAGTGACGTTCATCGGCATCGCCAAGGGCGAAGAGCGCGACGCGGGGCGCGAGAAATTCTTCATCGACGGACGCGAGCCCTTCATGCTGCCGCACCGCGATCCCGTCCTCTATTTCGTCCAGCGCCTGCGCGACGAGGCCCACCGCTTCGCCATCGGTACCCACCGTGCCCGCCGCAAGAAGGACATCGTCAAGAACCCGCTCGACGAGATCGAAGGCATCGGCCCTACGCGCAAGCGCGCTTTGCTCCAGCATTTCGGCTCCGCCAAAGCCGTCAGCCGCGCCTCTCTCGCCGACCTCGCCGCCATCCCCGGCATCTCCAATGCCATGGCACAGCTGGTCTACGACCACTTCAACCGATCTGGCTGAGCAGCGAACCGTGCTTTTTTGACAACCCGATTGCGCTACATTTGTTCGCTAGGATTGCTTTGGGAGGGTTAGACACATGACAGACCTCCAACTCTTTGCTTTCGTGATTCTGCCCGTTCTGCTCGTGATTGGCGCCGGTGCCCTCTTGTTGATCGAGCGCCGCACCTGGCGCGTGGCGGAAGAGGAGCCGGACTTGTTTGAGCAACCCGGGAAGTCGCGGACGTTTGCCAATAGTGAAGGGCTTCGGAATCCCGCCAAGGCCCGTCGCGCGGAATAGCGCTGTCGCCGATCGTGCTGAATCCTCCCCCGTGGACAAGCCTGAAACGCTGCGCTAGTAATCCGTCCATGAACCGCACCCGCGCCACTGTCTTCTATTGGTACTTTAGCAACGGAAGCCGCTGGCAGCCGGAGGGGCGCGTTTGATCTAAATCATCACGCAGACAGACACCCGAAAGCCGCCAGCGACTGGCGGCTTTTTTGTCGCCGGTCCTTACCAACACCCAGGAGGACCAAATGCTCAAATCGACCGACGACCTGCGCATCCGCGAAATCCGCGAGCTCCGAACGCCCGCCGAGGTAACGCACGAATATCCGCGCACCGACGCCGCAACGCGCACAGTGCTCGCCGCACGCCACGCGATCCACAACATCCTTCACGGTACCGACGACCGCCTCGTCGTTGTGGTCGGCCCCTGCTCCATCCACGACCCCGCCGCGGCGCTCGACTACGCCCGGCACCTCGTCCCCCTCCGCGAGCGGCTGGGCGATCGCCTCGAAATCGTGATGCGGGTCTATTTCGAGAAGCCACGCACCACCGTGGGCTGGAAGGGCCTCATCAACGACCCCGATCTCGACGGCAGCTTCCGCATCGACAACGGCCTGCGTCTCGCGCGGTCCCTCTTGCTCGACATCAACAATCTCGGGCTGCCCGCCGGCTGCGAGTTCCTCGACATGACGACTCCGCAATATTTCGCGGACCTGGTCGCCTGGGGCGCCATCGGCGCGCGCACCACGGAGAGCCAGGTGCATCGCGAGCTGGCGTCCGGCCTGAGCTGCCCGGTCGGGTTCAAGAACGGCACCGACGGCAATGTGCGCATCGCGCTCGACGCCGTGAAATCGGCCAGCCAGCCGCACCACTTCCCCGCCGTCACCAAGGACGGCCGTTCGGCCATCGCCTCCACCACCGGCAATGGCGATTGCCACATCATCCTGCGCGGCGGCAAAGCACCGAACTACGACGCTGAAAGCGTCGATGCCGCAGCCGCCGAGGCCGTGAAGGCGGGTATCGCGCCGGCCATCATGATCGATGCCAGCCACGCCAATTCGAGCAAACGGCCGGAGAACCAGCCCCTGGTGCTCGAGGATGTCGGCGCGCAGGTCGCCGCCGGCGACCGCCGCATCGTGGGCGTCATGATCGAGTCCAACCTCGTTGCAGGCCGTCAGGATCTGGTCCCGGGCCAACCGCTGACCTACGGCCAGTCGATCACCGACGGCTGCATCGGCTGGGGCGCGACGGTGGAGGTGCTCGAGCGCCTTGCGGCGGCCACCGCGGCCCGGCGGGATGCGGCAGAAAGGGTGGCTTGACCGGCGCCACCCGTCCCCTATCTTCGCCGCATGCAAATCCCGGCCTCGCTCCGCTCGCTGCCCAACCAGCTCACCCTCGCGCGCATCCTCGCGGTGCCCGTGATCTGCCTCATGCTGGTGATCGGCTGGGAGTGGCTGCGCTGGCTCGCGCTCGTCATCTACGGGCTCGCCGCCATCACCGACTGGCTCGACGGGTTTCTCGCCCGCCGCATGAACGACTCCTCGGACCTCGGCAGGATGCTCGACCCGATCGCCGATAAGCTGCTCGTCGGCGCCCTGCTCGTCACCTTCGCCTGGACCCGCGATTTCTCGGGCTGGGAGCTCATCCCCGCCATCGCCATCCTGATGCGCGAAATCTTCGTCGCGGGGCTGCGCGAATATATGGGCAACAAGGCCGTCTCCGTGCCCGTCACCTTCCTCGCCAAATGGAAGACCACGGTGCAGCTCGTCGCCCTGTTCTTCGTGATCGTCGACGGCCTGCTGCCGAGCTTCACGCTCATTTCCGCCGGTCTCCTCTGGATCGCGGGACTGCTGACCGTGTGGACCGGCTGGCAATACCTCATGTCGACCTGGTCGCACTTCGACGCGCCGCCCCAACCGCCGGTTCCCCCGCTTCCGAGCGACCCTGCGCCATGAAGATCCTCTACTTTGCCTGGCTGCGCGAGCGCCTCGACCGCGGCGAAGAGGAGGTCTCCCCTCCCGCCGAAGTCACGACCGTCGGCGATCTCATCGCCTGGCTCCGCGCCAACGACGAGGCTGCCGACCTCGCCATGCAGCGCCCCGAGATCATCAAGGCCGCCATCGACGCCAGGATCGTCACCCACGATGCGCCGATCTCCGGCGCTCGAACCGTGGCCCTCTTCCCGCCGATGACCGGCGGCTAGAATGACGATCCGGATCGAGCAACCGGCCTTCGATCCCGGCGCAGAGCTCAACGCCTTCGCCAGGCGCAGCGCCGGTGCCGGTGCCATCGCCACCTTCACCGGCCTCGTCCGCTCCACGCCCGACGACCCCATCGAAACGCTGACGCTCGAATGCTACCCCGAGCTCGCGCTCAACCAGATCACCACCATCGCCGCCGAGGCCCACGCGCGTTTCCGCCTTCTCGATGAAACGATCATCCACCGCTACGGCGCGCTCCGCCCGGGCGACGCCATCGTCCAGGTCATGACCCTCGCCCCGCACCGCGAGGCGGCCTTCGCCGCCGCCGAGTTCCTGATGGACTACCTCAAGACCGACGCCCCCTTCTGGAAGAAGGAAGCAACGGGCAGCACCGCCCGCTGGGTCGAACCCCGCAGCCAGGACGA
>JBIQKK010000055.1:9024-18330 GCA_044506585.1 Hyphomicrobiales bacterium
TGCGTCCCGTCCAGCAGGAACGTCATCCAGCCCGACCGGCCGCTGCCCTGCTCTTCGCCGTAGCGAATCTCGACCATCAGCCGGTTGTCGCCCTCATCCATCATCAGCGCGTGTCGCGAGAAGGTGTAGCGGAACACCTCGCCCCCCTCGAGGCGCAGCCGCTCGGTCGTGCGCTCCACCATTCCGGCCAGTTGCTCGACGGTCAGCGCGCTGAGGTCGCTCGGCGTGAACACATTGCTCGGCGCCAGGCTCGCAAAGAACGAGCCCGAACCGAATCGGGTCACCTCGCGTGCGTCCATCAGGAAGTGCGCGACCTCACCCGGCGCCTGCGGGTCTTCGATATCGATCGACGCCTGCGTATCGTTGATCGATATCTCCGAAATTTTGGCTTCCGGACCGAACGTCTCGCCGATCCGCCGCAGCGTATCGATCACCGTCGCCGGCGCGAGCCACGGCCCAACCTCAGGCAAGCGGCTCTCGGGCAGCTTCACCTCGACCACATTGCCCGCCGTATCGAGCCACACCTCGCCCGCTTCGCCATTGGCCTGCCGGAACTCGACTTCCCACAGCACCTTGAGGTCGGACGCCGCACGATCCAGCGGCTTGCTCGCCTCCATCGCCGTAATCACGGCATCGGGCGCGTCGAACGCTTCGCGCGCCGCGGCCTTCACTCTGGGCAGCGCGGTCAGGTCCACCTCATCGAATGCGAATGGTTGAATGCCGCCCATCCCCATCGTTACGAAATTGGGAGAGTCGACGAGCCCGCGCGTCACGCCTTCGAGAGTCCACGAATAGTCCCGCGTCAGCGAGGGATCGCTCGGATGCTCCGCGGTCACGAATACATAGTTCTGGTAAAGGCGTACCTCGTGAATCGGCGAGTTCCCCACGACACTGCCCAGCTGCGCCTGCGCGTCGGCCATCGGCCAGTCGTCCTTGAGGTAAAGGTCCAAAGCCTCGGCGCGCTCGGTGTCCGACAGGTCGCCGCCGATCACGTCACCCCCCGTATTGAGGTAGACAATGGCGGATTCCGAGCCCGCGGCGAGTTGGATTGTCCAGCGGATGTCGCCATAGGCTGGTTGCGGCAAAATCGAGATGCTGCGCGCGATCTCGACCGTCTTCACGGCCGGTGCGCTCTCAAGCTTGGCGTAGTCGATTGCGGCGGCAACCGCTGCATCGAACCGGTCGAGCCCCGCCTCCGCGAGCCGGAAGAAGGCGCCGGATTGGTCGTCGACCACGCTGAAATCGTCGCGGGGCGTGGGCCCCGTGACCGTATGAAAATTCATCAGCTGCAAGTCGAGGCGGTGCGCAGTCCACACCAGCAGCTCGTCGCCGCTGTCGGCCTGCGACGTCGCTTCGATATCGTCGGGTGTAAAGCGCAGACGCGCGACAGGCCGGGTCTCGCCCATGCGCGCAACCAGCGCGTCGAGCCCCTTCTGCCGAACCGCGGCGTCATCGGTATAGCTGCGTTCTGCAATGGCTGGCGATGCCAGAAGCATCAGCACGAGGCCCACGCTCAAAGCTTTGAACATCATCGGCACCTCCTGCCGCCATTACTGGCCGGTGCCGATGTACGAGGGATGAATGCCGCTGCCACAATGCGCTAGCGTCTGGCCCGCTCCGCCCGCACCATCGAGAACAGGGAAAGCCTCGCCAGTACCGGCGCCTGCGCGCGGTCATAGGCCAGCTGCTTCGCCTCGCAGTCGCGCTTCATCTGGTTGAACGCTTTCCGGATGTCGCTTTGGAGCGCAAAACACTGCTTGTTGCTCATCCGTTCGGCCTTGGCGACAAAGCTGCGCGCACAGCTGGTATAACTCGCCTGATGATGCGCCTCATGTTGCCGCGCGAAGTTCGTAAAGCTGTTCCACGCCGACCGCGTCCGCTTGCTCATCCCGCCAAGGTTCGCCGCCTTGGGCAAAGTCAGCCGCAGGTTCAGCCTGATCTCCACTTCGGCGCGGCACATGCCGCTGCGCTCGTAGGTGTCGATCGACAAGTGGAAGTCGGGATGAATGGACGCGTAGGCGTTTCCGTGGTCGCCCCGCACCGGGTTGCTGTTCATCGAACGCACGAGACCCGAAGGCGTCGTGCCCTGGACGATGTGGTGGCGCTCACTGACGGTGACTTTCACGTCGCCGAGCGCAGTCGCACACGGCCCGAATGTGAGGATCGCCGCGGTCACCGCACGCATCCCCACGCCAAACGCGCGCCTGAAGCCTTCTGACACGGTGCGATAACCCCCCGATCCGCATCTTGCCTTGCGGGCAAAATGGAACGCCCGCAGCCTTGCTGCAAGCGCCACCTGCGTTGGGGAAGGACTGGAGACCGGCAGCGTTACTCGGCTGCAACTTTCTTGGGGGTGACGGCCTCGGCATACGCATTGATCAGCGTCTCGCACGCCTTGCCCGGCTTGAAGCTGTATTCACCGATCAGCGAAACCGGCGTCACTTCCGCCGCGGTCCCCGTCAGGAAGCACTCGTCGAAATTGGCGAGCTCTTCGGGCAGGATGTGGCGTTCGACGACCTTGTAGCCCTTCTCCTTGGCCAGCCCGATCACCGTCCGGCGGGTCAGCCCGTCGAGGAAGCAGTCGGGGTCCGGCGTATGGATCTCATCACCCTTGATGAAGAACACATTGGCGCCCGTCGCCTCGGCGACATAGCCGCGATAATCGAGCATGAGCGCGTCGGAGAAGCCGTTGGCCATTGCCGCGTCCTTGCTGAGCGTACAGATCATGTAGAGGCCCGCGGCCTTGGCCTTGCACGGAATGGTCTCGGGGCTCGGGCGCTTCCACTTGCTCCATTCGAGCCGGATGCCCTTGAGCTTTTCCTCGACGGAGAAATAGGAGGGCCACACCCAGCTCGCGATCGCAAGATGCACCGTGTTGTTGCGCGCTGGAACCGACAGTTCTTCCGAACCGCGCCACGCGACGGGACGGACGTAGGCGTCGACCAGCCCGTTCTTTTCGAGCACCAGCCGCTTGGCTGCTTCGATCTCGTCGGCGCTGTAGGGAATGGTGAAGTCGAGCGTCTTGCCCGAATTGATGAGCCGTTCGGTGTGCTCGCGCGACCGGAAGATTTCGCCGCCATAGGCGCGCTCGCCCTCGAACACGCAGCTCGCGTAATGGAGCCCATGCGTGAGCACGTGGATCTTGGCGTCCTGCCAGGGTTTCAACTCACCGTCGAACCAGATCCAGCCCTCGCGCTGGTCCATCGGAATAGCCATCGTCGCCTCCACCTTCCGCTCGGGACCACCGTATGGTCCGCCCTGATCCCGCCCGCCCTATTCTTGTTCCAAAAGCCCCGGCCTTGGCAAACCAGAACGGCTTTGGGATAAGTTTTCGACGGGCCGCAATGGAGTGAAAATGGCACCCGCCAAAATAAATGTCAACAGTGCTGACATAAATGCCGGCACCGACCCGTTGGCGACCATGCCACTCGACGTTATGGGCTTGTTCTTCTTCGCCTATCGGGATTTCGTGGGCGACGCCGACGCATTGCTCGAGCGGCAGGGCTTCGGCCGGGCGCATCACCGCGTGCTCTATTTCGTGAACCTCAAGCCCGGCATGCCGGTCGCCGACCTTCTGGACATCCTCAAGATCACCAAGCAGAGCCTTGCCCGGGTTCTGCGCCAGCTCATCGACAACGGCTACATCGAGCAAAAGACCGGCAACGCCGATCGCCGCCAGCGCCTGCTCCACGCCACCGAAAAGGGGCGGCGCTTCTTCGAAATCCTTTCGGCCACCCAAACCTCGCGCATCGACGCGGCCATCGCCTCGCTGCCACCCGAAGGCAAGCGAACCGTGCTGAAGTTTTTCGTGGGCATGGTCGAGCCCGGCGATCGCCCCACCCTCGACCGGCTGAAGCTTACCGACGAAATCTAGACCGATATTCTAGTTGACGCGGCAGCCGCGCTTGGCTTCTTCCTTCTGGATCGCCTTGATGGCTGCCAGTTCCTTCTTCGAGAATTTCGGCTTGGACGTCCAGCAATCGGAATTGTCGAAATACTCCTGGGCCAGGTCCGTCTTGAAGCAATAGCCCTTGGCATCGTAGATCGCGTTTCGCGCGTACCACAGATCGAAGCAGGACGTCGCGGCAAGCGACGTGCTCGGCGCAAGCAGGGCAAAAGCAGTCGCGGCGGTGGCGGCAAGCAGGCGAATGGTCATGGCGCGTATCCCTCCATAGCGGCACGTGAACATGCCGAACTTTGGGACGCCTGCGAAGTCCCTTTCCTTGGGGTCAGCCGCGCCCAAGCTCCTCTGATCGCAGGCGCGCCGCCCGCACCGCCCGCTCCATCAACGCAGTCAGCCCGTCCGGTGCCATCAGCACCGCCAGCGCCGCCGCCGTCGTGCCCTTGGGCGAGGTGACATTCTCGCGCAGCAGCGAGGCCGGCGACTCGTCCGCCTCGAGCAGTGCCGCGGCGCCGATCACCGTCCGGCGCGCCAGATGCATCGCCTGCGCCGGCGCGAAACCTTCCTTCATCGCCGCCTCGGCCAGCGCCTCGACCATATGGAATACATAAGCGGGGCCCGAGCCCGACACGGCGGTCACCCCGTCGATCCGGCTCTCGTCGTCGAACCATAGCACGTCCCCGGCAGCCTCGAGCAGCAGGTTGGCAACCTCGCGGTCCGTCTCGCTCACATTGAGCCCCACCGCCCCGCTGATCCCCTTGCCCACCTGCGCGGGCGTGTTGGGCATGGCGCGTACGACGCGATCTGTATCGAGCCCCGCCGCGAGCGTATGAAGCGAAATCCCCGCCGCGATCGACACCACCAGCGTGTGCTTGCCCACGACCGGCAGCACCTGTTGCATCACGGGGATCATGTTCTGCGGCTTGACCGCCAGTACGAGCACGTGCGTCAGCACGCCGTCCGCGGATTTCTGCAGACGCACACCGGTGTCGGCTGCAAAGGCTTGCGCGGGTTCGCCCGCGAACGGATCGACCAGCACCAGCCGGTCGGGCGGCAATCCGCCGTCGATCCAGCCCCGCGCCATCGCGAGGCCCATCTTGCCGGCCCCGATCAGCACGACCGGTCCGATATCCTTGAGTGACTGCCCTGCCATCACGCCTCCCCGCCGGAGGCGAGCGGTCTGGCTCAGGCTTCTCCGACTGTCTCGAACAGCACGCTTTCGAGTGCTTCGGCAGCCGACTTACCGGCCCAGACGACGAACTGGAAGGCCTGATAGTAAAGATCGCAGCTTTCCGTGGCCGACCGCAGCAGCGCCTCGCATTGCTGCGGGCTGACTTCTGCTCCGCCGGTCAGCAGGTGCGAATTGCGGAACAGGATCACCCCGTCATTGGCCCACATGTCGAAATGGCCGATCCACAACTGCTCGTTGACCTGTGCGATCAGCGCTTTGACTTCGGCACGCCGCGCTTCGGGCACCTTGAGGTCGAACGCCGAGGCGATGTGCAGCGACTCGAGATCCTGCATCCAGTTGAACGACACGTGGTAGTCGCTCCAGGCGCCGCGGACCGAGATCGAGATTTCGTCGGCGTCCTGGCGCTCGAAATTCCAGTCGTTGATCGCCGCGATGTGCTCGATGATATCGACCGGGTGCAGGGTAGTTTCGGGCTCGAATTCGAGAAGAGACATGGTGGTTCCCGCCGGTGAGCGTGAAGGAAAAAACGCTGAACTCAAAGGAACTTGCCGCACGCAGATCGCCTACGAATCGTGCCTTGGGATCAACCTAGGCAGTGTGCCGATTCAGGGGAATCCCCCGGGCCCGGCATCGCGGCTTTCTTCTGTGGATGATCCGGCTGAGACTGTTAAGAACGCCTTAACCATCGGGCCCCGGCCCTGTGAATATCGTCTCACAATTGGACAAAGCGGCCGGAACGGTCTGTCCTATTCCGCCGGAAACAGCCCCGTCGCCGGCGCCCAGCCCGTCACCAGCGCCTCGCGCCATTGCGGGAACCCGTTCGCCTCCGCCAGCCGCGCCGCCGCGAAATGATCGTAGGGCACCGCGTGGAGCGACGGATAATAGAGCCCGTCGCGCAGCTCGATCGTCGCATATCGCGCATCCGGAGACCCGTGGTTGAACTGCAGCCCCACGCTGCCGGGATTGACGATCACCCGCCCGTCCCGCAGCCGTACCGCCCGCGCCACATGCGTATGCCCGCACAGCATCACCGGAAAATCGATCCCCTCGGCGCGCGCGGCGACGCTGGCCTCGTCGGGCGTCGTTACGGTGCGCCCCTCCCACCAGCCATCGAGCCAGAACTCCTCGTCCGACATCGGCGTCCCGTGGCACAGGAAAATATCGTCGAGCATCGCCAGCGTCGGCGGCAGCGCCTTGAGCCAGGCGAGGTGCCGCTCCTCGAGCTGCGCACGCGCGAACCGGTCGACCGCCCCCATGTCCGCCGGCTCCGCGATCAGCGCGCGGTCGTGATTGCCGCGCACCGTCGGAATATCGAGGTCCATCAGGATATCGGCGACCCAGTTGGGCTCCAGCGGGCCCGATAGCAGGTCGCCCAGGTTGAAGATCGCGTCAACCTTCTGGCGCCGGATGTCGTCGAGCACCGCCTCGAGGGCGAGGCGGTTGCCATGGATGTCGGAGATGACTGCGACTTTCACGGAGCCGGCGAAGTGCCGCCCGTCTTGAGGGCCGCGACTTCTGCCTTCAGCGCGGCAAGCTCACGGCTCTGCGCCTGGACCAGCTCGCGCAGCGCGTCGTAGTCCTCGCGCTTGACCAGATCCATGTCCATGATGAACCGCTCGGCTTGGGCCCGCACCATCGACTCGACCTCGCGGCGCACGCCGTCGGCCATCCCGGCCGCGTCGTTCATCAGCCTGCCGACATTATCCAGAATCCGGCTGCTTTGGGCCATGTCACGCCTCCGTCTATCGCGTTGGCGCCCTATTTAGGCTCTGGCGCCCTGCTTGACCAGAGCGGCGGCGCGCCGCAGAAAGCCCGCATCGGAGCGCGGGCCAGGTCGCGTCCGGTCCCATTGCGAGCGCGACACCACAGATGCCCTTCCCGCCCGTCAGCCCCATCGCCATCGAACTCGGCCCGCTGGTCGTGCGCTGGTACGCGCTGGGCTACCTCGCGGGCGTCTTCGGCGGCGCCTGGTACGCGACGACCCTGCTCAGCCGCGAGACCCTCTGGGCCCGCAACCGCCCGCCCTTCCCCGCCAAGGCCATCTGGGACTTCGCCTTCTGGGCGATCGTGGGCATCGTGATCGGTGGCCGCCTCGGCTACGTGCTCTTTTACAATCTCCCGTACTACGCCGCGAACCCCGGTCAGATCATCGCCCTGTGGGATGGCGGCATGAGTTTTCACGGCGGCCTCATCGGCATCATCGTCGCCATGTGGTTGTTCGTCCGGCGGCACAATGGCTCCGTCCTGTCATCCCTCGACCTGCTCGGCGCCATCGCCACCATCGGCATCTTCCTTGTGCGCATCACCAATTTCATCAATGCCGAGCTCTACGGCGCGCCGACGGATCTTCCCTGGGGCATCATCTTCCCCACCGACCCCGATCAGGTCCCGCGTCACCCCACCCAGCTCTACGAAGCCGCGCTCGAGGGCCTGCTCCTCTTCATCGTCGTCATGATCGGCACCCGCGCCCTGGGCTGGCTCAAGCGCCCCGGCCTTACCGCCGGCATCTTCGGCATCGGCTATGCCCTCGCGCGCATGTTGGTCGAAATCTGGCGCCTGCCCGACGTGCAGCTCGGTTATCTCCTCGGCACCTCATGGCTCACCATGGGCATGGTGCTGTCCCTTCCCATCCTCGCGGCGGGCATCGCGCTCGTCGCCTACGCAATGGCGCGTCCCCGTGGCTAAGAAGAAGACCCTCACCCTCGCCCAACAGATCGACGCGCAGATCGAAGCCACCGGCCCGATGTCGCTCGCGACCTATATGGGCCTTTGCCTCAGTCATCCCCGCCACGGCTACTACACCACCGGCCGGCCCATCGGCGCCGCCGGCGACTTCATCACCGCGCCCGAGATCAGCCAGATGTTCGGCGAGCTCATCGGCTTTTTCATCGTCAACCTCTGGCAGCAGATGGGGCAGCCCACGAGCTTCACGCTGCTCGAACTGGGTCCCGGCCGCGGCACGCTGATGCAGGATGCCCTGCGCGCCGCAAGCAAGGCCGACGGCTTCGAGAATGCGCTCCATCTCCAATTGTTCGAGTCGAACGCTATTCTACGCGCCGAGCAGGAAAAGCGTCTCGCCCAATACTCACCCTATTGGGCAAGCGAGATCGACGCCGTCAGCGACGACCCCATCTTCGTCATCGCCAACGAATTCTTCGACGCCCTGCCCATCCGTCAATACGTCAAGACCGACGATGGCTGGCACGAGCAGCTGGTCGGCCTCAAGGATGGCGTCCGCACCCTCGGACTCTCACCCACGCCGATCGCCGAATCCGCCGCGCCCCCCGAAGTCCACGGCGCCTTCCCCGGCGAAGTGCTCGAGCTCTCCCCCGCCGCGGCCGAGACCATGCAGCGCCTCGCCCGCAAGGTCGCACTGCAGGGCGGCGCCATCCTCGCCATCGACTACGGCTACGCGCAGACGCAGACCGGCGACTCCCTGCAGGCCGTGAAGGATCACGCCTTCGCTGATCCGCTCGAGGCCCCCGGCGAAGCGGACCTCTCCGCGCACGTCAATTTCGGTGTCCTCGCCGAAGCCGCCAGGGCGACCGGTCTCGCCGTGCCGCCGCTCGCCACCCAGGGCGACTGGCTGCTGCGCGTCGGTCTCGGCCAGCGCGCCAAGGCTCTCGCCGCGGCCAACCCGCGCGAAGCGGCAAACATCGCGCGCGCTGTCGAGCGACTGACCTCGCCCGAGCAGATGGGCACCCTGTTCAAGGTTCTCTGCGCCCACTCGCCCGGCCTGCGTCCTGCGGGCTTCGCATGAGCGCGCCCTACACCATCAGCAAGGTCCTCGACGTCCCGGGCATCCGCCACGGCTTTTTCGGCCGCGAAGGGGGCCGCTCCAGGGGCGATCTCGCCGGCAATAACATGTCGATCACCCAGGGCGACAACCCCGACCTCGTCGTGTCCAACCGCGCCAGCGCCGCCAACGCAATGGGTGGCTACGACGTGACCGACCTCGTCGTCTTTCGCCAGATCCATTCGACGAGGGTCGTGACGCTCACCGAGCGCCCCGACCGCACGGTGGCAATCGAAGCGGACGCGATGGTCACCAACCGCGGCGACCTGCTGCTCGGCATCCTGACCGCCGACTGCTCGCCTGTCCTCCTCGCTGACCCGGAAGCGAACGTCATCGCCGCCGCCCACGCCGGCTGGAAGGGTGCGGCCGGCGGCATCGTTCCGGCCACAATTGCCGCCATGGCCGCACTGGGCGCCG
>JBIQKK010000056.1:0-2827 GCA_044506585.1 Hyphomicrobiales bacterium
CCGGCCAGGTCGCCGCACTCAACCATCTCAAACGAGCCCGCGGGGGAGACTTCGTCGAGGCCGACTAGGAACCAGAAGCCGGGCGTAACGCGGACCGACCGCCGGCTTGATGGGAGGACAAGGTCCGCTGATGAGGAGGAACACGGTTATGACTTTACTATCGAAACTGGCACTGGCCGCCGGGGCATCCCTGATGCTGCTGGGTAGCCCGGCCCTGGCCCAGGACACGTTCAACATCTGGTGGTTCGAAGGTGCCGATACGGCGCAGGGCATGACCTGGTCGAAGGCGCTGGAGGAACTCAAGGCGAACCATCCCGACGTGACCGTCAATTTCGAGCAGAAGACGTTCGAGCAGATGCAGCAGTCGGGCAGCATGATCCTGAACTCGAACCAGGCGCCGGACATTCTCGAGTACAACAAGGGCAATGCGACGGCCGGCCTTGTTGCGAGCCAGGGATTGCTGACCAATCTCGACGAGGCCTACACGGCCGAAGGCTGGGACAAGATCCTCAATGAGGGCCAGCTCGTCCTCAGCCGCTACGATGACCTCGGCGTCTATGGCTCGGGCTCGATCTGGGGCATCTCGACCTATGGCGAGTATGTGTCGGCGTTCTACAACATCGATGCGTTTGAGAAGGCCGGCGTAGACGTGCCGACGACGCTCGAAGAACTCGAGGCCGTGTTCGAAACGTTCAAGGGGCAGGGCGTCGTGCCGCTGGCGCTGGGCGGCGCTTCGACGAGCGGGCAGCATTTGCTGGCATCGCTCGCCTACACCAAGGCCGACGACACCTGGATCCACAACTACCAGGGTCTCAAGGAGCCGCTGGACGGTGCGCCCTATCTGTTCGCGGCTCAGAAGCTGACCGACTGGCTGGCCAAGGGCTACATCACCAAGGACTCGACCGGCATGAACGACGACGACGCGTCGCTCCAGTTCACCTCGGGGCAGTCGCCGATCTATGTGTCGGGTACGTGGAACCTCGGCAACTTCTCGGCCAACATCAAGGACTTCAAGTGGGGTCAGTTCGTGATCCCGACGCCGAAGTTCTCGGTGGGCTCGACCGGCAATCTTTGGGTCATCCCCAAGGGCTCGAAGAACCCCGAACTCGCCAAGGAGTTCATCAGCCTGTTGCTCTCGACCAAATACCAGACCGAGCAGGCGAACAATGGCGGCGTGTCGTTCGCGGCAGACGAGTCCCAGGTGACCAATCCCGTGGGCGCCAACGCCTCCGCGGTGTTCAAGGAAATCGCCGACAAGCAGGGCCTGGGCTTTTATCCCGACTGGCCGGTTCCCGGGTTCTATGATGTGCTGAACCAGAAGGACACGGGCCTACTGCAGGGGACGCTGACGCCCGAGCAGTTCGTCGAGGAGATCAAGGAAGTCTACGACGACGCACAGATGAGCCAGTAAGCGCCAGTATGCGACGGGCCGTCGCCCCGGAAGGTGGCGGCCCGCTCCGCAGGGGAGGGGACCATATGGCAGCCGGCAACGCCGTTCGCCGCACGCGCGGCTACTATCTCTACCTGATCCCCGGCTTTGTCGGGCTGATCGTGATCGTGATCGGGCCGCAGATCGCAAATTTCGTGCTGAGCTTCATGGCCTGGAAGGGCGTGGGCACACCACGCTGGATCGGCGGCCAGAACTATGCCCGGCTGCTGACCGACGACCAGTTCTGGGGCTCGATGCACAACACGCTGTGGTACATCGTCTCGATGACGATCGTACCCGTGCTGATCGGCATCGTGCTCGCCTCGCTGCTGTTCGACTATGTGCGCGACCAGTTCGGTGAGAAGGTGTCGAGCCTGTTCCGCGCCGGGTTCTATCTGCCGCAAATCTTGCCGCTGACGGTCGCAGGGGTGCTGTGGGGCTGGATCCTGAGCCCGGTCGGCGTCGCCAACGCCATCCTCAAGTCCATCGGCCTGGGCGGGCTGGCGCAGAACTGGATCGGCGATGCGAGCTTTGCGCTGCCGGCGGTGTCGCTGGTGATCGTCTGGGTGCAGGTGGGCTATTGCCTCGTGGTCTTCATGGCGGGGCTGTCCCGCATCGATCCATCGCTCTACGAGGCGGCGCAGCTCGACGGGGCGGGCTGGTGGCAGAGACTGATTTCGATCACGGTGCCCATGCTCGCGCCCGAGATCTTCGTGGTGGTGCTCACGACGCTCATTCACGCGCTCAAGGTGTTCGCGCCGATCTTCGTTCTAACGCAGGGCGGTCCGGACGATGCGACGCTCGCGCCGTCCTATCTGACGTACTATCACTTCTTCACAACGCAGCGTGTGGGGTACGCCGCCGCCGTCGCCACCGTGCAGATGATCCTTACCCTCGGGCTGGCGGTGATCTTCCTTATGTTCCAGACGCGGCAAGCCGAGAGGGGAGCCTAGCGATGGCCGAAGCGACCCTCATTGCCGGTGCTGGCGCCCGAGCCGTTCCAGCGCGCATGCGGCGGCAGCGCGCGCCGATGCGCTGGTTCGTGCTGGCGCTGCTGGTCCTCCTGCTCATCTTCACGCTGTTCCCGTTCTTCCTCGCGTTGCTCAACGCGTTCAAGCCGGGCGTCGATTATGTGCGTGGCGGGCCGCTGTCACTTCCGAGCACGCTGCAATTCGACTCGATCATCAAGTTCTGGAACGACGCCGACTATACGCGCAAGCTCATCAACAGCGTGGTGATCAGCGGCGCGGTCTCCGTTCTCGCGGTCGGGATCAGCCTGCTCAACGCATATGCGCTGGGGATCGGGCGGGTGCGCGGCTCGACGGTCATTCTGGCACTCTTGCTGCTCGGAACGATGGTGCCGCAGGAATCGATCATCTATCCGATCTACTGGATGGC
>JBIQKK010000056.1:2927-18227 GCA_044506585.1 Hyphomicrobiales bacterium
CGATGGTGCCGCAGGAATCGATCATCTATCCGATCTACTGGATGGCGAAGGCCGTCGGCCTTTACGACACGCAGATCTCGGTGATCGTGGTTCTCGCGGTGCTGCAGAGTGCGTTCGGCACATACCTGCTGTCGTCCGTGATGAGCACGTTTCCGCGCGAAATCCTCGAGGCCGCCGAAATCGACGGGGCGTCGCGGTTCCAGATCCTCACTATGGTGGTTGTGCCGGTGATGCGCCCGACGCTGATGGTGCTGGGGACATTCTTCTTCATCTGGACCTGGAACGAATTTCTGATCCCGGTGGTCATGCTTGTGTCGAACAACAACCAGACGGTGTCGGTCGCGATGGGCCTGACGCGCGGGCAAAATATGTCCGACCCGACGCTACAGGCGGCGGCGGGCCTGCTTGGCATCCTGCCCACGGTGATCTTCTTTTTGATTTTCCAGCGTACGCTCACACGCGGCGTTGTGGCGGGCGCGGTGAAGTAGCCGGGTCGCCGACGGCCTGCCCTAGAGGAAGTCGTCGCGACGCGGCGTGAAGCTGTCGATCACTCGGCCTGCCTCGACGGCGACGACGCCATGCACGAGCCCGGAGGGCACGATGAAGGCGCCGCCCGCACCGATGCGCTGGGTGATCCCGTCGACGGTGACGTCGAACACGCCCTCGATGACGTAGCTCGATTGCACGTGGGGGTGGCTGTGCGGCGCGCCAACACCGCCTTTGACGAAGGTGAACTCCACCAGCATCAGATCGGGCAGTTCGAGGATCACGCGACGGGTGGAGCCCTCGAGCTGGGTCACCTTGCCGTCGGTGGGTTGCGCGAAAATCGGTTGAGCCATCTTTACCTCGCGAGCCAGCCGCCATCGACCGGGATGATTGCACCATGCATGTAGTCCGCCGCGCGCGACAAGAGAAACACTGCGGCGTCGCCGATGTCGGAAGGACGGCCCCAACGTCCTGCCGGAATGCGGCCCAGGATCGCGGCCGAGCGCTCGGGATCGGCCCGGAGGGCGGTCGTGTTGTTGCTCTCGATGTACCCCGGCGCGATGGCGTTGACGTTGATGCCGCGCGACGCCCATTCGTTGCAGAGTGCCTGCGTGACCCCGGCGACGCCGTGCTTGCTCGCCGTGTAGGCGGGGACGCGGATGCCGCCCTCGAAGCTGAGCAGCGAGGCGATGTTGACGATCTTGCCGCGGCCGCCCACGCCGAGCACGAGCCTGCCATAGGCCTGGCTGAGAAAGAACAGGGTCCGCAGGTTGATGCTCATCACCGCGTCCCAGTCGTCCTCGGTGTAATCGGCCGCATCGGCGCGACGGATGATGCCGGCATTGTTGACGAGGCCGTCGACCGGGCCGTCTCCCCATACCTGCTCAAGCATCGTGCGCGCGGCGTCGAGATCGGCGAGATCGCACATGACGGGGGTGAAATGGCCACCATCGACTGCGATCAGCTGTGCCGTCTCGTCCATGTTCGAGCGACCGACTCCGACGACGCGCGCGCCGGCCCGCGCTACCGCTACCGCAATTCCCTGTCCGATTCCGGTGTTGGCCCCGGTGACCACGATGGTGTGGCCTTCCAGGGAGAACGCGGACAGGTCCGTCATCGCAACGACTCGACCGGCACCGGGTCAATATCGGTGTAGTCGATATTGTCGCCTGCCATGGCCCACACGAAGGTGTAGCTCGCTGTGCCGACCCCCGAATGGATCGACCAGGCCGGCGAAATCACCGCCTGCTCGTTGGCAACGACGATGTGCCGCGTCTCGTGCGGTTCGCCCATCATGTGAAAGACGCGCGCCGTTTCGGGCAAGTCGAAGTAGAGGTAGGCCTCCATGCGACGATCGTGGACATGTGCCGGCATGGTGTTCCAAACGGAGCCGGGCTCGAATGTGGTGATGCCTGCAACCAGTTGGCAGGTCCGCACTTCGGCGTCCGGGTGAATGAACTGGAAGATGGAGCGTTTGTTGCAGGTTTCAGCTGCGCCGAGGTCGACGCGCTTGGCCGATTTGACGGTGAGGAGCCGGCTTGGGTGCTTCCGGTGCGCGGGGGCGCTCAGCAGGTAGAACTTTGCGGGGGCGCCGGGGTCCACGGCCGCGAGCTCCACATTCTGCGTTCCCTGGCCGAGATAGAGCATGTCGCGAGTCTGCAGCCGGTACTCCTCGCCATCGGCCCGCACGATGCCTTCCGCCCCGATGTTGACGAGGAGCAGTTCGCGACGGTCGAGAAAATTCGAGGTGCCCATGGGCTTGATGGCGGTGAGCGGCAGTGGGCTCTCGCCGGGCATGCCACCGCCAACGACCATGCGATCGTAGTGCGTGTAGCTCAGCAGAATCTTGCCGGGTGCAAACAGCCTTTCGATCAGGAAATTGGCGCGGAGGGCGGACGTGTCCATCGCGCCGGCCGTTGCGGGATCGATCGCCCAGCGCATATCGAAAGAGGTGTGGCTGGAGGTGTCCATGTGTCAGTCCTGTTCGTCTGTGGCCGAAGCGGCGTAGCTCGCCTGACGCTCGTAGAGCCGGAGGCGGTACCGCTCCTGGCTGGTGGAGAGGTGGTGGCGCATGGCTTCGCGTGCGGCCTCGGCGTCACGGGCCGAGATCGCGTTGAGGATGCCAAGATGCTCGTGCTGCACCTGCGTCAAATATTCGGGATCCTGGACGAGTTCGGTCGAATCCGGCAGCCGCACGTCGCAGGGGATTGCCCGTGGACCGAGGGCATCGAGCACGGCAATGAAGGATGGATTGCCGGTCGCTGCGGCGATTGCACGATGAAACGCCAGGTCGGCTCCGCCTGTTGGCTCGTCGTGTTGCAGCAGCCGCTCGAAATCGAAGAAGGCCTCCTGGATCGCCGCTTCCTGCGAGGGGCTGTGGCGTTGCGCGGCCAGCGCGGCCCCTTCGACCTCGATCGCCAACCGGACCTCCAGCACGTTCAGCGCCGAGGAGACGCGCCGCCCCATTTCGGCGGCCATGACGCCAAGCGTCGACGTCAGGTGGCGAACGGCAAATACGCCCGAGCCCTGCCGCGATTCCACAAGCCCGTCCGCCGCGAGCGCCGCAATGGCCTCGCGCACCACAGTGCGGCTTACGCCGAATTTTGCAGTGAGCTGCAGTTCGGTTGGCAGTTTCCGTCCAGGAGGGATCGCCCCGCCCACAAGGTCCCGGCGCAGGGTGTCGACGATACGTTCGGACAGCTTGGCGCGGGGCGCGCTTTGTCCCTGGGGGCTGGCCATCATGTCCCCCTGAACAGGTGCGGAAGCCACAGGGAGAGCGCGGGGATGTAGGTAACGAGCCCAAGCACGATCAATCCGGCCGCGTAGAAGGGCCAGATGCTTCTCATCGACTGCCAGACGCTGATCTTGCCGACGGCGCAGGCCACGAATTGCACCGTGCCCACCGGCGGCGTGTTCAGACCGATCCCCAGATTGAGGATCAGGATGACGCCGAAATGCACCGGGTCGATGCCGTAATGCACGACCACCGGCAGGAAGATCGGCGTGGTGATGATGATCATCGGGCCCATGTCCATGAAGGTGCCGAGAAGCAGCATCAGGACATTGAGCAGCAGCAGGACGACCAGCGGGTCCTGGGAGACGCCGTTGAGCAGCTCGATCAGCTGCGCGGGGACTCGCAGATAGGCCATGATCCAGGAGAATGCGGCGGCAGTGCCGATGATGAGAAGGACCATCGAGGTGGTCCGCACCGCGCCGATCGTGGCGTGGACGAAGCCGGACCACGTCAGCGAGCGATAGGCGATGATCGTGACCACGATCGCGTAGAAGACGGCGATGCAGGAGCTCTCGGTGGCGGTGAACACGCCCGACCGCACGCCGCCGAAAATGATGGCGATGAGCGACAGGCCGGGTAGCGAGACCAGGAACAGATAGCCGACCCGGCGGAAACCTGGGAATGGATCGGTGGGGTATCCCCGGCGCCGTGCAACGAAGTACGCCGTGATCATCAGCGATAGCGCCAGGAGCAGGCCGGGAATGATGCCCGCCGTGAACAGGTCGGCGATCGAGATGTTTCCGCCGCCTGCGATCGAGTAGATGATCATATTGGCGGATGGAGGCAGCAACAGCGCAATTAGCGCGGCCATCGCGGTGACGTTGACGGCGTAATCGGCGCCGTAGCCGCGCGCTTTCATCTGCGGGATCATCAGGCCTCCGACGGCTGCCACTTCGGCTGCCGCCGAACCGGAGATGCCGCCGAAGAGTGTGGCTGCGGCGATGTTGACCTGACCGAGTCCGCCGCGCAGGTGGCCGATCATGGAACCGGCAAAGGCAACGATCCGCTGGGCGATGCCGCCGCGAACCATAAGGTCGCCGGCATAGATGAAGAACGGAATCGCGAGGAGCGTGAACACGCTCATGCCCGAGTTCATCTGCTGGAAGATCACGAGGGGCGGGAGCCCCATATAGATGATGGCGGCAAAGCTCGCGGCGCCGAGGCAGAAGGCGATCGGCGTGCCGATGAACATGAGAATGGTGAACGTGCCGAAGAGAATGATACTGGCCATGGGTTACATCTCCACGACGTCATCGAGTTTGGGAATTTCGTCCGGCTCGTTCAGGTCCTTGTCGACATCGACACCCGCCCAACGGAGGACCATGCGCTCGAGCGAGAACAGAGAAATAAGGACGCCGCCGGCCGCGAGCGGCAGGTAACGGAATGCGCCAGAGATGCCGAGCGAAGGCATGCGCTCTGTCCATTGCAGGCGCATCAGGGTGATGCCGTAGATCACCATCCCGACAGCGAAGGCGAGCACGACGAGGTCCGATATCGTGCGCAGCACCTTCTTGCTGCCCTTGGGCAGGACATAGAGCAGGACGTCGAAGCCGAGGTGGTAGTTCTCGCGCACACCGACCGCCGCGCCAAGAAAAATGAACCAGCTCATGATCATGACCGCGGTGACTTCGGTCCACGAATTGTTCCAGTTGAGGACGAACCGCATGATCACCTGCCACAGCACGATGACCGACATCGCCACCAATCCGGCACCGGACAGGTAGAGCGAGCCTGTCGATAGCGCCGACAGGACACGCCCGGCTCGCAGCAGCAATGGGTGGGGCGCGGAAACCTGCGCGGCGTCTAAGCTGATGGGTGCAGCCAATTGCTAATCCCCCGAACGAAAGGAATTGGGACCGCGGCGATGGCCGCGATCCCCTGATCAAGTCCGGCTTCAGCCTTCGGTCGCCTGGATGCGAGCGACGAGGTCCTGCAGCTCGGGGGTGTTCACGTATTTGTCGTAGACCGGCTTCATCGCATCGATGAAGGGTTGCTTCTCCGGCGTTGTGATCTGCGCGCCGGCGTCTTCGACGATCTTGCGCGACTGCTCAACGCGAGCGTCCCACAGTTCGTACTGCTTGGTCATCGACTCCTTGCCGGCCTGCTTGAAGATCGCCTGATCTTCCGGGGTCAGCTTGTCCCAGGCCACCTTGGACATCACGAAGACTTCCGGAACGATGGTGTGCTCATCGAGCGAGAAGTTCTTGGCGACTTCGAAGTGCTTGGCGGATTCGTAGCTCGGGAAGTTGTTCTCGGCGCCATCGATGACGCCAGTCTCGATGGACGAATAGACTTCACCGTATGGCATCGGAGTGGCCGAGGCCCCAAGAGCTGCAACCATGTCGACGAACACGTCCGACTGGATCACGCGGAACTTCAGGCCGGCCAGATCGGCGAGCGAATTCACCGGCTTCTTGGAGTTGTAGAAGGAGCGGGCGCCGCCGTCATAGTAGGCGAGCACAACTACGCCGTACTGCTCGAAGCCCGCCGCGATCTCGTCGCCGATCGGTCCCATCATCACATTGCGTGCGTGCTGGGGCGAGCGGAAGAGATAGGGCAGGGAGGGAATGTTGGTCAGCGGTACCAAGCTGTTCCAAGGCGCCAGCGAAACGCGATTGAGGTCGATCACGCCCGAGCGGACCTGCTCGATGGTGTCTGCTTCCTGGCCGAGCTGGGCGCCGAAATAGACTTCGACCTTGTAGCGACCCTCGGTGCGCTCCTCGACGAGCTGACCGAAATACTTCACGGCCTCGACCGTGGGGTACCCATCCGGGTGCGTATCCGATGAGCGGAGCACCGTCTGTGCGTTCGCGCCGCCAATAGTCAGGGCGGCCGCCAGCAGTGCGACGCCCGCAAGTTTGGGTAGATGATACATCGTGGTCTCCTCCCGATGTTACGTTTGAGGGCCAAAAATATCCGTCCCGCCACCCATGAAACGGGCGGGTTGCAGGCAAAGTCTGTGATGGCTCCCCCAGCCTCCAGCGAGGCTGCAGGCAAACTGAAACGGCGCTCGACCAGAGTCAACGCATAAGTTGAAAAAGTTGTATGACGACTCGATCAGTGGGTTTTTGCCGGACGGCGGGGTTCGACGGGTCAAGCCGGCTTAACGGCGAGGGGCAAGGTTACGCGGAAGCTGGCGCCCTGACCCTTGCGCGGTGCGAGCTCAAGAGTGCCGTTCATTCTCGCGATGATCTTGCGCGAAATCGCAAGGCCGAGACCTGCCCCGGGAGTGGAGTCGGTGCGACCGCGCTCGCCCCGGGTGAACATTTCGAAGATCGCTTCGGAATCCTCAGGGTCGATGCCGGGGCCGTTGTCCGTGACCTCGATGACGAGATTGTCGTCAGCAAGTTCGCTGCGAACCTCCACACTGGGAGTGTCTGCGTCGTTGTATTTGATCGCGTTGACGATGAGATTGATCAGAACCTGGCAGAGCCGGTCCGCATCACCATCAACGGGTGCATGGCTGGCTCGTGGACCAATCACGATCTGCATGCTGCGGCGTGCTGCCAGGGGCGAGCAGACTTCGATGGCGCGATCGAGCGCGGCCTCGGCGTCGAACCGCACATTGTCCCAGGGCCGCTCGCCCCGTTCCAGCGCACTCAGGTCGAGAATTTCGTCCAGGAGCTTAGTGAGACGCAGGCTTTCCTGATGGATGGTGGAGACAAAACGACGACGCTGCGCCTCCTCGAGGTCGTCTTCCAGCAGGATTTCCGAGAATGAGCGGATCGAGGCCATTGGGGTTCGAACCTCGTGGCTGACCTGGCTCAGGAACTCGTCCTTCTGGCTGTCGAGTTCGCGTAACCTCAGGTTGGCGTTTTCCAGTTGTGCCGCAGTAGAGCGCAGTTCTTCGGAGGTGCGTTCAAGCTCCTGGGAATATTCGATGGCCTGCCGGGTCTCGCCGGCCATCTCGAAAACCTCCTCGATAGAGATCGCGTCGCCCGAGACGACCTTGCTCAGCATCACGTGTGCGGAGGCAGCGCCGATAGAGCCGGCCAGCTCGCGCTCCAGCCGGTCGATGAAGTGGGCTGGGGGCACGGCGGGTATGCCTGCGAACAGGGCGTGTGCGCGGGCAGCGCCGAATACCCGTTCGGCGACGAAACGGAGGTCGCGCGCCGTCGCAGAACCTCGGATGACCGAGGGACTCTCGGCGGCAGACGAGCGGAACAGGTCGGCGAACAAGGCCGCCTGTACCCGCTCGAGGGCGGAAGGGGTGGTGAGGAGCGAGACCACAACCAGTGTCGTGGTGTTGAGAAACAGACTCCAGAGCACCGAGTGCACCAGAGGGTCGAGGCCCTCGAGCCCGAAGAGTGCTTCCGGCCGCAGCCAGGAGATCCCCCACGGGCCTTGTGCCATGAGCTGCGCCACCACTGGCGACGAACTTTCAAAGCTCGGCATGAAGCTCGTCCATGCCCAGACGACGAAGCCTACCGAAATCGCGGCGGTCGCCCCGCGCAGCGAAGCCTCGCGCCAGAAGAGCGCGGCCATCAGGGCCGGCATGAACTGGGCGATGCCGCAGAAGGAAATGAGGCCGATGGGCGCCAGGGCGTCGGAGTCTCGGGTCATGTAGAAGTAGAAGAAGCCGAGAAACAGGATGAGGATGATCGAGAAGCGGCGCGAATTGAGCAGAAGGCGGCTCACGCCCTGCACCTCGCCGTCACCTTCGCCGCTGGCGAAACGGAGGACGAGCGGCATCACGATGTGGTTCGAGACCATGATCGACAGAGCGATCGATTCAAGGATGATCATCGAAGTCGCCGACGAGAACCCGCCGATAAAGGCGAAGAGGGCGAGGGTCTGCTGATTGGCGGCCAGCGGGAGGGTGAGCGTGAACATGTCGGGGCTCGAACCCGCCGGCATGGTCGTGAGGCCGAAGAGGGCGATGGGCAGGGTAAAGATGCTCATCAGAAGCATGTAGGCCGGGAACGCCCAGGACGCCGTGCGCAGATGGTTCTCGTCGGAGTTTTCGACGATGGTCACCTGGAACTGGCGTGGAAGACAGATGATGGCGGCGATGGAGAGGACATTCATCGCGATCCATCGGCTGCCAAAGGTGTCGGTCGAATTGAAGGCAAAGCCTTGCTCTTCCGCGCGCAGGAAAATCGGCTCAAATCCGCCCGCCGAGTAGACGACGAAGCACCCGACCGCCAGCAACGCGGCGAGCTTGATCAGGGCCTCAAAGGCGATGGCCGCGACAACGCCGTGATGCTGCTCCTTGGCGTCAACGTGCCGCGTGCCGAACAGAATGGTGAAAACGGCCATGGCCGCGGCGATGCCGAGCGCCAGGCTGACTTCGTCCACGCCAGCAAGGCTGCCGCTGCCGAATTCGGACGCGCCGGCCACGGCCTGGATGGAGGAGGTTACCGCCTTGAGTTGCAGCGCGATGTAGGGGGCGATGCCGATGACGGCGATAATCGTGATGAGCACCGCGAGCCGACTCGACTTGCCGAAGCGCGACGACAGCAGGTCTGCGATCGAGGTAATGCGCTGGTTGTGCGCGATCCGCACGAGGCGCCGGAGAATGAACCACCAACCGATGAAGACGATGGTGGGCCCGAGATAGATCGCGAGATATTCGAGCCCGTTGCGGGCAGCCGAACCAACTGCGCCGTAGAACGTCCAGCTCGTGCAATAGACGGAGATGGCAAGGGTATAAACGAAGGGGGAGTGCAGGAACCCCGCCTTGCCGCTGCGTGAGCGGCGGTCGCTGATATAGGCGATCACGAACAACAGCCCCACATAGCCCACCGCTATCGCGATGACGAACCCCGGAGAGAGCATCAGGCTTCGTCTCCGTCGGACTCGGCCTCAGCCTCGTGCGGCAGCCTGCGGCTGAGCCACAGGGCGGCGAGGACGAGGAGAAGCCAGCAGGTGAAGAGGTAGATCATCTCGGCGGGAACGCCGAGGAAACGGTTCTGCTGGCGGAAAACATTCGCAAGAGGCGTCAACAAGAACAGCGTACCGAGCACGGTCACGAAAAGCGCAGCACTGATAGCCTTGCGCTTCATTTCTACTGAGTGCGATCGCCGTTACCGATGAGACGGCGAACCTCCTCGATGACATCGGCGTTGGCGTAGGGCTTGGTGACGAAGCCGCTGGCCCCGAGCTCTTCGGCCGTGCGGCGGTCCTTGGCCTGGCCCTTGGCGGTCAGGATCAGCACGGGCAGCTCGCGCAGAATGTCATCGGCGCGGATTTTCTTGAGGATCTCGAAGCCCGATTGACGCGGCAGCATCACATCGAGCACGACGAGCCTGGGTGGCGCACGGTGCAAGGTGCTCAGGACCTCATCGCCGTCGGTGACCGACGATATCGACCAGCCGGCGCGGCTCAGAATGAAGTCGAGCGATTCCAGGATGCTCGGCTCATCCTCGGCAATCAGTATGTCGACCGCCACGTCCCCCCCTTTCGTCCGACCCTCCCGGTGGACGACCAACAGTAACGCAAAGTCACTGGCCGTCGCCAGCGTCGAATCGCCTGACGAGCGGCGTGCGGACGGGCCCCAGGCGGCCGGCGGGGTCGTGGGCTTCTTCCTGCCGTTCGGCGCAATCCCGCCGGGGACATAGCCTGCAGCTCGACCCTACGGGCACGTCCAGCGATGGATCGCCGAGAGGCAGACCCGCTCCGTACACGGTGCGGTCAGCCTGCAGCACGTCGCAGGCCAGCATGATCGATGTGTGGATTGCACGATCCGTGTACTTCGCCACCCGTCTCGATTGCGCCCGGGCGACGAAGAGATATCGGGAACCGTCGGGGAACTGGGCGACC
Source organism: Hyphomicrobiales bacterium (assembly GCA_044506585.1). Classification (GTDB taxonomy): domain Bacteria; phylum Pseudomonadota; class Alphaproteobacteria; order Rhizobiales; family Devosiaceae; genus Devosia_A. The sequence goes on from JBIQKK010000056.1 coordinate 12,970, forward strand.
TGACGCACGGCCTGGCCGGGTGTACGGAAGGCCGCGTAGATGGCCCACAAGGGGCATGCGTGTCCCGCGTTCGGCATGGGTAGTCCGGGCAGGGGGAAATGCTTGGTCAGTCGTCCGGCCGGGTCGGAACGGAGGAAACCGAAAGACACACCCTGCGCGCCCGGCTTGCGCATGGTCACCAGGCGATGAGCCACCTGCTCGAAGCTCGCACCATAGACCTGCTGCAATGCATCGATGTCATAGCGCAGCACCTCCGCATCGCGGAGGAACGGATCGTACGGGAAGACCATCGCGCCAGCCACATAAGAACCGAGCGCGCGATAAGCGAGACGGCGCGCGGCGTCCGATGTCAGCTCGGGAGCTGTCGAGAGTTCCTCGATGGCGGGCGCCGCGGCGAGTTCGGCAAACAGGTGTGCCAGTTGAAACTGGCGCGTCGCAGCGCTCGCGCTGGTCTGGAACAGCATGGTGCGGGCAGCAGCGTCGTAGCGGTATTGGCCCGGGAAGCCCTGGTCGCCAGCTTCGAGGCTTGGGCTGCGGACGACTTTGACGCCGAAGCGCCGTCCCAGGATCGTTGCCAGAGCAGTTTCGCCGAAGTCCCCTTCAGTCTCGACCTCACGCCGTAGGCCGGCGGCGGCGACTTCCAGCGACGGGAAATAATTGGCGTTGTCGAAGATGAGGTCGTCGAGCTCGCGGGCCGGCGACAGGCGCCTTGCCTTGGCTTCGACATCGAACTGACCCACCAGCCCACGCGCGACTTCGCTCAGCCCCTTGGTCTCGCGGGCGATCGCTGCGACGAAGCGCCGGCGCTCGCCTTCATCGAGATCGCTCACCTCGTCGAGGATCTCGGCAGTCGAGCGGACGGCGGTAATTCCGGAGAGGACACGATAGAGCAGTTGGGCCAACAACGGATCGGCCCGCAACCGGTCCGCATAGTCATCGGCATCGGCCTGCGCGGTTTGATAGGCCCGATGCAGCCGGGCGATGGCGAGGGCCGCTGCGGGTCGCTGCGCGACGAGTTCGTGCGCGGGCAACTCGCCGACACCAGCGAGCACCGGATCGGCCAAGGCTTCCTCGAGCTCCGCGATCAGCCGGTGCTCGGCGTCGCCGCTGAGTTCGCCGACGTCGAGCTCAAGGGCCTCCGCCAGCCGGATCAGCAGCGACCCGCCCACATGACGCTTGTTGCGTTCGATGAGGTTGAGATAGCTCGCCGAAATCCCGGCCCGGCGGGCCAGACTGGCCTGTGAGATGCCAAGAGCCCGTCGTTTCGAGCTGATCCTCAGGCCGATCGGTGCGCGCATTAGACCTCCAAGTGTCAACGTATTTACAGAAACGGCGGCGCGCAAGTCCAACGATTTACAAGATTATTCAACCATACCAATGAGATATTGCGCGCCTTTGCCGGGGCCGCTCATAGTGCGCAAGAAGCGTTGAGGGGCCGGCAACGCACCGGCTCCCGCCGCTCAAGGAGGAGCTTATGACCAATTCACCCAAAGGCTTCAGCCGCCGCGGCGTGCTGAAAGGCGGACTTGCCGGCATTGTAGCAACCGGTGTTTCGCCGCTGATTTTCTCGAAGACAGCGTGGGCGCAGGAATATTGCAATGCGCCCACCGGCGACACGGTGACTTTCGGCTTCAACATGCCGCTCACGGGCGCCTATGCGGATGAAGGCGCCGACCAGCAGCGCGCCTTCCTGCTGGCCGTTGAGCACCTCAACGGCGAAGGAGATGGTGGTCTGCTGCCGCATTTCTCCTCCAAGGCGCTCAAGGGTAACGGCATCCTGGGCAAGAAGGTCGCCTATGTGACCGGCGACGACCAGACCAAGGCCGATGCGGGCCGCGAATCGGCACGCCGCATGATCGAGCGCGACGGCGCCATCATGATCAGCGGTGCCTCGTCATCGGGCGTCGCCGTGGCCGAGCAGGCGCTCTGCCAGGAAATGGGCGTCATCTACATGGCGGGCCTGACCCACTCGAATGACACCACCGGCAAGGACAAGAAGCGTTACGGCTTCCGGCATTTCTTCAATGCCTATCAGTCAGGCGTGGCGCTCGGGCCGATCCTGGGCAACGAATACGGTACCGACCGCGTCGCCTACCACCTGACGTCGGACTACACCTGGGGCTGGACCCAGGAAGAGTCGATGAAGAACGCCACCGAGGCGCTCGGCTGGAAGACGATTCCGCCGGTTCGTACGCCGGTGGGCGCCGGCGACTTCTCGCAGTATCTGACGCCCGTGCTCAATTCGGGCGCGGACGTGCTGATTCTCAACCACTACGGGTTCGACGGGATCAACTCGCTGACCCAGGCCGTGCAGTTCGGCATGAAGGACAAGGTCGTCAACGGCAAGCAGTTCCAGATCGTGCTGCCGCTCGTGTCCGACCTCATGGCTAAGGGTGCCGGCGAGGCGATCAAGGGCGTCTACGGCACGGGTAACTGGGACTGGCAACTGCAGGACGAAGCCTCGAAGGCCTTCACCAAGTCCTTCGGCGCCAAGTATGGCCAGCCACCGAGCCAGATTGCGCACACGTCCTACGTGCAGGCGCTGCTCTATGCCGACGCTTGCGAGCGTGCGGGCACGTTCTATCCGCCCGAGGTCATCAAGGCCCTCGAAGACTTCGATTTCGACGGCATGGGTAATGGCCCGACCACCTATCGCGGTTCGGATCACCAGTGCTTCAAGGAAGTCTATGTGGTGAAGGGCAAGGAAAGCCCGGCCAACCCGTTCGACCTGCTCGAGCTCGTGGACACCGCGTCCAAGGAGAGCGTCACTTACGATCCGGCGATCTTCGGCGGCGAGCTGGGTCCATACGACCCGGCGATGTGCTGAGCTCAGGTCTAGTGTTGGTCCCGGCCGGTCTCCGGCCGGGACTTCCCCCTAACGCGCGGCACATCCGATGGAAGCGATACTCGCTCAACTTCTCAACGGGCTCGACAAGGGTGGCGCCTACGCGCTGATCGCCCTCGGCCTGACTCTGGTCTTCGGCACGCTCGGTGTCGTCAACTTCGCCCATGGCGCGCTGTTCATGCTCGGCGCCTTCTGCGCGGTGACGTTCCGCCAGCTCATCACGCTCGAGACGGTTACCCAGGATCCGACGCAGCTCACGGCCTGGGGGGCGCCGCTCGAAATCCGCACGCCGCTCGCCCAAACCTGGTTCGGCGAATGGGGTCAGTTTCTGATCGATTACTCGGTGCCGCTGTCGATCCTCCTCGCGATTCCCGTGATGCTGGTCATCGGCATCGCCATGGAGCGCGGGATCATCCAGCGGTTCTATAAGCGGCCGCATGCGGAGCAGATTCTCGTGACATTCGGGCTTGCCATCGTGCTGCAGGAGATCGTCAAGGCGATCTACGGGCCTAACCCCATCAGCCAGCCGATGCCCCCCGACCTGCGCGGGGCTGCCGATATCGGGATGTGGATCGGGCTCGGGCCTAACATCCTTACCTATCCGCTCTGGCGGCTGATCTACTTCCTGTTCTCAATCGGAATCATCGGGGCCGTGTTCGCCTTTCTTCGCTTCACCACGTTCGGCATGGTGGTTCGTGCCGGCATGGCCGATCGCGAGACGGTGGGCCTGCTCGGCATCAATATCGGGCGCCGATTCACCATCATGTTTGGACTGGCCGCCGTTGTCGCGGGCCTAGCCGGGGTGATGTACACGCCACTCGTTCCGCCGAACTACCATCTCGGCATGGATTTCCTGGTCCTGAGCTTCGTCGTGGTGGTGGTCGGGGGCATGGGATCGCTGCCCGGCGCGGTCGCGGCCGGATTCCTGCTTGGAATCCTGCAGAGCTTTGCCTCGATGAATGAAGTGAAAGCAATCATCCCGGGCATCGATCAGATCATCGTCTACCTCACAGCGGTGATCATCCTGCTGGTGCGCCCGCGTGGCCTGCTCGGCCGTGCCGGCATGATGGAGAACTGACATGGCGTTCTTCACCATGCCGCGACGGGATCTCATCGTTTTCGCGATCTTCGCGCTTGTCGTCATCACGATGCCGGTGTGGCTGCAGCCCCTCGGTGCTGCGTATCCGGCGCTGATGCAGAAGATGGTGATCTCGGCGATCTTCGCCATTGGCTTCAATATCCTGTTCGGGCTGACGGGCTATCTCAGCTTCGGTCACGCGGCATTCCTGGGTGTCGGCTCCTATACGACGGTCTGGTCGTTCAAGCTGCTGACGATGGACGCCCTGCCGGCGATGGTGTTTGCGGTCCTTCTCTCGGGGCTGTTCGCGCTGGTGATCGGATATCTCTGCCTCAGGCGGGCCGGCATCTATTTCTCGATCCTGACGCTGGCCTTCGCGCAGATGAGCTACAATCTGGCCTATTCGGTCTTTACGCCGATAACCAATGGCGAAACTTCACTGCAGCTTACGCTCAGTGATCCGCGCATCATCGACAAGGCGCTCGCGCCGCCGGCGCCAGGCCTGCCTTCGGCGGGACTCTTCGGCCACACCTTCACGGGCCTCGAGAGTTTCTATTTCTGCGCCGTGGTGCTGCTGTTCGCCTTCTTCTTCGCCCAGAAGATTTTCGCGTCGCCGTTCGGGATGATGCTTCGCGGCATCAAGTCCAACCAGACGCGCATGAACTACACCGGGTTCAACACGCGCCCCTACGCGCTCACGGCGTTCGTGATCTCGGGCATGTATGCGGGTCTTGCGGGCTCGCTGCTGGCGATCACCGACCCGCTGGCAGGCGCCGAGCGCATGCAGTGGACGGCCTCGGGCGAGGTGGTGCTGATGACGATCCTCGGCGGCGTCGGCACGCTCGTCGGTCCGGTTATCGGTGCTTGGCTCATCGAGTATTTCGAGAACATCTTTTCGGCCTTCAACGAGTCGAGCCTGACCCGAATTTTCAGTTTCGTGCCCGAGAGCATCCGGGAGTGGGTGGTCGCTATCGCCGGCAAGTTCGTCGGCGAAGGTTGGCAGCTCACTCTCGGGCTGTTGTTCGTGCTGATCGTGATGTTCCTGCCGGGTGGCATCATGGAAGGCGTGCGCCGCGTAGCGTCCCTGTTCCGGGGACGCGGCACACCGGCGACACCAGGCGCGGTCCGCGCCCAGCCGGCGGAGTAACCAGATGGCAACGAGCGAACGCAATGTCGTCCTTCACGTCAGCGACGTCTGCAAGAATTTCGGTGGCTTGCATGCGCTGACCGACATCGACCTGGACGTCGCGGAGGGTGAGACTCACGCGATTATCGGCCCTAACGGCGCCGGCAAGTCGACACTGCTCAATGTTATCATCGGGCGGCTTGCCCCCA